>DATJFH010000294.1:0-30026 GCA_035495815.1 Bryobacteraceae bacterium
CATGACCATCGTGATAACCGGGTCGGAATCGGGATCGGCTTTGGTAACGATGGGCTGCAGGACGTTGGGCGGCAGGTTCCGCATGGCCCCGCTCACCTTCTCGCGAACATCCTCCGATGCCTCGCCGATGTCCCGTTCCAGCACGAACGTGATGGTCAGGCTGGCGACGCCCTCGCTGACGCGCGCCTGCATTTCATCGACGCCGCTCACGGACGCGACCGCTTCTTCGAGCGGCATGACCACTTGCGAAGTCACTTCCTCCGGCGAAGCGCCCGGCAGTTCCACCTTGACGTTGACTGTGGCTGCGTCACTCCGCGGAAACAGGTCGACCCCGAGCTGATTGAACGAAGAAATCCCCAGCACCACCAGGAACATGATGAGCATGAAGGCAAAGACGGGCCGGTCGACGCAAATCTCTGAGAGCCGCAATGAAGTTCCCTCCCGAGGTCCCCAAATGGAGGGGGAAATAAAATTGTAGCAAGCACGTGCGTAGCGGGGCAGCCGTCCGGGCGTACGAGCCCGTTCCGCGGACTAAACGGGGTGATTCCCAGCCCTTCAGGACAGTAAGCCGTGCCTGCAGTAATCGAAACACTTGCGAACTTCAGCCACGGTGTCCTTCGCGCTGTACTCGTACTCGATCAGCGCCGGGATATGAGGCGTATGGTCACGGATGTAATGGAGCACCTGGACGATGGGGGTGTCGCCCTCTCCAAAGGGCACATTGGGTCCCTGGTCTTTCTTGCGGTCCTTGACATGTAGTCCGAAGACCTGCCTGTGATGCTCCCGGAGCCAGGCGGCGGGATTGAATCCGGCGGCGGTGAAATGGCCGATGTCGAGCGTGATCCCCATATACTCCGAGCGGCCGCGCAGGGCTGCCGCGAAGTCGTCGGGAGTAGTGATTTCCTCCTTCCTGAGCACGGAGTGATTGTGGAGGCCGACCCGCATCTTGTTTCGTTTCGCCGCCGCGTCAATCGCCGGGACGATGCTCATTTTTGTGGACGTCGAAATCGCCTTGGCTCCGAGCGCCCTGGCCATCTCGAAGCCGCGCTCGATTTCGGAATCGGACGCCGGCGTCAAATTCAAGTTGTAAGTCAGGACCCGCGGCTCGATGCCGGCCTTTCGAAGCTTCTCGCCGGCGGCGGCGAAGTGCGCAAGCGGAGCCGTCATTCTCCACTGCCGAAGCTCGGCTCCGCGCAGATTCTGTGGTTCCAGATGCCGGCCGCTCACTTCACACACGCCGAATCCGATCTGCGCCATGGCGGCAACCGCCTCGTCGAGCGGACGATCGCGGAAGGAATAAGTCTGTGTTCCGAGGGCGACTCCGCGGAATATGGAGCGGTCCGCGGCGGATGCCGTCAGGAGCGCGCCCGGGAGCGCCAGAATCCTCCGACGGCTGAGTTGCGGCGTCATTCGTCCTCCGGAATCACTTCCATGACTCATCGCTTAGCATACTCCAGTTGTTGGAAAATTCCCGCGGCCGCGCGGGCAGGATCGCCCCCACATTCTACTTCACAATTTCGAAATCGATCGACTGGGCTACCGTGCGGTAGCGTTCTTTGGCCAGCTTGTCGGTGATCACGATCTGCATCGCGTATTCACCCGGCTCCATTTTGGATCCGAGCTGAAGCTGGCCCGCCGTCATCACACTCTTTCCATCCGGGGTCTTGGCGGCGTTGAACGGATTCGGCTTGCCCGCGTACACCTGCTGGCCGTCGCGAAACAGGAAGAGCTGGCTTTCGAGCTGCACCTGTTTGGTGGCGTGGTCTTCCTGCGCGTTGAGGATCTGCAGCGCATACTCGACCTTCCTGCCGGGATGGAAGATCCGCAGCGCCGGAGTGCCCATGCTGTCGGCCTCGGCCTGTTGCCGCCGCGGTTCCTGCTGTGCTTCCGTCGACGGCGGCCCGGCAGCGGCGCCCGGCTGCTGCGGCGGGTCCGGAGGACGGCTGGCGCGCATGACGATACCGGAAAGAGTCAGCCGCCCTTTCGAGACGTCCGGCACTTCGATGAACTGAGTGGCCGATCCGATTTTTTGGCTGACCGAATCCCGCACGGCAGCCCGCAACTGGTAGGCGCCCGGCTTCTTCACAACGTGATTTACAGTGTGCACGAATCCGCGCTGCATGGCGAGCTTGTAGGTGTCCGCCTTGCCCCGCATGGTGAACGTCTGGCTGGTCTGGTCGATCACGGTCCCGTTGTCCCCGAAGGTCACCAGGAGCACGTCGACCACGGCTTTCTTGAACCCGTCCGGCTCGTCGGTAAACGTCAGATCGTGCCCGTCGATATGCAGCATCGACTGCACGAAGGAGCCCTTCTGAGCGTTGGTGGCGAACAGCGCCGTCATCCGCAAGCGGACTCCGCCCCCACCGAACGGCGAACCCAGCGCGGCGAACATCTGCTCTTCCCGCGTGCGATACGCCGGGCGCGCCTGCTGATCCGGCACCCCGAAGAACCCGGTCCGCGACCGCACCATCAGCCCGGCGGGCTTCACCCGCACTTTGATTTTGTGATACGGGCGATCTTTACCTTTGAGCTGCTGAAACGTAGTGTCGTCCGGCGTGTAGCCGATCAGATAGTAGCCGCGCTGATCGTCGAGGACGGAGCGAATCCCTCCCGAGATATCGTTGGTGTCGTGAATGAACAGCCCCCCGGTTTCCTGCGCCAGGTAATTCAGCCCGTCCTGCGATTCGAAGTATTCGGCATGGCGGCGCTGCATGTGCCCGGAGAGCGCCAGCGGATTGCCTCCCCGGACATTGTCGGCGGCCGTGAGACTGAGCGTGGGCAAGCCTCGCGGATCGATGCTGTAAATCACCACCGAAGCCCGGTTGGCGAGGTCCGTCAACTGGCGCACGGATTCGAGGATCCGGTCGTTGAGCCCCTCCTGGTTGAAAAGCCGTATGCTGTCGGAAAGCAGGATCACGGCTTTGCGCCCCGGCATTTCTTTCAGTCCGCCCACCACGTAATTGATCGCGCCCAGCGAGCCCCGGGCGAAGTATTCGTCGCGGAAATCGTCCAGTCCGGCGGACGAGCCGTCGTCACTGTCGTTGATCGGCGCAAACGCGCTGACCCCGGAGCGGCCCATCATGTTGAATTTCACGCGGTCGATGGCGGCGTAGAGCTGCCGCTTGTCGGAGGTGAACTGTTGTAACGCCCCCATCCCGGCGCCGGTCCGCACGATCGCCACCAGATCGCCCGGCTGCATCTGCTCCTCGACGAATTTTTTCAGCGCGCCCCGCACCTGCGCGGTGCTCTCGAAGGACAGCCCCAGGTCATCGACCACCATGGCGATGGTCCGCCGCACCTGGCTCGGACGCAGCTTCACAGCCGGCGGCGGA
Organism: Bryobacteraceae bacterium; assembly: GCA_035495815.1. Taxonomy (GTDB): domain Bacteria; phylum Acidobacteriota; class Terriglobia; order Bryobacterales; family Bryobacteraceae; genus DATJFH01. Next base: position 3,333 of record DATJFH010000294.1, read on the forward strand.
GGCGTGGCGCGTCCGGGAACGGGGGGCTTGGGAGCGGCGGGAGCGGGCGTCGGGGCAGCCGTCGAAATGTAGGAGAACTTGGTGATCTTCTGCGGCTTGCCGTCCTGCAGCAGCTCGAAGTCGCCGGCAGTCAAGTTGGTGACCTGCTTTCCCTTGCTGTCGGTAACCACGGCGTCCACCTGCACCAGGTTCACCGTGACACGCAGGACCGGCGTGTCCGATGACTCCTGCGCCGGAGCCGGCGGCGGATTCGGGGTCTGGCTCAGCGCGGAGGCCAGGGCGACCAGAGCGGCTCCCGGTCGTAGATGCTTCATCTTCATAAAAATGCAGGCAAAATGCTGCCCTGATGATACCAACACGTTCAAACCGGGCTTGTTGCGCCGGCCGAAAGCGAACTGCTAGCCTTGGACCATGGCTCGCGTCCCCGGGACCTTGTTTCTCAAGAATTTAGTAGAGCGGCGGGGCCTGATCTTCCAGCTCGTCAGGCGCGATTTCGAGCAGCGATTCGTGGGGTCGGCTGCGGGATGGCTCTGGGGCGTCATTCACCCCCTGGTGCTGCTGGTGAGCTGGACGTTCGTGTTCAGCATCTGCATGAAACAGACCGTGCCGCCGGGCGAGGGAACCCAGAGTTACCCGATCTACCTGTTTGCCGGCATGCTTCCCTGGCTGCTGTTCACCGACACAGTCCAGCGGTCCTCGAGCTCACTGCTCGAACATGCCAATCTGATCACCAAGACGGTTTTCCCGGCCGAAGTGGTCCCGATTTCGGTCTTCGTCTCGTCCCTGATCAGCCACGGCCTGGCGCTGGCGCTGGCGGTAGCAGCCATCGCGATCACGGAAAATCACATCACGCCCTTGTTGCTGCTGCTGCCCGTCTATATGGCTTTGATCGGCCTGTTCTCGGTCGGACTCGGCTGGATCGCCGCCGGGCTCCAGGTTTATTTGCGGGATACCGTGCAGATGGTCAGCGTGATCCTGACGTTCTGGTTCTGGCTGACCCCGATCTTCATCACCGAAGACCAGGTCCCCGAAGCGCTCAAGTTCCTGATCGCCGGGAACCCGCTCTCCTACATCGTGCGAGCTTACCGGCAGGCGCTGCTGACCTACCAGCCGCCTACTCTCGGTGAGTTCGGCGTGGTATTCGCGTGCGCGGCCGGTACCTTCATTGCCGGCGGCTTGTTCTTCCGGCACATGAAGCGCGGTTTCGCCGACGTGCTGTAGCAGAAACCTAAAAAGTGAGTTTAGCGCCTAACTGCAACGTGCGGGGGAGCGCCGTGGCGACAAAGGCGCCGGGCTGTGTCGATTGGTTGGTCACCGGGCCCTGATAATTGACCCGGTTCAAGCTGTTGGCGGCTTCGAAACGCAATTGCAGCCGGAGGCTCTCGCGCAGGGCGAAGTTGCGGAACAGGGAGATATCGGCGGTCCGGTATCGATCGCCGCGGACGATGTTGCGCCCGCTGTCCCCGAAGGTTCCGAGCGCGGGCAGCCGGAACGCGGACGGATTGTAAGCCAGACCGGAAGGAACATCCGCATGCGGATCCGCGGTCACCACCAGGCGGTTGAAGCTTTCGTTGCGGTAAGGGTCGAACTGGCTGGTGAAGGGCGTAAAAGGCTGGCCGGACTGCACGGTCACAATGCCGTTCACCTGCCAGCCTCCGAGAGCCGGTTTGAGCGCGCGAGCCGGAATCAAATAGTTGAAAGAGGCGATGAAGCGGTGAGGAATGTCGAAGCTGGCCAGCGCCTTCTGTGCGTGGCGATTGTAGCTGTCCAGCACGTGCTCGCTGGAGTCTCCCGAGCCGAAGTCGCTGGCGTCGTCGATAGCCTTGGACCATGTGTATCCGGCAAGCAGATTCAAGCCGGCATGAAAACGGCGCTCGAGCCTGAGTTGCAGGCTGTGATATGTGGAAGTGGCTTCGTTGGCGAAAAGGCTGATCGCGTTGAAGGCTGGATACGGCCGAAGCGGATCGACGATGCCGCCGGTTGCCGATGATGTCCGAATGGCCGCTTCGATACGGCCGCGCTGGGAGGAGGTGAGAGCGGCCAGCGGCGCCTGGTTCATGTCGTAATTGAACGGCAGGTGAACCCCGCGGGTAGCGCGATAGGCGATCTCCACCATCCAGCTCTGGCTCAGGGCATGCTGCACGTCCAGGCTGTACTGCAGGCTGTAAGGATTGCGGAGGCCGGCCGGAATAGCCGACAGGGACCGAGAAGGCGAGGCGCTGCCACGCAGGTCGAGCAGGGTACGGGTTGGCGCATTTGCGTCGCGCGAAAACGGCGTGGGAGCGTTGGTGATCGCACTGGCGGAAAACGGCGGATTGTTCTCGACCTGCTGTACGGTGCTCGCCTGCAGCAACGTCTCATACACCATGCCGGCGCCGCCGCGCAGAATCGTGCGGCCCTTGCCCGTCAGATCATAGGCAAAACCCAAACGGGGGGCAAAGTTGTTGCGGTCAGGCTTGTACAGCCCGGTCCAGCCCGAATCGCCAGCGGTGACCAGCCCTTTGCCCGGCGCGACGTTCGAGAGCTTGCCGTTCACTTCCGTCCACGGCGCCGTGTATTCATAACGCAGCCCATAGTTGAGTGTAAGATTGCGGGTCATGCGCCAGGCGTCCTGCGCGAACAATGCCCAACCTGTGTCCCGGTATCCGCGGCCGAATTGGCCGACGGTGATCGTCGCCTGATACGGGAGGCCGAGCAGCAGGTCGGCCAGAACGTTCGCCAGCTGATTGGCTGGCGCCGCCGGAATGAGGCCGTTCCGCGAACCGTCGAAGGCGATCGTGCCGCGCTGGTTGCCCGCGCCCCGCGTGTTGAAGTGATAACGAGAGAACTCCCCGCCGAACTTCAGGCTGTGGGCGCCTGTCAGCACGCTGGCCGAATCAGAGGCGTGCACGGTCAGCTCATTCTGCTCGCGGTTGTACCAGGAGAGCCCTCCGAGCGCGGCCAGTCCACCCTGCGCGAACGAGATGGACGGAATCCCGTTGGCGGTCGATCCGTTCGGCAGGCCGAATTCCGCCGCGTCCCGCGGATCGCCGTTGGCCAGGATGTTTCCGTAGCGGTTCACGCCGATACGGGCCTGGTTGGAGAGGGCTGCCGAAAAGGTATGCAGGTAGCCGAGCGTGCCGTTGGTGGTGCGTTCCGGGTTGGGCAGAGTGAATCCGGGAATGTACGGCCCGCCGAAGCGGTCGATGATATACACCTGGTCGTTGAGTCCCCACGAAGTGCGCAGGGTTACCACGTCGCGGCCGGTGAAATGGTGATCGGTGCGGACGTGATACTGGTAATCATGCAGTCCGATGGCCAGCGACGCGGTGTAGTTCCCGCCGGGCAGCGAGGAATTCGGCGCCGGGTAGAGCTTGAGCAGTTTGGCGCTCACCGGCGTAATGCGGGAGGAGAGATCGAGGACCTGGGAGCGGCCCGCGGCGTCCGTGTAGGTAATCAGGCCGCGGCTCTGGTCGGCGGTCGGCACGAAGGACGTGCGCGTTTCCGAGCCCTCCAGGTTCCGCAGCAGTTCCGTGTTCACGAAGAAAAAGTGCTTCTGCTTCCAGACCGGTCCGCCCAGGCTGCCCCCGAACTGGTTATGGCGTACAACCCCGCGCGGCAGTCCCGCGCGCTTGCTGAGAGTATCGTTGGCGTTGAGCACGTTGTTGCGGAAAAATTCATATGCCGCGCCGTGGAACCGGCTGGAGCCGGAGCGGGTCACAATGTTGATCTGTCCGCCCATGGTGCGGCCGTACTCGGCGGGCGGAATCTCGCTGATGACCGAGAATTCGCGCACCGCCTCGTTCGAGGGCTCGAAATTGATTACGCTGTACTGCTGCACGTTCATCGGCATGCCGTCGAACAGAAAATCGTTCGACCGGCTGCGGGCGCCATCCACGTTGAACGCGCCTTCCGTATTTTCCCGCGCCTTCCCGTAGCGATTGGCTGCCGTCGACACATTCCAGCCGGCGCTGACGCCGGGAACGGTGAGCGCCAGGTTCTGCAGCTGGCGCCCGTCGGTCGGCAGGTCCGCGATGGCCCGCTCGTCCACGACGGCGAACGCCGCGGCGGTCTCGAGTTGCGTCAACGGCGTGGTCTCGCTGACGACGATCGATTCCCGGGCTTCGCCGGGCGGCAGCGAGATGTCGATCCGGACCTCGTCTCCCACGCGCAGCACCACGTCTTTCCGCCGCACCGTCGTGAACTGAGGCTGGGAGGATGAGATCTCGTAGGCGCCGGCCTGCAAACCGAGAAGCTGGTAGACGCCGGCCTGGTTGGACGCCGTCGAGCGCGAAACATTGGTTTCCATGTTGCGGGCGGTCACGGCGGCGCCAACCAGGACCGCTCCGCTCGAATCGGTAACCGTTCCGCTGACGGATGCCGTGGGCACGTCGGCCAGAAGAGCCAGAGCGAATACAAACGGCGCGAGACGCACGGCAGATCTCATCATTACTATTCTGTGAGTGCGCCGGAAGGCCAATCTCTCACAAACTGTTTTTGAGCGCTATCCGCCACAGGACGAAACAGCGGCGCCGGCGGGCACAGTCATCGGGTCGGCGGGTCTGAGATCGCAGCCGCTGGTGGTTTCCGAAACTACCAGCGGACCGTACGCGAACTCCAGGGGAATCGAGAGCCCGGTCTGCGATCCTCGTGGGTAAACCCAGTGCTTGGCGCTTACCTGGACGTGGCAACAGAAGACCGCTTTCCCTCCGCCGCCCTGGGAAACCGTGGGCCAGCCGGCTTTGGACGCCAGGTAAGGGATGGCATCGAAGAAGTCGTGGACCGGGTCGATCTCCCGGCGCAGATCGATCCCCAGGTGATCGAGGAACGGACGCGACTTCTTCGCGCCGGATCGGGCTTCGATGAGGTCGTCCTGAGAGATGTTGATCGCCGACAGGATTACGTTGACATTCCCCGGAAACGCGTATTTCACATAGCCCTCTTTCGCGTTCTCCGCCTTGCCGCCGCGCGATTCGACGAACGCCGCGGGCAGGCAGCCAATGTCATCCACTTTGATGTTCAGGTGCAGGGTATCGGCGAGTTTGACGCCGTCGGCAAGTACATGGCAGGGTTGCAGGGTCGTCGTTACATAGGAGATCTCCTCTTGGGTAAGGAGTCCGAGCTCCGAGACCTCCCGCATGATTTGGGCCGCGGCGTTCTTATCGATCATTTCCTGAGAATACACCAGCGCCCCAGACTTCCGCTACACGCCGCTGAATCTCCTGAGCGGAAAACGGCAGGTTGCCCAGGAAGTCCGAATGCGGCCGGCGGCGGCGGTATCCGGGCTGGCGCGGCGGCTCGAGGAGATAACGTTCGGCCAGCCGTGGATCGAAATCATAGAGGAGCGTTCCGTGATGCAGGACGGCGAGCGCGGTCCTTCGCTGCGCGTTGCCCGACACTTTGCGCTCCCGCCAGGCGAGGTCGGAGGCTCCGCGGACTTCGGCGCCGAGCGCGGCTCCGATGCGGCTCAGAATCTCGCAAAAGCTGCGGCGGACGTCACGGAATCCCGGCCGGGATTCGAGTGAAAGAACCAGGCTGTAGTTCAGGCACCCGGGACCGAGCACCACTGCCCCACCCCCCGAGCAGCGGCGCAGCACTTCCACTCCGGCGGCCGCGCAGGCTTCGACGCGCGCCTGCTCCGGGAGGCGTCCGCCCCTCCCGACGACCACTACCGGCCGCGCGCACTCCCAGAAACGCAGGACCTCCTCGCGCCGGTCAAGCAGCAGCTCATCGAGAGCCAGGTTCTCCGCCGCGCCTTCGGGCGGGACTGTCAGCAGCCGCACGCATGAGATAATAGCATTCGAACCCCATGAACAGGCGCGATGGCCCCGTCTATCTCGACTGCGCGGCGACCGCCCCTCTCGACCCGCGCGTTCGCGAGACCTTGCTCCATCATCTCGAACAGGACTTCGGAAACGCCGGCAGCCGCACGCACGATTTCGGACGCCGCGCCCGGGCAGCCGTGGAACAGGCGCGCCAGCAGGTGGGAGCAGTGGCCGGAGCGTCGCGCGGCGAGGTCGTCTTCACCAGCGGCGCAACCGAGAGCAACAACCTGGCGATCCTCGGCCTGGAGGCGTACGGCCGAGCGCACGGCAAGATGGAAATCGTCACCAGCGCGATCGAGCATCATGCCGTGCTGGGTCCGCTGGAAACCCTCGAGCGGCGCGGCTTTCGCGTGACTCGCGTGCAGCCCGAGCCTTCGGGCCAGGTGGATCCGGACGCCGTCGGCGCGGCGCTGACGCCCGGGACCCTGCTGGTCAGCGTGATGCAGGTGAACAACGAGACCGGCGTCCGCCAGCCGGTCGGGGCCATCGCGGACCGGCTCGAAAGCCACGCGGCCTATTTCCACGTCGACGCCGCGCAGGGCTACGGCCGGGAGATCGAGGCGCTGCGGCATCCGCGCATCGATTTGATCAGCGCCAGCGGGCATAAGATCCACGCGCCGCAGGGTATCGGAGCGCTTATCGTCCGCCGCCGGGGACGGCAGCGCGCGCCTCTCGCTCCGCTGGTCTTCGGCGGCGGCCAGGAATTGGGCTTCCGGTCCGGGACTCTCCCTGTCGCGCTGATCGCGGCGTTCGGGCGCGCCGCCGAGCTGGCGCTGGCCGAATCGGATGACCGGCTGCGAGCCTGTCGTGCGTTCCGCGGCCGCCTGCTGGACGGGCTGGCTCCCCTCGGCCCTGTCCTCCACGGAGATCCGGCGCTTGCGGCGGCTCACATCGTCAACCTGTCGATCCCCGGCATGGACGCCGAAACCGCCATGGAAGCATGGCGCGACCTGGCGGCCGTCTCGAATGGCGCCGCCTGTTCGTCCCAGTTCTACACCTGCAGCCACGTGCTCAGCGCCATGCGCCTGCCGGAGGACAGCAAGGCCGGCGCCCTGCGTCTTTCCTGGTGCCACCTCACGCCGGAGCTGGATCTCCAGGCCATGGTTCACGCCATTCAGTCCATAGCAGTCACCACATGAGCCAGGCCCCGGAAGAAGCCATCGCCTACAAGCGCGCGCGCTTCGGCACCCGATTGCCCGCGGCGCGGCGCTACACCCTGTCGCACTTCTGGTTGCTCGAGGAGGAGCCGCAGGTCTGGCGCATCGGGTTCTCCAAGTTTGCGGGACGCATGTTGGGCGAGATGGTCGAGTACGAGTTCTCGGTGCGCGAGGGCGCGCGCGTCGAAACCGGCCAGCCGATCGGGTGGGTGGAGGGCTTCAAGGCCGTGAGCGACCTGTACTGCGCGGCCGCCGGCGAGTTTCTGGGGCCCAATCCGGCGCTGGCGCGGGATATCACCCTCATCGACTCGGATCCTTACGAAAAGGGCTGGCTTTATCGCGTACGCGGCGCCCCCGACCCTGGCTCGGTGGACGTCCACGGCTATATAGCCGCGCTGGATGCTACCATCGATAAGATGTTAAAGTCTCGGTACTATAAGGCAGACGCAGATGCCTGACGCCCGATACATCATGATTGGCGGCTTTTTAGGCGCCGGCAAAACGACAGCCATGCTCCGCCTGGCGGAAAAGCTTGTCGCCGACGGCAAGCGTGTCGGCCTGATCACCAACGATCAGAGCAGCGGCCTGGTGGATACCGCGCTGGCGCGCGCCAGCGGCCTGCCCGTCGAGGAAATTACCGGCGGCTGCTTCTGCTGCCGCTTCCAGTCCCTGATGGACGCCGCCGGGAACCTGACCCGCGATACCGCGCCCGAAGTCTTCCTGGCCGAGCCGGTCGGCAGCTGCACCGATCTTCGGGCTTCGGTCGCCTACCCGCTGCGCCGCCTGTACGGCGATCGTTTTTCGGTTGCCCCGATGAGCGTCCTGGTGGACCCCATCCGCGGCGCCCGTATCCTGGGGATCGAACCGGGCAAGGTATTCGCTCCCAAGGTAGTCTACGTCTACCGGAAGCAGCTCGAGGAAGCGGACGTCATCGTCATCAACAAGTCCGACCTGGTGAGTTCGCGCCGGCTGGAACAGTTGAAAGACGCGCTGGCCATCGAATTCCCGCGAGCCGAAATCCTTTCCATGTCGGCTCTGCAATCGCAGGGGCTCGATCCGTGGTTTGAACGGGTCCTCGGCGGCAGCCTGGCCTCTTTCCCGCCGCCGGACCTCGATTACGATACGTACGCGGAGGGCGAGGCCATGCTCGGCTGGTTCAACGCCACGGTCCACGTGGCGAGTCCCGATCCGTTCTCCGGAAACCGGCTGCTCGAAACACTGGCGTCCGGGATTCAGCGCAGCCTGGAGGCCGACGGAGCCGAAATCGCGCACCTCAAGATGACCCTGACGCCCGACGGCGATCCGGGCGACATCGGCGCGATCAATCTGGTCCGCGGGGACTCCGCGCCTTTTATGGCGCATTCTCTTTCCGGTGATCTGGAGGGAGGAGAGCTGATCATCAACCTGCGTGCCGAAGGCGACCCCGGCATGCTGCAGGAAACCGTAACCCGCGCTTTGCATGAAGCCGGAAAGGAAGAGAAGCTGGAATGGACCATCGAGCATTCCGAGAACTTCCGGCCGGCCAGACCTGTGCCTACCTACCGCATGGCCGAAGCTTGATCCCTATGCCCGGCGCCGCCAGAGTTCTGTATTGCCATTGCGCCTACGCCAAAATTGTGCCGCCGGAGGTGAAGCAGCAGGTTCTGGCAGGGTTGGCGGCCTCGGACACCGAGTGGGACAGCGTGCCGGACCTGTGCGAGATGTCGGCCCGCAGGGACGCTCACGTGGCGACTCTGATTCCCCGCGGCGAGCTTCGGATCGCGGCCTGTTATCCGCGCGTGGTGCGCTCGCTTTTCCAGGCGGCCGGCTGGCTGCTGCCGCCGGAGACCCTGATTCTCAACATGCGCACGGAACCGCCGGAACAGGTTCTCAGCGGGCTCCTCGAGGAGGACCGGTGAGCCGGCTGGCCGCTCCCATTCTACGCGTACTCCTCTACGAGGGCCCGGGAAGCCGGACCGTCTCCGGCGAGTTCCGCGGCGCGCTGCTCCGCACGCTGCTCGAGGGCGGATTTCCGGTCTCCTGCGTGCGCTCGCCGGCCCCGGTGGACGCGGCTGCCAACAGCGTTCTGCTCGTGCTGGGTGATTTCGAGAACCAGCCGCCGGAGGCGTCGGCTCGTGTGCGGTTCCATCCCCTCAACGGCTCGGCGCCGGCCCAGATCGCGGAGGCCGCCGACCAGGTCCGCAGCGAGCTCGGCCTGGAGCGGCCCGGGGTGTGGAAGCCCTGGTTCCCTGTCATCGATTTTGCCCGCTGCACCAACTGCATGCAGTGCCTGAGCTTCTGCCTGTTCGACGTGTACGGCGTATCATCCACGGGCGGCATCGAAGTCCGCAATCAGGACAACTGCAAGACGGAGTGCCCGGCCTGCTCGCGCGTCTGCCCGGAAGTTGCCATCATGTTCCCCAAGTACCGGCACGGGCCCATCAACGGCGAAGAGATCAACACCGACGACGTGCGCCGGGAAGCCATGAAGGTGGACATATCCGCCCTGCTCGGCGGCGATATCTATTCCATGCTGCGGGACCGCACGGCGAAAGCGAAATCGCGATTTTCCAAGGAGCGGGACGACGAGCGCGCCTTGAAAGAGCGGCAGAACTGCCTGGTCAAGGCGGGCCAGGCGATGGGCGTGCCGGCGGAAGTGCTGGCCTCGCTGCCGAGTCCGGAAGAGATTCAGGCGCGCGCCGAGATGGCGCAGGCCCGGGCGCGCGCGGCCATCGAAATGAATAACGCCAAACTGGGAGAGAACCGCTCATGATGCTGGCCTTCGGCCGGAGGATGTTCGCCGAAACCGACTTGCGGCTGCTCTCCAAGTTCGTGGTCAACTTCGGGATCAAGGGAATCCGCTCCGTCGAGATTTACAAGAAGCGCCTGAAGCGAGGCGAATATTTCCCGCCCTTTCTGTTCATTTCCGTGATTTCCAGCTGCCAGCTGCGCTGCCAGGGCTGCTGGGTGGACGTCGAGGCGCCCAGCCAGAAAATTTCGCTCGAAGACATGAACAAGCTGCTCAATGACGCCAAGGCGCACGGGAACAGCTACTTCGGCATTCTCGGCGGCGAGCCGTTCCTGCATCCGCAGCTGCTCGACATTTTCGCCGCCCATCCGGACTGCTATTTTCAGGTCTTCACCAACGGCCAGCTCATCACCAACGAAGTCGCCCGCGAGCTGCGCAAGATCGGAAATGTCACGCCGCTGATCAGCATCGAAGGGACCGAGGTCGTCAGCGACGAGCGCCGCGGGCGGCTGCGCGTGCTGAGCAAGAGCCTCGAAGGAATCGAAAACTGCCGGCGCAACAAGCTCATCACCGGCGTGGCCACCAGCGTCTGCCAGAGCAACATCGAGGAGCTGGTCGACGAGGGCTGGCTGCGGCGGCTGATCGCCATGGGCGTTCACTACGCCTGGTTTCATACCTACCGCGTGGTGGGGCCGAACCCGCATCCGGAGCTGGCGCTGCGTCCGGAGCAGGTTCTGCGGGTCCGGCGCTTCGTGGTGGAGATGCGGTCGAAGCTGCCCATCGCCATCGTGGACGCTTACTGGGACGATAAAGGCGAGGCGCTGTGTCCGATGGCTACCGGAGTCAGCCACCATATCAGTCCGTATGGCGACCTGGAGCCCTGCCCGATCATCCAGTTCGCGCGTGAGACGATACACGACAATCCCAGTATTTACGATACGTTCAACAACTCGGCCTTCCTGCGCGATTTCCGGCAGACGGCGGCAAAGGCGACCAGAGGGTGTGTCGTTCTGGAGCGGCCGGACCTGGTGCGGGACCTCGTCGCACGGCACCAGGGCCGCGACACCACCCAGCGGGGCACTGCCCTGGCAGAAATGGAGAACCTGCTGCCGCGCAACAGCCAGCACAATCCGGGAAATGAAGTGCCGGAAGACAACTGGATGTACCGTTTCGCCAAGAAGCATTGGTTTTTCGGATTTGGCGCCTATACTTAATAGTTTGACCGGAGAGCGATGTCAGACCTGAGTCCAATTGTGATCCTGCCCCGGCCGATGCCGCCGCAAGCGTGGCGCCAGCCGCAGGAGACTATTCCCCCGACGCTCTTTGAGCGCGAGCGGCTCAGAGCGTACATCCGGTCCTATGTCGACGCCCGGACCGGCGAGCTCACGCCGCCGCTGCTCATCGACGAGCTGAAGCGTCACGCTGAACTCGTCGTGCGGGGAGCGGGCATCGACGCGAAGTATGTGGATTACGCCGGGGTGCTGCTCAACAATGAAGTCTGGCGCGACCAGCTGGCCACCGTCCCCTACGGCCGCCGGCTCCTGCTGCTGCCCAAATGCCTGCGGATAGAAGACAAGTGTCCGGCCCCATTCGATGAATTCGGCCTGCTCTGCAAGCAGTGCGGCCTGTGCACGATTCAGGATTTGCAGGTGGAGGCCGAGCGGCTGGGCTACGCCGTGCTGGTGGCCGAGGGATCGGCGCTGGTGATGGCGCTCATCCAGACCGGGAAGATCGACGCCATTGTCGGGGTGAGCTGTCTCTCGGTCCTCGAGAAGGCCTTCCCCTACATGGAAGCGGCCGCGATTCCGGGCGTGGCAATTCCCCTGCTGCAGGACGATTGCAAAGACACCACCGTCGACCTCGACTGGGTCTGGGACGTGATCCACCTCACCAGCGACGACCGCACGCGCCGCCTGGACCTGGACGCGCTGCGCCAGGAAGTGGAGAGCTGGTTCACGCCCGAAGCGCTCGACGGGATCTTCGGGGAGCCCGCCCGGGGGCACGCCGAGACCGTGGCCCGCGAATGGCTGGCCCGCGCGGGCAAGCGCTGGCGTCCGTTCCTCACCGTCTGCGCCTGGCGCGCGCTGCAGGACGATCCGTCCGCGCCCATTCCGGAGGGACTGCGAAAAATCGCGGTAGCCGTGGAGTGCTTCCACAAAGCCTCGCTGGTGCACGACGATATCGAAGACAATGACGCCGAGCGCTACGGAGAGCCGGCGCTGCATGCCGCGTATGGCGTGGCCATCGCTCTGAACGCGGGCGATCTGCTGATCGGCGAGGGCTATCGTCTGCTGGCCGAATCGGGCGCCGAGCCCGCCGCCATCGGCCGGATGATCGGTATCGCCGCCAGGGGCCACCGGCAGCTGTGTCTCGGGCAGGGCGCGGAACTGGAATGGCAGCGGAGGCGCCGCGTACTCACCTCGCTCGAAGTCCTGGATATCTTCCGTAAAAAGACCGCGCCGGCTTTCGAGGTCGCGCTGCGGCTGGGCGCCGCGTATGCCGGCTCGGACGAGGACGTCCACGGCGTTCTCAGCCGCTTCAGCGAGTCGCTGGGCATCGCCTACCAGATTCGCGACGACCTGGAAGACCTGGAGTCGGCCGCCGATCTGCTGCAGACGCGGCCCTCCCTTCCTCTCGCCATAGCGCTCGAACGGACCCAGGGCAAGGCGCTGCTCGACCGGCTCGGCTCGTCCGGGATTTCGATCGAGGACGCGCGAGCCGCTCTCGACGAGGCCGGCTCGCCGGCTCGCTGCCGGCAATTGCTCGAAGCTTATAAAGAACAGGCGATCCGCTCACTGCCGGAGCTGCGCAACGCCAGTCTGAAGGGCTTGCTGCGGCGAGTCATCGGCAAGATTTTCACGCTCGAAGTGCAAGGTTGGTGCAGTGAGTTTGAGACTCGAAATGCTGCAGGTCGCCAGGCTGTCGCCGAATCTGCTCGGTGATTCCAGCGCCCTGGTGAGCCGGTTCGCCCGCAGCCAGCACTTGCCCGACGGTGGCTTCGCCGATCGCAGCGGCGCGAGCGACCTCTATTACACGGTGTTCGGCCTGGATTGTCTGCTCGCGCTGCGCGAGGACCTGCCTAATGCGGAATCGCGCGCCTACCTCGAACGCTTCGGCGGCGGCGCGGGGCTGGACTTCGTGCATCTGGCCTGCCTCGCGCGCTGCTGGGCGGCTGTCTCGGGCGGCAATTTCGGGCGGGTGCCCAGGGAGGACATCCTGCGGCGGATCGAGGGCTACCGCAGCCGCGACGGCGGTTATGGGCGGAGCCCCGGCGCGGAGACAGGCAGCGTGTATGCGGCGTTCCTGGCTCTCGGCGCATACGAGGATTTCGGCGTCTCGCAGCCGGAGCAGGGTCGCTTGCTGGGGTCGTTGAAATCGCTGCGGTCCGCCGACGGCGCCTACGCCGACCAGCCCGGCGCCGCGCGGGGGCTGACCACCAATACGGCCGCGGCGGTCATGCTGCTCCGCCATCTGGGCGAGGCGCCTGGCGGCGAACTGGCGGACTGGCTGCTCGACCGCGCGCACCCGCAGGGCGGCTTCTTCGCGCTGGCCGATGCTCCCATTCCGGACCTGCTCTCCACGGCCACCGCGCTGCACGCCCTGACAGCCATGCAGACGCCGCTCGACGGGGTTCGCGAGCCCTGCCTCGATTTCATCGATTCGCTTTGGACGAACCGCGGCGGCTTCTACGGCAGCTGGGCGGACGACGGGCTTGACTGCGAGTACACCTACTACGCCCTGCTCTCGCTCGGCCATCTCTCGCTCTGATTCATGACCGCGGAATCGTTGGAACTGGCGGCCGCGACCCTCATCCACCGTCTGCTTGACGCCCGAAACCAGAGCGGCCACTGGGAAGGTAAGCTGTCGAGCAGCGCGCTCTCGACGGCCACGGCGGCGATCGCGCTCTCGCTGACGGATCGCGGCAAGCAAGAGCGCCTGATCGAGGCCGGCATCGCCTGGCTCGCTTCGCACAGGAATTCGGACGGCGGCTGGGGCGACACCGTGCTCAGCCTCAGCAACGTGAGCACGACGGCGCTTGCCTGGGCCGCCTTCGCCGTCGCGGCGCCGGGCAGGTATCCGGAGATCGCGGCCGGCGCCGAAGCCTGGCTGGTCCGCTACGCCGGGAGCCTGGACCCCGGGGCGCTGGCCGCGGCGATTGAACGCCGCTACGGCAACGACCGCACGTTCTCGATCCCGATCCTCACGGTGCTGGCGCTGGCCGGAAAACTGGGCCAGGGACCCCGCGGCTGGCGGCGCGTGATGCAGCTCCCCTTCGAACTGGCTGCCTTTCCCCAAAAGTGGTTTCACGCGCTCAGCCTGCCCGTCGTCAGCTACGCCCTGCCCGCGTTGATTGCCATCGGACAGCTCCGTCATCACCGCGCGCCGTCGCGCAATCCACTGACGCGCACGCTGCGGAATCTGACTCGCGAGCCGACGCTGCGGCTGCTCGATCGCATCCAGCCCTCGAGCGGCGGCTTTCTCGAGGCCACTCCGCTCACCAGCTTCGTCGTCATGAGCCTGGCCGCCGCCGGAAGAAAGGACCATCCGGTGGCCGCGCGGGGAATCGATTTCCTGACGCGTTCCTGCCGTCCGGACGGAAGCTGGGCCATCGACACCAACCTCGCAACCTGGGTGACGACGCTTTCGGTCAACGCGCTCGCCGGCCTCCCGGGGGCGCCCTCTCCGCTGGGACCGGGCGAACGAGAGGCCATTTTGTCCTGGCTGCTCGGCCAGCAGTACAGGCAGGTTCATCCCTACACCCTGGCCGCCCCCGGCGGATGGGCCTGGACCGACCTGCCGGGCGGCGTTCCCGACGCCGACGATACGCCGGGCGCTGTCCTCGCGCTGCACAATCTTGCTCCGGAGTCCGAAGCGGCCCGGGAATCTGCCATCGCCGGGATCGCCTGGCTCGCCGATCTGCAGAACGCCGACGGCGGGATTCCGACTTTTTGCCACGGCTGGGGAAAGCTCCCCTTCGACCGCAGCAGTCCGGATCTGACGGCTCATGCCCTGCTGGCCTGGGGCGCGTGGTTCGGCAAGCTCGAAGATCCATTGCGCGGCCGGGTCCGCGGCGCGGCGGGCCGTGCTCTCGCGTTTCTGGCGGGCGCGCAGCAGCCCGAGGGATGCTGGATTCCACTTTGGTTCGGCAACCAGTTTGTTTCCGGCGACCGGAATCCGGTGTACGGGACGGCGCGGGTGCTGATCGCCCTGGCCGGCGATCTCCCGGAGAAGCCGCTACCTGATATGATCGGCCGCGCCGTCGCCTGGCTGTGCGCCGCGCAGAATTCCGATGGCGGCTGGGGCGGAGCGCCCGGCGCCGGGTCATCGATCGAGGAGACGGCAGTCGCCGTGCACGCCTGCGCCGTCCATCACCGGGATGTCCGCCGCGGCGTCGAATGGCTCCTCGAGAAGACCCGGTGTGGGGCCGTCACCGAACCCTCGCCGATCGGGTTCTACTTCGCCAGCCTGTGGTATTTCGAAGAACTCTATCCATTGATTTTTGCGGCCGCAGCCCTACGTCGCGCACGCCTCCCGGCCGCCGGCGGGTGACCCGATCAGCTTACGGCTTTGCGGCAGAACAGGCGCAGTCCGAGCGCGATCATGAGCGTGTTCACGACCGACAGCACGGCGATCACGACACCCGGCGCCATGTGCGGGACCTGGGGAGAGAGTGTGCCGCGCAATCCTTCGCTTGCGTACACCAGCGGATTCAGCAGCACCAGCTTCTGCAGCACCGGGAAAACACTCAGCACGCTCCAGGGATAATAGACGCAGCCGAAGAAGATCATCGGCGCAAGCACCATGCTGAACATGAGGCCGATCTGAGTCTGGCCGACCGCGCAGCCCATCGCCAGGCCGCCCGAAGCCGACAGCAGCGCCACCAACAGCACGACGGCGGCGAACAGGATGGGGCGCTCGAAATTCAGCGCCAGGTCGCTTCCGAGCAGCAGCCAGGCCGTCGCCATCACCACTCCTCCCGCGAACAGGGCCTGAATGACGCCGCCGACAATCTTTTCCACCGCGAGCCATTCGATCCGCATGGGAGCAAGCAGCCGGTCTTCGATCTCGTGGGTGAACTGGAATTCGCCGATCAGCGGCATGGCGACCGCCTGGATGCCGGTCATCAACATGCTCATGCCCATCACGCCGGGCGCCAGCGTGCTCTTGTACGCAGCCGGCATCAGGCCGCCGCTGGTGAGCACCTTCCCGAACACGAACATCAGCAGCAGCGGCTGCAGCATCGTCTGGGCGATCAGGGCCATCAGGTTCCTGCGGGCGACGTGCGCGTCGCGCGCCAGAAGCGCGAAGAATGTGCTCCAGTTCATTGCCGCAAGCTCCTTCCGGTGTGATGCAGGAAAAGATTCTCCAGGCTGGGCTCGGAGATATGGACGTCGCACAGCTCGACGCCGGCGGCCGAAGCGGCGGAGACGATGCCGGGAATCAGCGGGCCTCCCCGGTCGGCGTACAGATCGATGCCGTCAGCCCTGGCCTGGACTTCGGTGACACCCGGCAGCCGGCGCAACATTTCGATCAACTCCGGAGGACCGGCGCTGAAGCGAAGCTGCAGCAGGTAGCCTCCGGGGATCGACGCCTTCAGCCCGACCGGCGTTCCTTCGGCGATCACGCGGCCGTGGTCGACGATGGCGATCCGTCCGCAGAGGGCGTCGGCCTCCTCCATGTTGTGAGTGGTGAGCACGATGGTCTTGCCGGCGCAGTTATATTCGCGGACGATCTCCCAGAGCAGCAGCCTGGTCTGCGGATCGAGGCCCGTGCTTGGCTCGTCGAGAAAGAGCACTTCCGGATCGTGCATCATGGCGCGGGCGATGGAAAGGCGCTGCATCATGCCGCCGGAGAAGCCGCGCACCATATCGTCGGCGCGGTCGGCGAGCTGAAACCGGTCGAGCAGCGCGGCGGCGCGGCGAACACGCTCCCCGGAAGGTACGCCGTAGTAGGCGCCGTGGAACAGCAGAATCTCGCGGGCGGTGAGGGAGAAATCCAGGTTGGGCCGCTGCTGCACCACGCCGATCAGGCGCTTGGCCTGCACCTGCCGGCGCCAGACGTCGAACTCGCCGATCCAGGCCTGCCCGCCGGACGGGCGGACACGGGTCGTCAGGATGCCGATAGTGGTGGACTTACCGGCGCCGTTGGGCCCCAGGAGTCCGAAGATTTCACCGGGTTCTACCACCAGGGTAAGATTGTCCAGCGCGATGATTTCGACATTTCGTTTTCCGCCCGAATTGCGCCAGCCCATCATACTGAACCCGGCCGCACCCGCCGCCATGGGAGGAGGAGACGTGTAGATTTTCCGCAACTCCCTTGTGCGAACCCTGGTTGCCATGGTTACAAGGTGGCATTCCGGAGATGGGTAGTCAAATGGCCGCGATGCCGCCGGCTGTCTCGCCCGCCGTTGTCGAATTCAGGCCAACGGCCTACTCGAGGTAACCGGTTACCATTCCGCCGCCGTCTCGGCCAAACGAACGCGTAGCTGACGGTTTATCCGACATAAGTCTGCTCAGTGCAGGAGTGATAGCATTGGCAATCATGCGTTACGCTCTGCGTGGGTTGAGGCGTAATCCCTTGTATGCGGTGACCTGCGTAGCGGTGATCGCGGTTGGGGTTGCGGTGAATGCGGCGATCTTCAGTGTTGTTCACTCGGTGATTCTGAAGCCACTGCCGTTTGAGGACCCATCGCGGCTGGTGTTCGTCTGGGAGCATTTCCCCGTCATCCGCGAGTTCGGTGGACGCATGCCTCCTGCGCGTAAGAACTACCGCGAGTGGAAACGGCAGACTACGGTTTTCGTTGGAATGGCAGCGTTCGCCGAGAAGAAGCTCGTGCAGACGGGCGCAGGGCAGTCGCACCACGTCTCGACTGGCTTTGCCTCAGCTAACATGTTTTCGCTTCTCGGGGTGAAAGCCAGTGCGGGTCGTTTGTTCGACTCTAACCAAGAGAGGCCAGGCAGCGATCACGTAGCGGTCCTTAGCTACGCGGCTCGCGCAGAGATTGGTCGCTCCATTACTCTCGGCGAGACTGCGTATACAGTAGTCGGCGTACTCCCTCCGGAGTTCCGTCTGCCGTCGACCTTCGGGGGCTTGGGTCAGATGAAACCCGAAGTTTGGGTTCCACTCTCGGGTCTGTCGGATAGATCCGAGGACGAGATGAACCGCGAGCTCTATGTCATCGCGCGGCTGCAGCCGGGGACCACGCTGGATCAGGCGCGTACCGAAATGACCGGGATCGCCAGGCGCCTCGAAATCGCGTATCCAAAGGGAAACAGGGGCGTGAGCGCCGCCGTTTACCCGGTCGAAGTTGAGGATAGATCACCCAGTATGCATCGCGCGCTCTCTGTCCTGCTGGCCGCAGTCGGCTTTCTACTGCTGATCGCCTGCGCAAACCTGGCGAACCTTACGCTGGCGCGCGCGACATTGCGGTCGCGGGAGGTGGCCGTTCGTCTCGCGCTCGGCGCAACGCGCGCGCGGATCGTTCGGCAGCTGGTGACAGAATCGTTGATTCTCTCGACCGTGGGCGCACTGTTCGGGCTGGCGCTGGCGCACTGGTCCGTTCAGCTCATGCTGGCGTTGAAACCCCATGATATTCAGTGGCCGGAACGAATCGCGGTCAATCTTCCCGTATTCGCGTTCGCGGCATCGGCGAGCGTTCTGGCGGCGCTGCTGTTCGGTCTCGCGCCAGCAATCTGGGTTTCCAGGACGGACATGAGCTCGGCGCTCAAATCCGGCGGAGGCTGGGGAGCGTCGGCGGCGCGGTCCTGGAGCCGGCAAGCTTTGATTACCGTCGAGGTCGCTTTAGCCCTGGCGCTCGTAACCGGTACAGGGCTTATGCTTCGCAGCTTTCATAAGCTCGTCGCGACCGGTGTGGGGTTTGAGACGGCGCACGTGAACACGATCGACGTCGATCTTCCGGAAACGCGATATGGCGATGACGGCGGCCGGTCCAGGTTCTTTCGAAATCTGATCGAACGCGCGCGGTTGATTCCAGGGGTCTCGGCCGTCGGGGTAATCGACAATCTGCCCCTGCACGGGTTTGTCGTATTCGGTTTCTATCTCGACGGCCGCCCACAGCCTCCGATCGAATCGATGCCGGTGGCTGACGGAGCGTGGGTCACTCCCGAGCTCTTCCGCGCATTGGGCGTGCGCCTCGAAGCCGGGCGCTCGTTTACCGATGCGGACGTGCCCGATGCAGAAAAAGACGGAGAGAGCGTTGCAATTGTGAACCGTGCGTTCGCGCGCACGTTCTTCGATAGTGAGGATCCAATCGGCAAGCGGCTGCGCAGCGGGAACAAAAAACGCGTTTGGCGAATCGTCGGAGTAGCGGCGGATTATCGCCCGCTGGGTGTCGACAAAGGGACGCGCCCGCAGGTTTTCTGGCCACACCTGTCGTTCAAAACTGCCAGTCTTGTCGTCCGCACGCGCATGCAACCGCTTTCGATCACAAGGGCGATTCAGGAAGCCGTGCTCTCGATCGATAAACAGCTTGTCGTGAGCAACGTCAAAACGATGGATGAGTATCTCGGCCGGTCGCAGTCGCAGCGAAAATTCAATACGCTGCTCATGGCGAGTTTCGCGGGGCTGGCGCTGGTACTAGCGCTAATGGGAATTTACGGAGTGCTGTCGAACTTGGTGGCGTCACGGGGTCGAGAGATTGGGATTCGGATGGCTATTGGGGCTACGCCGAGGCAGATTGGACGGCTAGTGCTGCGACAAAGCATGATCCCCGTTTTCCTCGGAATCGCGACAGGCGTTGCGTTGAGCTTGGTATTGAGCCGCTTTCTCGAGCCGATGCTTTTTAAGGTGCGGTCGCGCGATCCTGTGACGCTGGCGGTGGCGGCATTGACCATCCTGCTGCTTTCGCCGATTGCCATTTTTGTACCGGTGCGGCGGGCCACGCGTGTCGAGTGTACGTCAGCGCTCAGGGAAGAGTAACCCAGCGCGGGCTAATCTATGGGTCATCGATAAGCTCCCAGGACGTGGCCAGGAAATTCGGCTCGCGCAAATACCCGCGAACCCGATGCGGGATAACGCGGCTTCAGCTCTTTACTGTTCCTGGACAATTGCATTTCATCCAGTTATCCGTCTCCGGGCAAACGCCATTGGCATTCCGCGTCGCAAACAGCTTTTGGGAATTCCCAAGACTTCCTTAACATCCTCGAGCAATTGGAGCGGGGAATGTGAGGGGTGTATGTGCGCGACAGTACGATCATGCGGCGTATTTGTGCGGCGTATATTGACAAATACACGCAAACGCAATAGTATCTCGTTTCGAAGAGGTTACATGTTTCAAGTGAATACCCGTGTTCTTCTGCTTCTGGCATTCGTCGTCATTCCCGCCTCGGCACAGCTGGATCGGGCCACGTTGGCCGGCAGTATCAGCGACATCAGCGGCGCCGTTGTGGCAGGCGCTACCGTGGATCTCCTGTCGCAGGAAACCGGGCTGCGACGTGAACTGCAGACGGGACCGAATGGCGCCTACACCTTCTCCCTCGTGCCCATCGGCATCTACACGGTAACCGCGAACCATCCGGGCTTTCGTCCGGTTGCGATCAAAGACGTGCGTTTGGGCGTGGGCGACAACCGGACTGTGAACATCGAAATGGAAGTGAGTACCATTGAGACGAAGGTCACAGTGGAAAGTATCATCGCGCCCTTGGAAAGCAGTTCGGCCGTCGTTGGAACCGTGATCGGCTCGCGGCAAATGCGCGAGATCCCACTCAATGGACGGCATTGGGCCAGCCTGATGGCGCTAGCTCCAGGCGCGATCAACACCGGTGAGGGTAACCAGCAGTCGATCCGATTCGTGGGGCGGGCGCGCGACGATAACAACTGGACCTTCGACGGGCTGGATGCGACTGGTGTCAAGGATCCGCGCCAGGAAGCAGCCTTGCGCCTCGTGATCAGCACGGACACGATCGCCGAATTTCGGGTCAACTCTACACTGTATTCGGCCGAATCGGGCAGCGGCGCCGGCGGGCAGGTCAACATTGTGTCGAAATCCGGCTCGAATGAGTTTCATGGCAGCATTTTTGAGTTTCTGCGCAATGACAAAATGGACGCGCGAAATCCGTTTGACATTTCGAAGCAGCCATTCCGCCTGAATCAGTTTGGCGGCAGCATTGGCGGTCCTATCGTTCGCAATCGTACTTTTTTCTTCGCGAACTACGAGGGGTTGCAGCAGCGCGTTTCTCAAACGCTCACCAATGACGTGCCCAGCGCGGCTTTCCGCGCGCGCGCCTCGTCCCCGGCGGTGCGGCAGCTGATGGACAGTTTTCCCGTAGGTACCGAGCGCACTTCGAACGCCGAAGTGGACAGGGCACAAGCCAATCGCGGCCAGTCCTGGCAGGAGAATTCGGGCTCGTTCCGGGTTGACCACCGCTTTACGGACAACAACACGTTTTTTGCTCGGTATAACACAGATGACGGAATCACCCTCTCTCCACGGAGCGTTATTGAACTCGACCGGACCAACGATAATTTCCGGCCCTCCAACATCGTGATGCAGTTTCAGCGCGTCTTCTCGCCGACTATTGTTAATGAATGGAAAGCGGGCGTGAACCGCTCCACGCTGCATCGCTTCACGTATGGGCCGCTTCCGGCGAGCGTCGCCGTTTCGGGCTTCACCACGCTGAACCAGTCGAACGCTCTGGTCGAGAACGGCACCTCCTATTCCGTGATCGATAACTTGGTCATGAACCGTGGCCGCCATACACTTAAGATCGGCGGCGAGGTCCGGCGAGCTCACGTCAACGTAGCGGACCCTGCGCTCGATTCCGTGTCCGTGACGTATCCGAACCGCCAGGCCATGCTTGACAATAAAGTGGACTCGGTCGCTATTACCGGAGGCAGCGACGTTCTCGGTACGCGCAAAAGCTATTACTACGCCTATGCGCAGGATGACTTCAAGGTGCGGTCCAACCTCACCGTGAACCTCGGGCTACGTTACGAGTACTACGGCGTAAACAAGGAGGTAAACGATCGCTACAGGGTTTTCGATTTGAACGCATGCCGCGGCTTTTGCCCCCAGGGTGCCGCCTGGTATTTCCCGGATCGTAACAATTTCGACCCGCGCGTCGGCCTTGCCTGGTCGCCGAAAGCGCTGAAAGGCAAGACGGTCATCCGTAGCGGGGTGGGTATCTATCATGGTCCCGGCCAAATTGACGACGTGAACACGGCCCTCGACAACACGGCGGACCGCTTCTCTCTCACAGCTAACGAAGCTCCCGGTCTCTCTTTTCCCGTGGCGCCGTTCCTGGCCCAGGCCCGTCAGGAAGGCGTGACGCCGCGCTCATTGCAGCGCGACCGGCGCGACCTGTACAGCATTCAGTGGGGCTTATCGATCCAGCAGGAATTGCCGGCCGGCTTCATCACACAGATCGGCTACCTGGGTAGCTCCGGCGTCAAGCTTTTCGCGCGGCAATACATCAATAACCTTGACCCGGTGACCAAAGTGCGACCCCTTCCCACATTCGGCCGCATGGACGAAAAGCGGCAGGACGGCAAGAGCAGCTTTAACGCTTTGCAGATCTCGCTGCACCGGCGCGTGGCACGCGGCCTCAACTGGGGGACCGAATATATGTGGTCGCACACCATCAATGACGGCAACCTCGGCGGCGGCGAAGGGGCGCAGCCGCAGATAGCGCTTTGCCGAGCCTGCGATCGAGGCAGCAGCGCCCAGGATATTCGACATACGCTAACGAGCAACTGGATCTACCAGCTCCCCTTCGGACCCGGACAGCATATGTTGGCCTCCGGGCCGGCCTCGAAAGTTTTGGGTGGCTGGGAAATCAGTGGCATCTGGACGGCGCGGACAGGGCGGATGCTGACCGTGGGGATTTCACGCGCAACCGCCGACGTCCCCGACGGCAACACCTCCGGGCAGCGTCCCAACATCGTGCCCGGTGTTTCCATTTATCCGGCGGGTGGACCTACATTCTCGCAATGGTTGAACCCCGCCGCGTTCGCGATTCCGGCCCGTGGTACCTGGGGCAACGCCGGCCGTTCCATCGCCACCGGCCCCGGGCTGGTCCAGGTGGACTTCGCTCTCCAGAAGAACACTCGCATAGCCGAGGGGAAAGCAATAGTTCTCCGCATCGAGTCATTCAACCTGTTCAACCGCATCCAGGCGGGTAACCCCGGCGTCACGTTCACCTCTCCCGCAAGCTTTGGCCTGATCAGCAGCGGGCTGAACCGCACTATTGGCGCCGGCACGTCACGGCAAAACCAACTCGCCTTGCGATTGAACTTCTGATCGGGCTTCAGTGCCGCGACACCGACTGGTTTTCGCTGCTCTCTTGGTTCTGGGTTGTCCGGCCGGCTGCAGTCAGGCGCCTGCCGGGCTTGGCCAAGTTCCAGTGGTTGTCCATACCGAACGCGTTTCGGACGATCCGGACGACCCGGCAATCTGGGTTCATCCAACCGACACCGCCCGCAGCCTGATCCTCGGGACGAACAAAGTGAAAGCCCCTAAAGGCGCGCTGGTAGCATTCGGGCTGGATGGAAAGACTCGGCAAACAGTGGCAGGGTTGGACCGCCCGAACAATGTTGACATCGAATATGGGCTGAGAGCAGGCGGCCGGGACATCGACGTCGCCGTTGCCACTGAACGGCTGAAGAGCCAGTTGCGCATTTTCAAGATCGCGCCCGACGGCAGCGGCATCACCGAAACCACTTCTTCCGGAAACACGCGCGTGTTCGCGGGCCGCGAAGGAGAGCAGGCGGCGCCGATGGGTATTTCGCTCTACCGGCGTGCACGGGATGGAGTCATTTTCGCCATTGTCGCTCCTAAGAGCGGCCCGCGCGAGGGTTACCTGGGCCAGTACAGGTTGGAAGAAGATGAACAGGGGGGCATAAAAGCCACATTCGTGCGCTACTTCGGCAGGTTCAGCGGAGTGGGTGAAATCGAAGCTGTGGCGGTGGATGACGCCCTCGGGTACGTCTACTATGCAGACGAGGGCGACGGCATCCACAAATATCACGCCGACCCCGAGCATGCTGACGCCGGCCGCGAACTGGCGCATTTCGGCCGGACCGGATTCCGCGCGGATCGTGAAGGAATCGCAATTTACGAGCGCAATGACGGAACCGGCTATATCGTTTGTACGGATCAGCTCAGCGGAAATAGCGAGTACCACGTTTTCCGGCGTGAGGGCGAGCCGGGCCAGCCGCACGATCACAACACGCGTTTGAAAGTGGTACGCGGGGGCGCGGATTCTACGGACGGAATCGAAATCTCGTCGAGGCCGCTGGGACCGATGTTTCCCGCGGGTCTCATGGTAACGATGAACAGTAGCGGCCGGAACTTCCTCTTTTACCGATGGGAAGATATCGCCGTGGCCGGGTCGGCGAAGCTGGCAATAGGAAGGTAGCTGCGCGGACGCAGGCGTGGTCTGCTCTAGTCGTTTTCTCTGGCGCAATTGTAAACTGCGCCACGAGTAGTGGTCCGATTCGCCTCGGTTTTACGCGAGTGGAAGTAGGGGGAATTGTGCGCGTTCTAACTCTGTTCTTACTCCTTGGCGCGGGTTTGCTAGAGGCAGCTACGTTCGTTGTCAAGGGCCCCAATGCCGGGCGGAACTGGACGGACATCGATCCTAGCGGGCCGGATCGTTTTCTTTGGTGGCTTCAGATTGACTCTCACGATTCAACTCTCTACGCCATTACTCAGCGCGATCTCGGGGATGAATGGCATCTGCTGGTCTCCGAGGATGGAGGACAGACGTGGCAGATCCGGCAAAGCTTCCCAAGAGAGGTGTACAGGATCTCAGCCGTTGCGGCGCCTGGCGCACCCGACACACTCTATCTCGCGTATGAGGTCTATGGGTATCCACGAACAACGGTTATGATCGCCCAGGTCACCAACCATGGAGCAAGCATGGAGATCTATCGTGCCGAGGGGTTGGTCGTAATCAAGGGCGGGAACTCGTACGGTGTGTTGGCCACTGTCAGTGCGGACCCTCGTGCGCCAGCAAAGCTCTATGCCCTCGTCACCAAAGACCCTGGCAATGATGAGATCTTCGCGCTATTCCATGCTCTTTGGGTGAGTCTGGATGGCGGGCGGAACTGGGAGAGGCTTGATCCTCCTCTGGACTCCGGCTGTACATATCCGGAAGTGCAGATCGATTCCTCCGATTCGTCGCTTTATCTGGTGTGCGGCAACGAGCTACTCAAGAGCACGGATGGAGGCGCGTCTTGGACTCCTAAACCGTTCCCCGGAGGCGAGCGACTCTGGGATCTCCAGACTGGGCCCGGCAATCCGGTCTTCCTTTACGGCAGCCGGTCAAGTAGCAGGCGCAGCACGACACGACTGTTTCTTCCCTTGGGGGTGCGGAGCGATCCGCGCCCCCGTTTCTTTGGCCTGGAATAAAGCTCTCGATCCCCTTCCTTTATGAATATGGAAGCTTCACAAGCGATGACGGGATGGCCTGGAGACGCTCATCCGCCCTTCCCGAGCCAGGGTAAAGAAGCCTCGCCGCATTTGGCTGCCCGGCGCCGGGCCTGCGGCTCCGGCGAAGAGCGTTTCGAGGCGGAGGCGCTGCCTCACCTTAACGATCTCTTCCGGACAGCGCTGCGGATGACCGGAGATCGCGGACACGCAGAAGATGTGGTCCAGGAGGTCTATCTTCAGGCCTGGCGATCGTTCGAGCGCTTCGAATCAGGCACAAACTGCCGCGCGTGGCTTTACAAGATCCTCTTTCATTGCCGCAGTCATCAGCGCCGAAAGTGGTTCCGCTTTCCTCTGTTAACGAAGAGTTCCTGGAGGCCAGCCTGGCGCAGCCTGCTGCCGTGGCGCAAGAGATCAGGGACGGCGAAATCCTGGCGGCGCTCGACGAAATGCCATCCGAATTTCGTTCGGTCGTGCTTCTGGTTGATGTGGAGGAATTTGCCTACAAGGAAGCGGCGGAGATTCTTTCGATATCGATCGGCACGGTGATGTCGCGTCTCAGCCGGGGCCGCGGACTCCTGCGCAAACGCCTCGCCGACCTGGCACGGGCGTATGGTATCGGCAAAACGCTCCAGAAGGGTTAAGGATCATGACTCAGACGGGATTTGTCGAGCAGGCGTGCCGGAGGTTTCGATCGAAACTCGATTCGTACATTGACAATGAACTGCGGACGGAAAGCAATCTTGAAATGATGGAGCATTTCAGGCGTTGCGCGCCGTGCACACAGGAGGCGGAAGAGCGCCGGAATGTACGCAAACGCCTACAGAATGCGGTGCGCGGCGTGAAGGCGCCGCCCGGTTTGGAAGGGCGGGTTCGCGATCGTCTCCGGCAGACGAAACAGCCTGCGCCCAGGAAGCTCTTTCTGATGGCCATAGCGGCGGCGCTGGCCGTCTGCCTCGGAGTCTTCCGCTTCGCGGATTCCGTTGGTCCTGTTCTGCTGGCTTTCGACGATCGTCTGCATTGCGCGGTGATTCATCAGGCTGCTGCTCATGTGCACAGGTGAAGTCAACCAGTCGGCTCGGGATCCTTTTCAATTAGCGGGATTCGAGACGAGCGGGTTCTTCGTCTAACGCGGTTTCCGACTTGCCTGCGCAAGCGAGCGCAACCGCACTGGCCCAGTTCTCACTGGCCGTGCAGAAATTCCTTACCCAGATCGCAGTCGGCTGATAAACCTCTCCTGGCTGGGCATTCACCAGCGGAAACCCGAATCACACACAAGGAGAAATCAAGATGAAAGCCAGGATACTTGGCGCCGGCGAGTTGCATTAACAGGATCTGCGCATTAATTAAGCCGGTCGGCGGGCCTCTGGCATCTGTACTTTGACCTGCCAGTTGCCACCCAGGCGCGATGCGGGCGGGACACAAACGAAGGAGTTCGTCTATGGCAAAGACCAAACTGTACGATGTGATCACGGTCTCCATTGCTTTCATAGCCTGCCCGGTTTGGGCGCAGGGAACGTTCACCCCATTAGGGACCAGGGATACCTATGTTAGTGGCATGTCGGCCGACGGCTCCGTTGTGGTCGGTGTGTGGGGAAACGAAGGTCCCGCCTGGCG
>DATJFH010000295.1:0-4088 GCA_035495815.1 Bryobacteraceae bacterium
CTTGCTCACTGCACGGCGATCGTCACCACCGGGCTCGACTGATCGGCGACCGTGACGATCAGCGTCGCGTCCGGAGCCGGTGTGATACCGGCCGGAACTACCGCGGTGATCTGATAGATTCCCGTCAGGTCCGGTGCGAGCGCAGCCGACACGACCGTCGCCGTCTGCCCGCCGATCGTGACGGTTACCGGATTGATTGTCTGGGAGAGCGGATCCGATGGCGCGGCGGCGCCGGCGTCGACCGGAGG
Organism: Bryobacteraceae bacterium; assembly: GCA_035495815.1. GTDB lineage: Bacteria > Acidobacteriota > Terriglobia > Bryobacterales > Bryobacteraceae > DATJFH01. The sequence continues at coordinate 249 of DATJFH010000295.1, forward strand.
ATCGACCGGTCCCAGGCCGGCGCAGGAGATGATCACAGTGTCACCCTCCGTCACCGGGTTGTCCGTGTCCACGATAAACTGCGTTCCATCCGGCTTGATTCCCGCGATCAGCGCGGCGCCCTTGCCGCTCTTATCCGTGGTGAACACCGCCGGCTGAACGGCCGCGACGGTGACCGGCTCGGGAACCGAATACGTGAAGCCGCGCTGCACGATCATCTGGTGCGTGGTGTTGATGGGAACGTCGAACGGCACAATCGCGTCGATGAGGCCGTTGCTGGCGAATTGCAAGGGAAGCGGACGCCCGGCCAGGATCACCTGGGTCCCGTTGAGCTCCGTCTTCAGGGGCAGTTCTTCCGACAGAACAGGCCCCGCGGCCAGATTCGTTCCGGAGATCCGGATGAGACCGCCGGCGGCAAGCGGCGCAAGAGGCGTGAGACTGGCGGCGTTGACGGCGCCACCCGACGCAATGACGGGCGCCGATGTGTTCGGCTGCAGGCTTCCGCCGATGGATGCCGTGCCCTTGATCGCAGGCGCGACGAGCTGAGCGGTCGCCGTGATCGTCACCGCGGCGGCGCTGGCTCCGCGCGGCTGCCAGGTGCCTGTCCAGCGGCCGTCGCGCAGGCTGAGCAGCGCTACCGCCGGGTCGCCGGAGGAGAAGGACGCAACCACTGAGCCGGCGGTCATCAGGGCGCCGCAATCGTCGATCACGCGCAGTTCGAGCGAGGTCGGCCAGGCCGCCGTGGTCGTGAAACTGGCGCCAAGCTGCGTGAAGACGGGATACAGCTTGGTGGGCGTGCAGCCGTCGGCGGAGTGGGGTTCGGCCAGGTCCTGTTTGACCGCGCCGGGGGTGGCTCGCGGTGTGACCACCAGCAGAACGGCAATGTGGCGGGTGGAATTATCCTCCGTGAAGTGAATCGTCAGTGTCCCGCTGTAAACTCCTGAGGCCAGGCCGGCGATGGCGGGCTGCACCGTCACGCGTCCGGGCTGACTCAATGTCACGGTTCCTGTCTTTTGCGGTGTGGAAAACCAGTCTTTCCCCTGGTCGAAGAAGACGCCGGTGGAGAAATTGGCGGGCTTGCTGGTGAGGTTCGTGATGTCGATATTTTGCGCCGCCGGGTTTGCGCCGCCGGCCGGCGCGACAAAAATGAGTCCGGTCGGCTGGACCACCGGAGCCGGATTCACGTTCGATGGCAGCACCGTCAGGACCACGGAGACAGCTTGCGGCGAGTTCGCAATATCCGGCGCCGAGATCCGCACCTGGCCATAGTAATCGCCCGGCGCGAGACCGGCGGGTTTGACTTGCACCTGGATAACAGGCGCTGTCGACGCATCGCTGCGGCCGGTGGCGGGTGTAGCGGACAGCCAGTCAGGGCCTCCGGACAAGGTGGAGGTGGCGGCGGTCCAAGTCAGTGCCCCCGTCCCCACATTGAGGACGCTGAACGATTGCGTCGGGGGAGCTCCCCCGCCGAATACGGAGCGGAAAGTAAGACCCGATTGGGAAATCCCGATGCTCTGTTGGGTACTTGTGATAGCCAGTATTACGGGCACGTCGAACCGTTCGGGGCCTGACGGGAAAGTAATGCTGACGATGCCGATGTACGTCCCGGTCGCGAGCGTACCCGGATTCGCGGTTACGACCACCGAGCCCGACCCGAACGCGGGAGCGGCGCCAGTCGTCGAAGCCGACAGCCAGTCTCCCCCAAGGTTGGTGCTGGCGGTCGCGGTAAAGGCGCGCGCCTGATTGCCCAGGTTGTTGACGGTCAGGAACTGCGAGGTGGCGCCCGAGCCCACGGCGACGGAGAACGAGAGTCCGCGCGGCTGGACCGAGACTTGGGGTCCGGCGCCCGCCCGGACGGTAATGCCGAACGGGAAAGAACTGTTGACCGGCGGGATGGCTATAGGGAGGTCCGGCGCGCTGATGACGAGAGAAAAGTTGATTGTAAAGTTATACTGGCCCGGAGTCGTCGGCGTCCCCGACAACAGTCCATCCGGTTTCAATGACAGGCCTGGCGGGAGTCCGCTGCCGGCCGTAAAGCTGTAGGTGATCGAGATTCCTTCGATGCTGCCAGGGAGGTCGCGCAGCTCCGACCCGAAGTCCGCCGAATAAGGCACACCGACGGTGGCGTCGGCGGGGATAGAGGGTTGTGCGGACAGGAGGGCCGCGAAGAGTAGAACGCAAGCCGAAATTTGTGGGAACCGGGGACGGAAGTGGCGTTCCATTGTCCTTTTGTACCAGTACTGCTGAACGGAAGTAAATACAGTGGCGTTCGTGAGAGACTCTTGTGATGCATCCCGAAGCGGGGCGCCGGTGAAGTCCGGCCATATCCGCTGGCGCATTCTCGCGCTGCTCTTCCTCGCGACGGTCATCAACTTTGTCGACCGGCAGACTCTCTCCGTCGTCGCGCCCGTGCTGCGGGACGAATTCAAATTTTCGAACCAGCAGTACGGCCTGATCGTGGCGTTCTTCCAGTTGGGCATGATGCTGGGCGAGTTCCCGATGGGCATCCTCATGGATCGCTGGGGCGCGCGCCGCGGCTTCTCGTTCGCGATTATCTGGTGGTCCATCGCCAGCGCCATGCATGGGCTGGCGAACTCGGTGCTGCAGTTCAGCCTCCTGCGGTTCTGGCTGGGAACGGGGGAATGCGGCAACTTTTCCGGTTCGACCAAGGTAGTCGCGGAGTGGTTCCCGCCCAAGGAGCGCGCGCTCGGCGTCGGGATCTTCAACGGCGGAACCATGGTGGGCTCGATCCTCGCGCCGCCGCTGGTGGTCTGGCTGGTGCACCTCTACGGCTGGCGGGTGGCGTTCGTCGTGCCGAGCCTGATGGGATTCATCTGGGTGGTGCTCTGGCTCCGGACGTATCGTCCCAACCCCGAGGGGTTCGGGCCCTCGGTACGGCCGCCCACCAACCGTGAACTGCTGCGTTTGCGCCAGACCTGGGCCTGCATCCTCGGCCGCACTCTCGCCGGTCCGGTGATGCACCTTTATGTGTACTGGCTGCCGGAGTATCTCTACCGGCAGCGCGGATTCAGCTTAAAGGAGATCGGCCTGTTTGCCTGGGTCCCGTTCCTGTTCGCCGACATCGGCAGCGTCGGCGGCGGCTGGTTCGCCGGCTGGCTGATCGCGCGCGGCTACCCGCTCCATCAGGCGCGGAAGATTTCGATTACGCTCAGCACCGTCCTGACGGCGGCCAGCGTAGGTGTGGCGATCGTGAAAAGCATCCCGCTCGCCTTCATCTTGATCTGCACGGCGATGTTTGGCTTCATGTGGATGTCCGCTTCCGTGTTCGCCATCTTCTCTGATCTGTTTCCGGACAACGCCGTCGGCCGCGTCACGGGTTTGACCGGGGTCGGGAACGGCGCATCCAGCATGATCTTGAACTTTGCGACGGGGTTTGTGGTCGATCGCTTCTCCTACGTTCCCGTGTTTGCAATGGCCGGATTGCTGCCCGCGCTGGGGATGGCCGTTCTGTTTCTGCTCGCGGGACGCATCGAGCGGGTTAAGATAAAAACTTCCGATGCCAGTTCCTGAATCCGCAACGGTGTTTCTCGCCGGGCTTGTCGAGCGGGCGCGCCGCTCGAAGAAGAAGATCGTGTTCCCGGAGGGTTCCGACCCGCGTGTGCTGAACGCGGCCGCCCGGCTGGCGAAGCAGGGAATCCTCGAGCCGATCCTGATCGCCCGGCGCCCGGACTCGGCTCCCGAAGGAGTGACGTTCATCGATCCCGAGACCTCCCCGGCCGTCTCCAAATACGCCGCCATTTATTACGAGCGGCGGCGCGCCAAGGGGATCACGCAGGTGGAGGCAGCCGCGATCGCCCGCCGGCCGCTGTATTTCGCGGCGC
>DATJFH010000296.1:0-2864 GCA_035495815.1 Bryobacteraceae bacterium
GACGCGTGCGTAGGTATACACGAAACGTTGACTTCCCCGAGCAAGAACGAGGCTGCGAACAGTTCCTTTTATGAATGCTCTCGAGCGTGTCGTACGCCATGCGCGTATCACTTGGCGGAACTACCAGACCCTGCCCAGCCCTCCGTTTCTGATTCTGTTCATCAACTCCATCTGCAATCAAAAATGCGAGCATTGCTTCTACTGGCGCAACCTCAACCGCCGCGATGACCTCAGCACCGAAGAACTCTTCGCCCTATCGAAATCGCTCGGGCGCATTGAAAACCTGAACCTGTCGGGCGGAGAACCCTTCCTGCGCCCCGAATTCGGCGAGATCTGCCGCCAGTTCATCCGGCACAACCAGGTTCGCCAGATCTATGTGCCGACGAACGGCTACTTCACCGAAAAGACGGTCAAACAGATCACGGAGACGCTCAAGGAAGAAAGCCTGAATCTTTTCGTGGCGGAGATCTCTCTGGACGGTCTCGGCGAGTTCCACAACAAGTTCCGCGGATCGCCGGGCGCGTTCAACAAGGCCATGGAGACCTACGACGCTCTCGCCGAGCTGCAGGCGAGGGATTCCCGTCTCCGCATTCACGCCATCTCTACGGCCACCGACGTCAACATGGACGAGATCCAGCGGCTGACCACGTATCTCTTCGACCGCTGTCCCAGGATGGACCACCATAATCTTGCGCTGATCCGCGGCGACCGCAAGAATCCTTCGCTGCAGGGTCCCAACCTCGAGCAATACCAGCGGCTGTATGAGTACCTGCGCCGGCTGTGGGCGTCGCGCGAAGAGAACCGTTACGGCTCGGTCGTCGAGCCGATGCTGCAATGGGCCAAATCGCGAACCGCCGCCCGGCAGGAACAGGTGATTCCGTGCCGCGCCGGCATTCTGAACGCCGTTGTCTACTCCAATGGCGATGTCAGCGTCTGCGAGAATCATCCCCCGTTGGGGAATCTCCGCGAGAAGAGCTTCTGGGAGATCTGGAGCTCTCCGGAAGCGCATTCGCTGCGGAAATCCATCGCGGCCAAGGACTGCTACTGCACGAATGAAGTCTTTCTCTGGCCCAGCATCACCTACCAGCCGCAGCGTCTGATTCAGGTAATGACGGCGGCCAAACCATGGCAGGCCATCAAACCCCTGGAGAGCCACGAGAAGGCCGCGGCTGCGTTGGATCTGTCCGCTCCGTCGGCGGATTCCGAGAAACTCGTCAGCATTCAGACCCCGGGCGGCAGTCGGTGACGGGACAGGCCCCGGCAACGGCAAGGGCGTTGGATCCGCAGACGCCGGCGCCCGTCGAACCGCGCCGTCTGGCGGTGAATTTCGTGTACCTCGCGGCGGGCGAGTTCGCCGCCAAGCTGCTCACCTTTGCCAGCTTCAGCTACATGGCGCGGGTGCTCGGCCCCTTTTATTACGGCCTTCTCGAGTTCACCCTCGCGCTGATGGTCTTCTTCACCTTGCCCGTCGACCTCGGGCTCGGCGCTTACGGCGCGCGCGAGATTGCCCGCAATCCCCGGGATGCGACTCGCCTGCTGCATGAGATCACCGGGCTCCGGGTCCTGCTCGCGATCGTTTCGATGCTGGCGCTCGGCAGTTTTATTGTTTTCCACCAGAACATCAAGCTCAAGCTTCTGCTGACGCTGTACGGATTGAGCCTGCTCGGAGGACCATTTCTATTGCAGTGGTTCTTTCAGGCGCACGACAAAATGCATTGGGTTGCCATCGCATCGATCGTCCGGCAGGCCGTTTTCGCCATTCTGGTCTTCCTCTTCTGCCACGAAAAAACCAATGTGCTGCGAATCGGCGTGGCGGAATGTGTTTCGGTGGCGGCGGTCGGCTTGTTTTGCCTGTATATCGCGCGCCACCGGATGCGGTACTCGTGGGCCTGGCCGGATCTCCGTCTCGGCCGGCTCCTGGTACACCTCAAACAGGCGCTGCCGATCGGCCTCACCGAACTGGCGTGGGCCTTCATGTGGTACTTCTGCACCGTCCTGCTCGGCTTCATCTACTCCGATTCGTCGCTGGGCTGGTTCAGCGCGTCGCATCGCGCGCTGATGGCGCTGCATACGTTCGTCTGGCTCTATTTCTTCAACCTGCTCCCATCGATCTCCCGTTGCGCCTCGAGGCCCCACGAGCACCTGCTGGAGCTGATGGACCGCTCCGTGCGGTTCGCTTCGTGGGTGGGACTCTTCGCCGCCGCTCTGCTGACGGTGGTCTCGCCTCTGGTCCTCACCATCATCTACGGACCGGCGTTCCGGGAAGCGTGGTCCTCGTTCTCGGTGCTGGTGTGGATGTTGCCCGTCGCGATGCTGAGCGGGCATCACCGATACATTCTCGTCGCCTACAACCAGCAGAAGTGGCTGCTGTTCTCCACGGTCGTGTCGGCCGCGGCCGCCGTCGGGCTGAGCTTCCTACTGGTGCCGCTATATAACGGCCCCGGCGCCGCGCTGGCGCTCCTGCTTGCAAACCTCGTCAACTTCGCCCTCGTCTATCTTTGCGTTCGCAAGCTGGTGGTCCCGGTTCCCATTACCCGCCAGCTCGTCGCCCCGCTCCTGGCGCTGGCGGCCTCGGTCGTCTTCTACATGGCACTCGCGCGTTGGAACTTCTGGGCCGCGGTGGCAGGAGCGAGCGCTGTTTACGCCTGTGCTTTGGCGCGCTTCGACGGCCGCAACCTGATGGCCTTCGTGCATAAGATCATCCGCAAGCCGGCGGTCAACGCAGAGACGGCCTAGCGCAGCATGTCGTCCACGCCGCGCATGCCGGATGTCCACTGCGCGACGGCGGGCTCCGGCTTCACGTCGCCCGGATTCATAAACGAAGCCAGCTGACCGGCGGTGATGGGCAGCAACGGGCGCAAAAC
>DATJFH010000297.1:0-24097 GCA_035495815.1 Bryobacteraceae bacterium
CACAAGGGCGGGGAAGTCGCCAGCCGGATCGCCGTCGAAACCATCTCCCGGCGGATCGGGGAACGGCTCCAGTCCGGGGAAGGGAAGTCGGATCCGGACGATCTGATTCGAGAAGCGATTCGGGAGGCGGACGATCGGATACGGGGCCTGGCCGGCGCCGATCCCGCGCTTCAGGACATGGGAACCACGCTGGTGATGGCGCTTTGCCGCGGCGACGCGATCCACCTCGCCCATGCCGGCGACAGCCGCGCTTACCGCGTCCGCAACGGCGCCATGCTGCAGTTGACCGAAGACCATTCGCTGGTGGCGGAAATGCTGAAAGACGGGGAGCTGACGAAGGAAGACGCCGTCCATTTCCGCCTGCGCCACGTGGTGACGCGGAGCCTCGGCCACGGCAGCGCATCGGATGTGGAGCAGACCCTCGCGGGCTGGCAGCGGGGGGATCATCTGCTGCTCTGCTCGGACGGGCTGACGAATATGGTTGGCGACGCCGAACTGCACGCGGTAATCGCCGCCGGCGGGGCCGATGTCGAACAGGCCTGCCGGGAGGCGATCGGCCGGGCGAATCTGCATGGGGGGAAGGACAATATCACCGCGGCGCTGGCCTACTACGACTAGGCGGAGAGTATCGGTAGATGGCGCGCAAGTTCGAAAATGACGAAAACGAAGCGGCGCTGAATGCTGAAGAGGTGGAGCGCGGGCGCCTGATCGGACCGGCGCCGGGTATTAGACCATGCTGCTGGCGGGAACATACTACGCAATTTCAATGAGCGCCGATCCGGGGGTGGTCCTGCTGGCGATCGCGGTGGCGCTGCTGGCGCTGTTCTTCTTTCTCAAGGGCTCCCCGGATCTGAGCAAGCTGGCGGCCCGGGCGGAAGCGGCCGCCGCCGCCGGCCGGGTGGACGAAGCGGAGAAGCTGCTGCTGCGCATCGCGGGGCTGGAACCGGGTCTTTCCAAAAAGCAGCTGCCGGCGGCGCAGCAGGAAGCGAACCGACGGATCTTCGCCAGAGCCTTTCTCGCCCTGGGAGAAATTTCGGAAAAGAAGAATGCGCGCCCGCAGGCCTTCGTCCATTACCGCAAGGCGCGGCAGCTTGGGGCGGAGCCGACATCAGCCGCGTGGGCGGCGCTGGCCGAGGGCTACGCCGACCGGGAATCGAAGAGCGAGAACGCGCTCGAAGCCTATACCGCTTACGTCCACGAGCACCCGCCCGGCGACTCCACGCGCAAAGTCTACGCCGCGCTCGAAGCGGCCTGCCGGGTGGACGAGAGCAAGCAAGGCGCGGAGCGCCGGCGGGCGATCGAGCTGAACCAGCGCGTGCTCGCCGCCAACCCCGGCCTGGAGTGGCCGTATTACTACACGGCGGTGGCGTACCTGCTGGACGGCAATCTGACGGCGGCTCTCGACAATCTCACGGAGGCTCAGAAGCGCAATCCGGATCGCGCCATGACCTATTACTGGCTGGGCGCGTGCCATCTTCAGCAGCCGGGCGGAGGCAATTTCGACGCGGCCACCGCCGCCCTGACCCGCTTCCTCGAATTCCCGCAGGAGAGCCCGCAGGTGGCCAGGCGGCAGGGCAAGGCGGGCTACGAGCTGGCCAAGCGCCTCATCGAACGGATCGGCGGATTCGATTCGGGCGCGGACTACTCCACAGGGCCTCTGGCGGCGTCGCTCGACCGCGCCATCGGGTATCTGGAGACCGCCGCCGGGCGGGACGAGGCGGCCGCGCAGTATCCTTTCCTGCTCGGCCGGGCGTATTCGCTGCGGCGGAGACCGGACCGCGCGATCTCCGCGCTGGGCAGGGCGGCGGCGCTCGACGGCGGACGGAAGGAATATCACTACCACCTGGCCCTGGAATTCTTCAGAGCGGGCAAGCTCGAGGAGAGCGGGAGCGCGCTGGATCAGGCGATCGCGGCGGATCCGCTTTACGCCGACGCGCGCGAGCTGCAGGCGCGGGTCGAGCTGCTGACCGGGCGATACGAGGAGGCCGAGGCCCATTGCCGGTCGATAGCGGCGGAGGCCGGGCGCGCCGGCCGGGTGCAGGGCATTCGGTGGCAGGCGCTCTTCCGGCAGGAAAAGTACCGGCAGGTGACCGGAGAATGGGAGACGGAGCGGGGCGACCACGGACCGGAAGCGATGTACTGGCTGGCGCGCTGTTACACCCGGCAGCGGCGGTTCGAGTCCGCGCTGGAGATACTGCGGCTCCAGCCGCGGGAGGGGCGCGTCGTTTACTACTCCGGCTGCTCGCTGGCGGCGCTGGGGAGATTCGACGAAGCGCAGTCCGAGTTCCGGGCGCTGATCGACTCCGCCGGTGAGTTTGCGTTCGAGGCGCTCCTGCAGACAGGACATATTCTTTTGCGCGCCGGGAATATCGAAGGCGCCGGAGCGTCTTATGACGCTGCGCTGGCGAGACAGCCGGGGAGCGCGGAGGCGCTTTACGCGATGGGAAATCTGGCCTATCGGATGGGTGAAATGGAGGTCGCGGCCGAACACTTCGGAAGGATTTCCGCGGGCGAGCCGCGATATGCGGACGCGCAGTTCGCGCTGGGCGTGGTGAGCGAGGAGCGCGGCCGGGCGGAGGAGGCGATCGCCCGCTACGAAGCGGCCGCGAAGCAGCTCGACCGGCCGGACCTGCGGGCGCGGCTGGGAGTGCTGTACTGCCGCGCCGGCCGTCACGCGGAGGCGGCGCGGAAGCTGGAGCCGCTGGCCCAAGCGGGCGCGGTCGGCGATGCCGTCCTGTTCTATCTGGGGAGGGCGCTGGTTTCCCTCGAACGGCCGGCGGAAGCCGCGGAGGTGTGGAGCCGGCTGCTGGAGCGGCATCCGCAGGATGAGAAGCTGGCCGGGGAGCTGGCGGGCGCGCGCTATCTCGTCGGCGAGCAGCACGCCCGGAAGCAGGACTACGGTCCGGCGATTGTGGAATGGGAGCGTTACCTCGAACAGTTTCCCGGCGACGCGGACACGTCCCACGATCTGGCGGAGCTGTACCTGCGGCAGGCGCTTCAGCACCTGGCAAGTCCGGAAGCCGGGACGCTGCTCGACCGCGCCCTGGCGCTGGACGGCCGGAATTCGCGGGCCGGCTACTACCGCGCGCTGCGCCTGATGAAGCTGGAGAAGCTCGAGGAGTGCGCCTCCCAACTCCGGGCCACGCTCGAATCCGCCGGCGACGATCCCCGTGTCCGCTATCACCTGGGTCTGTGCCTGCTGTTGCAGGGCCGCTCGGAAGAGGCGTTGCGGCAGCTACAGCCGTTGGCCGCGGCGCCACAGCCGAACGTCTACGGACGATACGCTGCCTGGGCCATCGCCAACGACTGCATCCGGCGGGAGCAGTACGCCGAAGCGGAGGCCGCGCTGGCGGGAGCGGCGTAAAGGGACCATGGCGGCCATCGTGGAGCCAAGAACGGGAATTCCGGGACCCTGGCAAACCAGAGCGCTCGAACAGCGCTGCGCCTGCCTGGTCAGGCTCGGCAACAGGGCGGCGCTGGAAGAGCTGGCGCGGGACAATCCGCATCCCGCCGTGGGCTACCATTTGGCGCTGGCGCTGGCGCTGGAAAACCAGATCGATGCGGCGGCGGCGCAGCTGAAGACCGCGATCAGGCAGCAGCCGGAGTATCCCGGAGTCAGGAGCCTGGCGTTCCGGGTCGCGCTGCGCCAGGCGGACCTCAAGCTGGAACAGCAGGATTGGAACGGGGTCTCCTCGGCGGTGGCCCTGGCGCTCGAAGCCGGTCCGGCGGGTCCGGAAGGCGAGCGCGAGCTGCTGCGCTTCAAATCCGCGCTGCCGGTATCCCACATCAAGGCTGGAAACCGGCGGCAGGCGGCCGAAATCTGGGAGCGGGAACTGCGCGATCAGCCGGGCAACCGCGCGCTGATTCACAATCTTGCCATCCTGCACTACTGGTGGGCGGCCGAAGAGGAGGCCAAGGGGGGCGGGGACGCGGACTCGATCTGGTCCGCGGCTATCGCTTACTGGAGCCTGATGGTGAACTGCGGCGAATTGTGGTCCCAGTGGAAGGCGGAGCTGGAGCGGCGCTGGGGGATCAGGCTCGAAGAGAGCGATCTGCAGCCGGCGCGGGACACCTTCCTGAACGAACGGCTCTCGAAGCTGTTTTCGAACAACGCGAGCGCCTACCGGGAGCAGGGCCGCATGGCCGACGCCGAGCGGCACGAGGACTACCTGACCGCCGTGCTACTCGAGAAAAGGTCGGCTGAAGCTTTGAAGACGCTGGCGGAGCCGCCCGTGGGCGGCGTCCTGCACTACCGGCGCCAGGGCCTGCTGCAGGAGATAGCGGCGCGGATCGATCGAAGCGCGCAGCCCGGCGAGGAGCAGCAGAAGCTGCGGATCTATTTCTCGCCGGAGAGCCTGGGCCGCATCCTGGTTCTGATCGAAGAGCAGCAGCTTCCGGACAGGGCGCTGGAGCGGCTGGCCCGGATGCCGGCGGCGGTCCAAAACAGCGCCGACGCCCGATATCTGAGGATCCGGGCGCTGCAGGAATCAGCCAAAGCCTGCGGGAAGAGGAACGCGTCCGCCGACGCGCTGCGGCAGGCCGAGGTCGCCTGGACCGAAGCGCAGAGCCAGCCGGCGACCGCGCCGTGGATATCCTTGAAAGCGAGCCTCGACACATTGCTGGTGGCGGCGGCGCAGCACGAAACGGCCCGGCTGAGGAAGGAGAGCCAGCTCGACCAGGCAATCGCCATGCTCGAGCGGCTCCACGGGCAGTCCAGGCTGGCCGGTATCCGGGAATCCCTGTGCATCGCGTATACCGACCGCGGACAGGAGAATCTGGCGGCCCAGGCGTGGGACGCGGCACGCGCCGGATTCCAGAAAGCGCTCGATCTCGACGCGAGCTGCCTGCCCGCCAAGCAGGGCATGTGCCGGGCGTATAACAACGAGGCGATGGCCATCGAGGACAAGGAAAAGGCGCTGCCGCTGCTTCAGAAAGCCATCGAATACGATCCGGATAATACGGCGGTACGGGACAATCTGGCGCAGGAGTTCAACGCCAAGGCAGTCCGCCTGCTGAACGCGCCCAACTGTTCGGTGGACGACGTGAACCGGGCGATGGGGCTGCTGCAGGCGGGCGGGCTGACCATACGGCCCGATCTGGACGAGCCGTTCTTCGAAACCTTCGTGATCCGGTCCGGAGCAGGGTACGAGGAAGAGATCCACAAGCTGCCGGAGGGCGTGTTCAAATGGATCCTGGGCAATTTGCAGATCGCCTGCAAGCGGCGGGAAAACTTCGCGCTGGAATTCAATTCGAAGGCGGTCGCCATTCTGAACGCGCCCGGCTGCTCTTCGAGGGACGCCGGGGAAGCCATCAACCTGCTGCGGGCGGCAGCGCTGACAACTCGTCCGGACCTCAGCCGGCAGTACGTGGACACATTCATTGCCGGGGACGGAGCAGGGTACGCCGAGGAGATCAGCAAGCTGCCGGAGGGCGCTTTCAGGCTGATCCTGCAAAATCTGCAGGTCGCCTGCCAGCGCCGGCGAAGTTAAACATGTTCAAGGACCCGAGCCAAACCGAAGAGACGCCCTACGACCTGCTGGGGCTGGAGCCGAACGCCACGCCCAGGCAGATCCAGGAGGCGCTGCCGCGCTTCATGCGGGACCGGAAAAACATTCCGCGGCTGCCGCTGGCCCAGGAGGCGATCCGCAAGCTGAAAGCGCCGTCGGGCCGCGCACTGGTGGACATGTGGCTGTACAACGTGGAAGCGGCTCCGGAGCAGGCCGGGCCGCCGGTGGACATGGAAGAGGCGCTGGCCGGATTCCGGAAAGTTCCGTGGTATCCGGCGAGCGAGCTGTACTCGGATCTGACCGGCCTCGACCCGGCTCAGGAGCAGCGGGAGATCCGGTTCAAGAAGATCCAGTTTGCCGACCTGGCGCACTACGACGAGCGCAGCCCGGTGGATCTGACGCCGGAGTTCGACCGATGACATGGAAAGACTCAGCGCAAGAACCGGGGAGGGTGAATGGCGAAAGTAATCCGGATCGATGAGACCATCGTTTTCCGTCCAGGGGCGAGGGAGGGTGTGGCGCTCGATGGCCGTATAGCGTCATCCGATTTGTCGGGAACGGCCCTGCGGGATTCCCGCTCAGACGCGGCCCGGGCGGCGGAAGCGCCTGCCCTGCACGCCTTCCTACAAGGCTGCTGCCATGCCGGATAGACATCAGGAAGGGAAACCCCTCGACGATTGGTTCATCGGCGGGGGCGATCCGCCGGCCGGTGGGGGGACTCCCGTCCCGCCGCCCCTGCCGCAAGCCGCTCCGGCGCCGCCTCCCTTCGATCCGGAACCGCCGGAGCCGTCCCCGCCGCCATTGCCGCGCTCCGGCCCCCCTGCCTGGGCGCGAACCGCGGTCCTGGCCGCCGCGCTGGTGTCGTTCGGCGGCGCCGGCGCGTACCTCTTCTATCCGCGTCACGTGACTCCCAATCCGGTTCCCACTCCCGCTCCAGAGCCGGGTCCGAAACCTCCGGAGGCGGCGCCGCTGCCCGCGCCCGAGCCGGCTCCGGATCCCAAACCGCCGGAGCCGCTCCCCACGCGCGAACCGCCGCCGCCGATCGTGGTCGAACCGAAGCCTTCCTACCGGGCGGAGCCGAAGAAGCAGCCGGCCGGGAGCGGCGTCCTTCCGCCGGTCGAGCGCGTGGATCCTGCGCCTGTCCAGCCGCCGCCGGTGGTGGTCGAGCCGCCCAGAAAAGAGGAGCCGCCGCCCCCGGTCCGCAGAGTGGACCCTCCGGTGACCGTGGTTCCCGACCCGGGGCCGCAGCCTCCGCCTCGCAACCGGCTGCCTCGTCCGGATAGCAGCACCATTGTCCGGCCTCCGCCCGCGGTGTACTCGGGGCCGCCCTCGGGCGTCATCAACTGGTCCGGTCGTCTGGCCAAGGACGGGGCGCTGGTCATCGACGGGAACAGCACGCAGGAGGGCGTCCTCAACGGCTCTCTGCCGGGGGTGCCCGTCATGATCGATATCGACACAAAGGAGTTCGCCATCGCCGAGGCGCCGTCGCCCAGCAATGGCTGGAAGCGCCTCGTGATTCGCAGCCGTCGCAAGACTCATTCGGTGGTCTCTATCCGTTGGACCGTAATGCAACAATAGTGAGGGAACGCTCCATGCTCATTCGCACCTTACCCCTGTTTCTGGCTCTGCTCGTCGGGCTGCCGCCGGTTTCCGCCCAGACGATTCCGCGCGATTCCGAGTTCGAGGTCAAACTGCTGGTTCCGGTCAACACGCAGACCAGCAAGAAGGGCGACAAAATCACCGCCCAGGTCCTGACCCCGGCGGCTTTCAAGGGCGACATCCTCGAAGGCCGCATCGACGAAGCCAAGAGCGGCGGGAAGATCAAGGGGAAATCCGTGCTGCATTTCACGTTTCAGTCGCTGAACCACGCGGGGCAGGCGATACCGGTGCAATCCTCGGTGAAGTCCGTCACCAATTCACAGGGCAAGCATGACGTGGACGAGGAAGGGCAGGTCATCAAGAAGAAGAACAACCTGGGCAAGGCGGCTGTCGGCACGGGCGTAGGGGCGCTCATCGGCGGAATCGCGGGCGGCGCGAAAGGAGCGGCGATCGGCGCCGGAGTCGGCGCGGCCGCATCCATCGTGTTCATCGAAGTGGCTGTCTCCGGAGCGAACGTGTCATTCGCCCCGGGCAGCCAGTTCCTGCTCACCGTGAACCAGCTGCAATAGACCGCCACAACCCGGCGGGGACTTCCATTCACAGGCGGCGCAGCCGTTTTCGCCCTTCCCGGACGCCGCGCCGGATCCGCCGCCATGCGATCGCCCCCGGAGTGCGGTTCCTGGCATGCGCGCGATTCCGGTTGCCGCGGTTTTGCTGCAAATACCGGAAGCGCTGCTCCAGCGACCGGATGGCTGCGTACCTCAGTCCCAAGGCGGACGAGCGCCGCGGCCCGCCGGTTTCGCGATGGAAAGAGCGGGCGGGGTTATCTCGCTGCAAAACAAAGTCATTCTGGCGAACGGGAAGAGCTCGAGTCGTCCCAACCGGCGCGCGGCGGAAGGCGAATGCAACCGGCGCCGCACGGCGTCCGTCCGCTCAAGAATGAGACTGGTCCTCTTTTTCTCTTTCTCGAGCGCGCTGCTGGCGCAGCCTCTAGCCTTTGGAGTCAAGGGAGGGGTGCCCTTGACCGATTTCCTGGATACCGTGTCCGGTTCCCGAACCAGCATCACTTCCACCACCAACCGCTACATTGTAGGACCAACCATCGAATTGCGTCTGCCCGCCGGTTTCGGCGTGGAGTTCGACGCGCTGTACCGGCATTTCCGCTACAACTCCGCCGCCAGCCTGGTGGACGCCATCACCTCCATCAATACGACCGGCAATGCATGGGAGTTTCCACTGCTCCTCAAAAAGCGTTTCTCCTCCGGACCAATCCGGCCGTTCCTCGACGCCGGCGTGAATTTCAACAGAATCTCCGGGGTGACGCAGACGGTGCAAACGCTGGTATTTCCGAACCGCACCACCACGTCCAGCACCAGCGATCCGGCTGAGCTCAAGGATACCTACAGCACCGGCTTCGCGATCGGCGCCGGAATCGAGCTGAAGGCGATCCTGCTGAAACTGACGCCGGAGATCCGGTACACGCGTTGGGGGACGCAGAATTTCGACGCGGTGATCTCGAACGGGACGCTGCGGTCGAACCGCAACCAGGCGGAATTCCTGCTGGGGATCACATTCTGAATCTGCGATAAGGTGGAGAGAGCATGTGCCGAAGCATCAAAGTCCTGCGCAAGCCCGATCAACCCGCGACCACCGACGAGCTGAACGCCGCCGCGCTGCAGTTCGTGCGGAAGATCAGCGGGTTTCACAAACCGTCCCAGGCAAATGAGGCCGCATTCCGGGTGGCGGTGTCCGAAATCGCGGCCGCCAGCCAGAAGCTGCTCGACGCGCTGCCGCGGCGGGCTCGCGCCGCCGGTTCAGGACAGGCTACGTCGTAATCGCGTCCGCCCCGCCCTTGAGGAAGTCCTTGTTCTTGTCGCCGATCCAGTAGCGTTCGCCGGCGATACACCAGATGAACTCGAGGGGCTGCTCCTGGGAAAAGACGGGATGGTAGTTGAGGAACGGAATGGTCACCGCGTCGCCCTCGTTCACGTTGTGGACGAAGGACAGTTTCTCCGGATCCTCGTACACTTCCATCGATCCTCGTCCGTTGATGAAGAAATAGACTTCTTCCTGATCGGTGTGGTTGTGGGGCGGCCAGCTGCGGGCATACGGCTCGAAGAAGGTGTATCCGGCGACCAGCTTGTCGGCTTTCTCGCTGACGTCGAACATCAGGAACACGTCCTTGCCTTTCAAATGGCGGATGCGGCTCTCGTCCCTGGAGCATTTCGCGAACTCGCAATGGTAGACCGGATGCTCGTTTTCGGCGGGCGCCCGGGTCACGATCACCTTGACCGGTTCGTCGCCGGGATTGGAGATGGAAAACGGCTTTCCCTTAGGGACGTAAAGCATGTCGTAGGTCGCCAGGGCGTAGGACGCCGCGCCGAGCGAAACGCAGCCCTGTCCGCGCCACATATAGAGGAGGGCCTCTTCACCCGGGTAGGAGACCGGCTGGCTCCTGGCGCCTCCGGCAATCTCGAACTCTCCGCAGCTCAGAAACAGCAGGTTCGCCGAAGCCGGCTGGAACCGCTCGCGGTACACGACGGGCGCCTGGGGAGCCCGGAACATGACACCTGGTTTGACGCTCATATGGTTGGAGTTATCATACAGCTTCGACAGGAGCCGCGGAAGCCCCGCGGATCATTAGTACTATCGCACAAATGGGTTCGGATTGCCAATGGAATCAGCCATTCAGCTCGATGGTACTCCTCAATTTGGAGGGAATAAATGCTTAGTTCCGGGAAACGCCTTGCAGGCGATAAAACTCCGGTGTTATTCTCTCTACAGGCTTCACAGGTGGGTTTGCGGGTTGGTGCGCCGTGAGGTTTTACCCGGGACCAAAGGCAGTCAATGCTATCGATCTCAGTTATCATCTTCTTCTCGGTGGTGCTGTTCGGATATTGGTTCCGCTATTCGTGTCTTCTGATCCTCCAGAACAGGGCTGGTAACAGTCCCGCCTACGCGGTCAGTTCCGGGCTCACTTTCCCGGTTGTGCAGCAGCGCCTCAAGGACGAGATGAAGAGCATCGACGTGCTGGATCAACTGCGCCAGGACCTGAGCCACGACTACCGCATTCTTTGTTTCCTCCTGCGCTGTTCGGCCGACGCCGGCGTGGATCCCATCGAGCGCCGCATGCTGATGCTGGATTACTGGATGATGCACGGCTGGTATATCATGACCCGCCGCGCCGCGCTTCCGCAGGCGAGCAAGGCTCTCGAAGAGATGTCCAACATCGTGAGCTTCTTCGCCTACTCCGTGGGGCGCGAAGCCGCTTGACTTCATTCTCACTTGAACAGCGATAAATCCACCGCCTCACCCATGGCTTGGTAACCGGCGTCGCCCGGATGGAGGTGATCTCCGCTGTCGTAGAGGGGGAGCATGCGGTTGGGATTTTTCGGATCGCGGACAGCCTGCTCGAAATCGATCACACCGTCGAAGGCGTGGCTGTTCCTGATCCATTCGTTGAGAGCCTTGCGCTTGGCCTCCTTCTCCGGCGTGAAGTAGCCCTTCGACGCCGTACCCTCGAAGGGTGTGAGGACGCCGCCGAAAATCCTGATTCCTTTTTCATGCGCCCGCTCGATCAACTGTTTCAAGCCGGCGATCAGATCTTCGGCGGACACGGTTTCCGATTCCGGCGCCGAACTTCCCGCGTGCCCCAGGTCGTTGATGCCTTCGAGCACGATGACGTACTTCACTCCAGGCTGGGCCAGGACGTCGCGGTCGAAACGGGCCAGCCCGCTCACTCCGAACCGGGCGGTGCTGGATGCGTCGTGCAGAATGCGGTTTCCGCCGATTCCGGCGTCGAGCACGCCGAGCTTACGCCCGCCGCGGCGCGCCTGAAGGCGGTCGGAAAGAATGTTGGGCCAGCGGCGATTGGCGTCCAGCGTG
The DNA here is from genome assembly GCA_035495815.1 of Bryobacteraceae bacterium. GTDB lineage: Bacteria > Acidobacteriota > Terriglobia > Bryobacterales > Bryobacteraceae > DATJFH01. The sequence continues at coordinate 10,992 of DATJFH010000297.1, forward strand.
GAGCGCGAGCCGTCGGTGATGGAATCGCCGAAGGCCACGACGGTGGCCGCCGACTCGGGCGCCAGCACGTCGACGGCGGTCAGAAAAACCCAGGAGGTGATGGTCTCCGCTTCCGGGATGGCGGCCGCGCCCGTCAGATCTCCTTTTCCGATGTACGAAGTCTGGGTAGCCCCGTAATGAATGCCGGCTCCCACGGCCGGCTTGGGAAGATAGAGACTGACCGCAAGGTCGCCGGACGCGGGCACGTCCAGCTTCACCGGGTCGCTTAGGACCAGCGCGTCGGGCGGAATGGAAACGGCTTTCCGGCCGCTGAAGGTGAGGACGCGATCGGAGGCCGGCGCGATTTCCGATCCACGGGTCCGCAGGGCAATGTGGGCGGCGCCGATTTCGACGGGCTGCTTGCCGTAGGCGTTCGAAAGACGCACCCGCACGGCGCTGCTTCCGAGGCTGGTGTGGACGATCTCCCGCAGGGTCTGACCGGTGAAAAGAAGCCTGGCTTCGCGCATCTGGTCGGCGGGCAGCTGGGGGGCGGGGCTGGCGCCCCAGGTCACGACCCAGCGACCGGGGCCGGCGGCCGCGGCCAGCGAGGCGCAGGCCAGGACAACAGCGAAAGCGGATCTGATCTTCATGGCAGTGTAAGCGGCTATCTTATCGCGGCCGCCCCGACCGGGTCCGGCGGCGCCGGTTCAGCCGCCGAGCCGAGGCGCAGTTGACTGGTCAACGTTTCCGAATCCAGATCGCCGGTCCATTTCGCCACCACCAGCGCAGCAACTCCGTTTCCGATGACGTTGGTCAAAGCGCGGGCTTCGGACATGAAGCGGTCGATGCCCAGGATCAACGCTAATCCGCCCACGGGCACGGCGCCGCCGAACGCGGACAGGGTCGCCGCCAGCACGACGAATCCGCTGCCGGTCACGCCGGCCGCTCCCTTGGAAGTGAGCAGCAGCACCGCCAGAAGAGTGAGTTGCTGTGTCAGGCTGAGGTGCGCGTTGGTGGCTTGGGCGATGAATACCGCCGCCATGGTGAGGTAAATGGACGTGCCGTCCAGATTGAAGGAATAGCCCGTCGGAATCACCAGGCCGACGGTGGATTTGCCGGCTCCGAGCCGCTCCAGCCTGGCCATCATGCGGGGCAGCGCGGCTTCCGACGAGGAGGTTCCGAGCACGATCAGCAGCTCCTCCCTGATGTAACGCAGGAACCGGAAAATACTGAACCCGTGCACGCCGGCGATGGTCCCCAGCACCAGAAAAATGAAGGTCAGGCAGGTCAGATAGAAGGTCGCCATCAGCTTCGCCAGGGAGAGCAGGCTGCCTACGCCGTAAGCTCCCACGGTGAAAGCCATCGCGCCGAACGCGCCGGCCGGCGCCGCTTTCATGATGAGACCCACCACGGCGAACAGGACTTCCGACAGCTTTTCGATGCTCTGGAAGACGATATTTCTCGGGGGGGCCACCTTGTGCAGCGCGATGCCGAACAGGACGGCCAGGAACAGCACCTGCAGAATCTCACCGCGGGCGAAGGCATCGAAGAAAGTCGCCGGGATGATATTGAGCAGGAAATCTTTGGTGGATTGCATTTTGCCGGGGGCCGCATACGAGGCGACGGCGCTCGAGTCGAGCGTGCGCACATCCACGTTCATGCCGGCGCCGGGTTGGACGATATTGACGATGATCAAGCCCACCATCAAGGCCAACGTGCTGACCACCTCGAAGTAGAGCAGCGCGAGCCCGCCGGTTCGTCCTACCTTTTTCAAATCCTCGGTGCCGGAAATGCCGAGCACGACGGTACAGAAGATGATCGGGGCGATGATCATCTTGATGAGCTTGATGAAGGCGTCGCCGAGCGGCTTCATGGACGCGCCGGCGGCGGGAGCCAGGACGCCCAGCAGGACACCGGCGACGATAGCCGTGAGGACCTGGAAATAGAGGGATCGGAACAAGGAGCGTTTCATGGCCGCGGGGCGTATTCCCCTGTCGTTGATACCACGCCGGCCTGCGCGGGGTCAACGGCGGCGGGGCGCGTGAGAACGCCGCCTTTGCGTCTGATATGCTCAGAGTCATTATGATGCTGCGGGTCCCACTCGCGTGCCTTTGGGCGACCCTGGCGTTGGCATCGCCGGGACGGGCGGAGGAACAGCCCTCCGATCTGATCGACCGCCACATCTTCGGCAGAATGCAGCGGGACAAAATTCCGCACGCTCCCGCGGCCGGCGATTCCGAGTTCCTGCGGCGGGTCTATCTGGACGTCACCGGCAGGCTGCCCGCGCCGGCCGTGGTTACCCGCTTTCTTGCATCGAAGGACGCCGACAAACGGCGGAAGTTGATCGATTCCCTCTTTCCGCCGCTGCCGACGCCGGGGATGCGATCGGTGAGCGAAGACCCGTTTTACGACCGCTGGACCTACTTCTTTTGCGATCTGTTCCGCAACGGGCAGCTGCTGCAGGAAGGCATCAACACTTTTTACGACTACATCTACAAGACGCTGACGCTGAACGTCCCCTATGACGATTTCGTGCGGGAGATGATCACGGCGTCGGCCGTGTCGACGTGGGTCAACGGCCCGGCGAACTTCCTGGCGCGGAACCGCGTATTCGAAGGCGACGGGTACGTGATGAACCAGGAGGACACGAACGACGAGATCGCGATCACCACCGGAAAGCTGTTTTTGGGCGTCAATCTGGAGTGCATCTCGTGCCACGACGGGAAGGGCCACCTGGAGAAGATCAACCTGTGGCTGGCCAGGAAGAAGCGGGCGGACGTGTGGCGCGAGGCCAGCTTTTTCGGAAAGACGTACATCTCGCCGGAGTTCGGACGGTCGCCGCAGTTCATCGTGAACGATACGCGCAAAGGGTACGATCTGACGACAGTGAGCTCGCTCCGTCCTCCGCGCAACCCGAAAGAGGACGCCGCGCCGGCGTTCATTCTGGATGGCGGGCGGCCGTACCCGGGGGAGAAAGACCGTCCGGCGTTCGCGCGCATGATCACCGGCCATCCGCAATTCGCGCGGGCGACGGTGAATCTGATCTGGGCGGAGCTGATGGGCGCGGGGATCGTGGATCCGGTGTTCGACTTCGATCTGGACCGGCAGGATCCGGCCCATCCGCCCCCGGCGCCGTGGACGGTGCAGCCTTCTCATCCCGAGCTGCTGAACGAGCTGGCGGCGGATTTTCGCGCGCACGGGCACGACCTGCGGCGGCTGATCCGTGCGATCGTTTCGTCCAGGGCGTATCAGCTCTCGGGGCGATTTCCCGGGGAGTGGAAAGAGAATTACGAAAGCTATTTCGCCCGGCGGAAAGTGCGGCGTCTGTCCGCGGAACAGGCCTGGGACGCCATCTCGCAATTGACGGACGTCTTCACGGAGATCAAGGTCACCTATTCGGCCAAGAAGGCGAAGTACATCATGCAGACGAGGTCGCCGCAGGATATCGACAAGACCGACCGGCCGCTGTACAAGATCCTGCAGGCTTTCGGACAGTGCGACCGCTACGACGCGGAGGCGGCCAGGCGGGCCAGCATGACTCAGGCGGCGATCCTGCTGAACGACAAGATCGTGCGGGAGCGCGTGAAAGCGCAAAAGGGCAGCCGCCTGGAGAAACTGCTTCAGAGCGGCAAACCGGACGCTTCGAAAGAGCTTCTGGACGAGCTGTTCCTGGCGGCGCTGTCGCGTTTTCCGTCAGGGCAGGAGGCTGAAATCGGCATGGAGGCGCTGCGGGAGAACAAGGAGCAGGGCGCCGAAGATCTTGCCTGGGCGATGATCAATCGTTTGGATTTTCTGTTCTATTGAGGCTGCCATGATGCCCACACTGATTCCGAAATTGACGCGGCGCGAGGCTTTCCGGCTGGGCGCGCTGACGGTGTCCGGCTATGGCCTGGCGCCGATGCTCGCGCCGCGGAACGTGCGCGCGGCGTCCGGCGCAAAAGTACGCGGCAGCGCCGACGCGGTGATCTTTCTCAACCTGCTGGGCGGTCCTTCGCAGATGGATACGTTCGACGTCAAAGAGGGAAAGTGGGCGCTGGAGTCCCGGGACGTGCGCACGACGAAGCAGGGCTACCAGTTTCCCTACGGCCTCATGCCGAAGCTGGTGGACCGGCTGGACGACCTGGTGGTGGTGCGGTCGATGGAAGCCTGGGAGACGATTCACAGCCGCGGGCAGTATTACCTGCAGACGGGCCATGCCGTCAGCGCGGCGCGGGTGAAGGAGGCGCCCTCGCTAGGCGCGATCGTCGCTTACGAGATGCTGGGCCGGCGCAAAGAGAGCGATTTCCTGCCGCCGTTCGTGGCCATGAACTACGAAGGGACCACGATGTACGGTCCGCTGATCCGCGAGGGCTGTCTCAAGAGCGACTGCGCCCCTCTCACGGTCGACCTCAAAGCCGGAAATCTCCCGTTTGTCGTGGACGAGCAGGATCGGGCGCGGTTCAACCGGCGCTGGGAACTGCTCAACCGCTTCGACACGTCGCGGCGGGACGCGGGCGGGGCTCCGAAGGCGATGCTGGAATTCGATGCGTTCGCAAAGTCGGTCCATCGCATGATGGATACGCCGCAGATCAGCCGCATCGTGAAGCTGGATGAAGCCGAGCGCAAGGCGTACGGAGAGACGCCGATCGGCGACGCCTGTCTGCTGGCCCGCAACATGGTCGCCGCCGGGGCCGGGGCCCGGTTTCTGCTGCTGACGCACGGGGACTGGGACCATCACGCCAACATCTACGGAAAGGACGGCAAGGGCGGCGTCCAGCAACTCTCGAAGGAGCTGGATGCGGCGTTGTCGGCGCTGCTCTTCGACCTGAAGCGGACAAAGAGGCAGGACGGCTCCTCCCTGCTCGACCGCACGCTGGTGGTGTGCATGGGGGAATTCGGCCGTTTCCCGGGCGAGCTGACGGTGCAGAAGGGCAGGGAACACTACGCCAAAGCCATGGTGGCGGCATTCGCCGGCGCCGGCGTGAAGGGCGGCCGCGTAATCGGCGCGACCGACGCTGAAGCCAGCAAGGTGGTGGAATTCGGGTGGCGGCGGAAACGGCCGATCTACACGGAAGACGTCTGCGCCACGATCTACTCGGCGCTCGGCATCGACTGGACGAAGCGAATCACGAACACTCCATCCGGCCGGGACTTCATCTACGTGGATCCGGCCGCGGGCCAGCGAGTGGTCGATTTCCAGGAAGTGACCGATCTGTTCGAAGCCTGAAAACGGACTCAACGCGCCCGCCGGGGCTCACATGATAGCCTGTCTTGGATCCTGGGAGATCGCCCTGATGACTCATCCGAAACCCGCTTTGCCATCGCTCTCGAAGCGCTCCGCCCTGCTCGCCTTGCTCGTCCCCGGCGTGTGGAGCCTGCTCGCGCAGTCTCCCGAGGCCAGCCTGAGTGGAAGAGTCTCCGACGCTCAGGGCGCGGTGATTGCGGGGGCTCGGGTAACGGCGGTGAACCGCGCCACCGGGATCAAGACCGCGGTCACCAGCAATCCCGGCGGGGTGTTCGTCATCCGTCCGCTGCCGGTGGGAAGCTACGGCTTATTCGTCGAGCACGCCGGTTTCAAACGCTTCGAGCACTCCGCGATCACTCTCACGACGGGGCAGTCGCTCGAATTGAACGTGTCGCTGGAGGTAGGGTCGGTGGCGGAGAACGTCCTGGTCACCGCGAGCACGCAGATCCTGGAGACGCGGACTTCCGATGTCGGGCAGCTGGTCGAGTCGAAGACGATCGAAGACATGCCGCTGGGCGATCGGCGGTCGATGAACATGGTCAACATCATGGGCGGGGCTGTGTTCGTGAACTACGACGCGGGCGCCAAGCCGAACTTTTCGCTGGCCGGCGGGCGTACCCAGAGCCAGATGCTCTGGCTCGACGGCGGCAGCGGACAGAACCAACGGCTGGGCGTCGGCCAGATGGACATCGATCCGCCGGTCGAAGTAGTGCAGGAAGTGAAGATCCTGGCCAACAACTACTCGGCGGAGTATGGCGGCTCGGCCGGCGGGGTCGTGATCACGACGCTGAAATCCGGGACGAACAAATTCCGCGGCAGCGTCTTCGAATACCTGCGCAACGACAAGCTGGACGCGGCCAATTTCTTCGCGCCGGTTCAGGACAACCGGAAGATCAAGGCCCCGCTTCGCTACAACGTGTTCGGGGCCACGGTCGGCGGGCCGATCCGCCGGGACCGCACGTTCTTCTTTTTCAGCTACGAAGGCTCGCGCCGTTCCGAAGGCTCCACGCGAACGCTCACCGTCCCGAGCGAGCTCCAGCGGGCGGGCGACTTTTCGGCGACTCGCAACGCGGCCGGCGCCGTGGTCCCCATCTACGATCCGGCGACGACGCGGCAGGAGGGCGGGCGCATTGTCCGCGACGTCTTCCCCGGCAATCGCATTCCCACCGGGCGGCTGGACCCGGTCGCCGTCCGCCTGATGCCGTTCTACCCGCTGCCCAATCGCACGCCGGACAATGCCACCGGCGCGAACAACTATCGCGCCAACGGCGGCATCCGCCTCAACCGAAACAACTATACGGCCAAGGTGGATCACAACATCGGCAGCCGTGACCGGTTGGGTTTCAGGTACCTGCGCAACAGCGACAACCGGTTCAACGCGAGCATCTATCCGGAGGCAGCCGCGGAAACCGTAACCGACACGCCCGCCGACCAGAGCTATCTGTTCGCCTCGTGGACGCGCACGGTCTCTCCTTCGGTGGTCAACGATCTGCGGTTCAATTACGGGACTCGGGGAGCCGACGCCCGGTCGAAGGGGCTGGACGGGAACTGGCCCTCGAAGATCGGCCTGCGCGGCGTTCCGGAGGATGCTTTTCCGCAGGTGTCGGCCGCCGGATTCGCCGGGCTGGGAGCGGGAACCCACCGGCGCTACAGCCGTCCGTTCACCAATCTTCAGTTCGTAGACAACGTGTCGTGGATTCGCGGCCATCACGCCTTCAAGGCGGGCGGCGACGTCCGGCAATCGGGCGTGACGGACTGGCTGCGCCAGTCGATCTCCGGCAGCTTCACGTTCAGCACGCTTCCGACAGGCCAGCCGGGAACCGCGGCCAGCGGCAACGGCCTGGCGACAATGCTGATCGGCTTCCCGACGGCGTTCACGATTCGCGACACTCCCGCCCTGCGCCGCACCAGCTGGTACCTCTCCGGATTCTTTCAGGACGACTGGACGGTCACCCGGCGGTTAACGCTCAATATCGGGCTGCGATGGGAGACGGATACGCCCATCAAGGATCTGGACGACCGGATGAACGGATTCGATCTGGACCAGATCAATCCCGTCTCCCGCACGCCGGGCGTGGTGAAGTTCGGCGGCGTCAACAACTGGCGTACCCTGCCCTACGACACGGATTGGAATAATTTCGGTCCACGATTCGGTTTCGCGTGGAAACCGTTTACGTCGGAGAAGACGGTGGTGCGCGGCGGCTTCGGCATCGCCTTCGCGCATCCTTTCGATCACGGCGCCCCGACCTCCGCTTCCCTGGGCTACGAGGTATCGACCAATCTGACGACGCCGGACAACGGCATTACGGCGCCGTTCTATCTCCGGGACGGAGTTCCCGTTTCAGGGAAAGCCGAACAACTGAACGATTCGTTCGGCGCGGTAGCCGTGGGGCAGCCGGCGACCACGGCGGTGACCTTCTACGAGATCCGGCGCCGGGCAGGCTACTCGCAGCAGTTCAATCTCGGAATACAGCGGGAGCTCTTCCGCGAAACACTGGTGGAGATCAGCTACCTGGGGAGTCTGGCGCGAAAACTGTCGAGCGCCAACATTCCGATGAACCAGATTCGTCCGGAGCGTCTCGGTCCGTCGGCAACGCAGCGCGACCGGCCATACCCGCAGTTCAGCAACCTGTCGATCGTGTTTCCGGCTTTTGGCGTTTCCAGCTATCATGCCGGGCTGGTACGCCTGGAGAAACGGTTTTCGAGAGGGTTCAACATTCTGAGCACCTACACGTTTTCGAAGTTCCTGAACAACGTGGATGACGGCACGGCGCTCGGCAACGAAGGCTCGCCTTATTCGGACTACTACAACCGGCGCGCCGACTGGGGACCGTCCGAGAACGATATCCGGCATCGTTTCACTTTGAGCACGGTATACGAGCTGCCGTTTGGGCGAACGCGGCGGTGGCTCAAGGACAATCCGTTTCGCTATGTGGCCGGAGACTGGTCGTTGAGCTGCGTGGCCACGGTCCAGACGGCGCCGCCGTTAACGGTTACGACGCAGACGAATACGACAAATTCCTTTTCGGCGGGCTCGCTGCGGGCCGACGTGCTGGCCTCTCCCAATCTTGCGGAGGACAGCCGCACGCTGCTGCGCTGGTTCGACACGGCGGCGTTCCGGCAGCCGGCGCAATTCAAATTCGGGAATCAGGGAGTCAATACGGTGCGCGGCGACGGGCAGAAAGTCATCAACCTGGCCGTACTGAGAAGCTTCCCGATTCGCGATCAGGCTCGGGTGCAGTTCCGCGGCGAGTTCCTGAACGCGATCAACCATCCGAATTTCGGTCTTCCCGGCGCAATCTTCGGCGCGCCCGGTTTTGGGGTGGTCAGCTCCGCCTTTTCGGGCCGGCAGGTTCAACTGGGAATACGGCTGGTTTACTAGGGCAACGAAGAGGCGCAGTCGACCGAGGCGCCATCCGGAACCGCGATAGTGATAGGCTCGATAGGCACGCATGAATCGTCGAAAAGCATGCCTTCTCATCGCCGCCACTCCGGCCTTGCCGCGCGTCTCTCAGGGAGCCGCTTCCGAATCGGGGGACCGGCCCTGGATCGGTCCCGAGTACTGGTCAAACCCGCTTCAGGACTGGCGTCTGCGGGGCGGGCGCATCGAATGCTGCGTTTCCGGCGGGGACCGCAACGTCTACCTCCTGACGCACGAGGCGGCAGCCGGGCCGGGGAGCCTGACGATGCGGGTTCGTCTGGGCCGTCTGGAAGAGGACACGGCCTCGCCGGAACCGGGTTTCGCCGGATTCCGCGCCGGCATTCGCGGCCGGCAGAACGACTACCGCGACAATGCCATTTACGGCATCGGCCTCGACGCCGGCGTGTCCACCGACGGACGGCTGTTCGTCGGCAAGCTCGAGGAAAAGGCGCCCCGGGTAGCCGAGCCGCTTCAAGACGTGGACCTGCTGCTCGAAGCTTCATCCTCCACCGGCGCCGCCAGCCGCGTCCGGCTGGCTGTTTTCGATGCGGGGGGCAAGCTTCTGGCCGAAACGGTTCGCGACGACATTTCCTCCGAGCGGCTGACGGGCGGTGTCGCGCTGGTTTCGAGCGCCGGCCGCGTGGAGGATTCACCGGACCCGTCGGCCGCCGTGGTCACCATGAGCGGGATCAACAAGCGTAACTCGGAGCGCGGCGGGAATGTGCGCTTCTGGTTCCGCAACTGGACGGTAGCGGGCAGCCGCGTCCGGGTGCATGAGGACCGCGCCTGGGGGCCCATCCTTTTCACGATGCACACGGCCAGCCGCGGCGTGCTGAAGCTCACGGCCCAGATGGCTCCGGTGGCGCTGACCCGGGAGCGGGTGCGATTGCAGGTCCAGCGTGGCGCGAAGAACGAGTGGAAGACGATCGCCACTGCCCAGATCGATGCGCTGGCCCGGACGGCCACCTTTCGCGTGCCCAAATGGCCTACCGGCGCGGACGTCCCTTACCGGGTGGCCTACAAGATGGGGCGTGAGCACACCTTCGACGGCACGATTCCCAAGGATCCCGCCGTCAAACCCAAGATCGTCCTGGGCGCGCTCTCCTGCAACAACGATTTCGGTTTTCCGCACGCGGATATCGTTCACTCGGTCCGCCATTTTCGTCCCGACCTGGTGGCTTTTGTCGGCGATCAGATTTACGAGCGGGTGGCCGGATACGGAATCCAGCGCCTTCCGCTCGAGCCCGCCGTCCTCGACTATCTGCGGAAATGGTACCTGTTCGGCTGGGAGTATCGGGATATCCTGCGGGACACGCCGTCGGTCTGCATGCCCGACGATCACGACGTCTTCCACGGCAACGTGTGGGGCGCGGGCGGACGCCGCGCTGAGGGCGTCGGCTACGCCGGGCAGGACAGCGGCGGCTACATCGAGCCGGCGGCCTGGGTGAACATGGTGCAGCGGACGCAGACCAGCCACCTGCCGGATCCGGTGGATCCCACTCCCATCGAGCAGGGGATCGGCGTGTACTATACCGAGCTGCTGCGGGGCGGCGTCAGCTTCGCCATCATCGAAGACCGGAAATGGAAGTCGGCGCCGAAGGAGGTCCTGCCGAACGCGAAGATCGTCAACGGCTGGGCGCAGAATCCGGCCCACGACAACGTCCGGGACGGCGACGTGCGCGGCGCCCAATTGCTCGGACCGCGCCAGGAGAGGTTTCTCGACCGCTGGGCCGCCGATTGGACGGGCGGGACCTGGATGAAGGCGCTGCTGACCCAGACCCTGTTCGCCAACCTGGCCACGCTTCCCCCGCCGGCGGATAACGACTCAGTTACCGGCAAGCTGCCGATACTCCGGCCGGACGGCTATTCGGAAGGCGAAGTCCATACGGCCGATCACGATTCGAACGGCTGGCCACAGACTCCGCGCAACCGGGCGCTGCGGGCGATCCGCCGCTGTTTCGCCGTCCATATCACCGGCGACCAGCATCTGGGCAGCACCATACAATACGGGATCGACGACTGGAACGACGGCTCCTGGGCCATCTGCACGCCAGCGGTCTCCAATATCTTTCCGCGGCGTTGGTATCCGCCCAAGCCGGGCCGCAATCCCAAGCCGCACAGCCCGCGCAATACGGGCGAATTCCTGGACGGCTTCGGGAACCGGATGACGGTCCACGCGGTGTTCAATCCGCAGCAGAGAGGCGAAAAACCGGACCCGCTGCTGGATCGCTCGCCCGGCTACGGGATCATCGAGTTCGACCGGAGCACCCGCAAGACCACGCTGGCAGTCTGGCCGCGGCGCGAAGACCCGGAGCGTCCGGGCGCCAGACCGTGCCCCGGCTGGCCGATCACCATCGATCAGTTGGATAACGGCTTCCCTCACAAAGGGCACGTCCTCGAGACCATACGGCTCATGCGCCGGGAGCTTTGCGTTCAGGTGATCCGGGAGAGCACGGGGGAAATCGTGTACACGATGCGCCTTACCGGGCAGCCGATTACGCTGCGCGTCTTCGAAGAGGGCGCCTACGCGATCCGGGTTTTCGAGCCTGATGGAGATTGGGAAGAGACGCGGCGGAATGTGTGGACGGTACCGGCGCCGGTGGCATGAGAATTGCACGGCCAGGATTCGAGGGGGGAAGCTAGTATGCTACGGAAAGGATTGATAGGAATGGTTTTCGCCGGTCTTCTGACGATCGGCGCCTCGGCTGCGGAGGTCATCGTCCGGGTTGGTCCGCCGCGGGCGGTGGTGGAGAGGCGCGGACCGCCGCCGGGACGGAACTACGTCTGGATCAACGGTTATCAGCGCTGGGACGGCCGGTCTCACGTCTGGGTCCCGGGGCGCTGGGAACTGCCGCCGCGGCATCGCGCGCACTGGGTAGAGCACCGCTGGGTGAAGCGCAGGGGCGGCTGGGTATTTGTCGAGGGTCACTGGCGATAAGTGGATTCCCGTGGGCTGGGGCGGGTCCCGGATCCGCCTCGCCCGCGGCGGCTGCAGACCACACGGTGGTGGTAAACCACCAGTGATTATTTGGCGGTCTGGTCCTGAAAGATCGCTTCGGATTTTTCCAATTCAAGCCACGCTTTTCGGACTGCCCGGGCTTTCTTTACATCCAGCGTCTTTCCGTCCTTGTAAGAATCCGCGAATTCCATCAGCCTGTTGATGAGGGAATTGAACTTCCCGACAAACTCCTCATCACGTCCGGCGGTATACGCCTTTCTGTTTTCCTCGGCGGGGGACGGTACGACTCTTTTCGCCAACGAAGCCACCTGGCGTAACTGCGCTTCCCGGTTTTGGGTTTCGGCGGCAGCCTTCAACGCGGGCGTATAATCTCCGTTCTGGAGCAGCAGGGCAACAAGGAACACCAGATTCATACGCGTGTCATCCGGCTCTACTTTAAATGGGTTACTTGAGCGCGGCAAGCTACAAATCCGTGGTACGCCTTAACTGCGGTTACAGGACTTCTACCTAGTACCGCCGGCAAAGGCCTATTCGCCTACTGTCAGTAAGACGGCAAAGATGCATACTGACCAGATCAAGGGCAGTCCATAAAACCTTGACGCCGGATTGTCCGAGAGGGTAAATGCGAACAGTACTTTGCTCCGTTGCCTTTCTGGTTGGGGTGTCCATGGCGCAGGACGCGCAGCAAGGCAGCGTTACGGGATTTGTTTACGACCAATCCCAGGCGGTGGTTCCGAGCGCCTCGGTCAGCGTGGTCAACCAGGCGACCGGACTGACCCGTACGGCGAACACAACCGATGCGGGGGTCTACACGATCGTCGGTCTGCAGCCGGGCCTTCGGCTTCGGTCAACCCGAAATCTGGAACTCCGATCAAGGCGCGCAGTTCACGGCCGCCGACTTCCTGGCGCAGCTCAAGCAGCGCAAGATCACCATCAGTATGGACGGACGCGGTCGCGCGCTGGACAACATCTTTATCGAACGTCTGTGGCGGAGCTTGAAATACGAACTGATCTATCCCGGCGACTTCGCCACCGGGCAGGACCTGTTCGCGGCGCTGGAGAACTACTTCCTCTTCTACAACCATCGCCGTCCGCACCAGGCGCTGGGCTACCGAACGCCAGCGGACCTGTTCCCGCTCAAGTTCACAAGGAAGAGATCATCGTTTTGATGGGGGACGCTGTCCCCCAAACCCCCTGGGATTTACCGCTGTTTTCTTCCAGAGTGGATGCTTTTTGCTTTACTCGATGCGGAGCCTGCCGTACAATCGATCTGCTTGATAGGAGGATAGGGCTACGCAGGGATGCGACCCGAGCGCCGATTCAAGCCCGGAGTGGATGGCGGCCTTCGGGCCGCCTCCTGGTCAGCCCGCTCCGCCATCTAACAGCCCGTGTCTAAAGTCCAAAACACGTAGCACTGAAAATGTTTTGGCCGTACAATCGAACTATGGCGATGGGAACGCGGAAGAAGCGACAGCGGCAAGAGGGACTCTGGTACGGCGGCGAGTTGCCCACAGCGCCTGGCC
>DATJFH010000298.1:0-3390 GCA_035495815.1 Bryobacteraceae bacterium
AGGTGTTTCGCCCGGCCATCCCGAACACGCCCCGATTTCGGGCCAGTCCCGGCAGCAACGCCGATCGGAATCGCGAAGTACGACGCGTTGTTTTCGCCGAGCCCGAAGTAGTCCTCACGCACAGTCCGGCTTGTCGAAAGATCCGGCGTGCCGATTAGGTCCGGCCGGTCCGCGCCGTTCGTCCCGACAGCCGTCTCCTGAATCCCGGAGTACACCGTGAACGGCAGCCCCGAAGCCATAGTGCCGATGCCGAGCAGCTGCCATCCCGCCGTCAGCCTGTGCCCGAGCGGGCGAAACAAAGCCAGCCGGTCCGCGTGCAAATCCTGAAACAGGCTGAAGCTCAGCGCCTGCTGGGTATCGAACGAAGACGGCCCCTTGTCCAGCCGCGTATGGAAGGGGTCTTGCGGAACCGTCAGCGAGACCGCGCCCGAGAACCCGGAGATGAAGCCGCCGATCACCGCGCTGCTGTCGTCAATCGACTTGCCGAAGGTATAGCTCGCCTGAAATCCGAGCCCGGAAGAAGTCAGATCCTGCTGGGCCGAAACCTGGAGCGCGTGGTAGGAAGAGTGCGAGCGGTTTGTCATGAACTGCGAATTCGGCGCGTACCCGCCTGTAATATTGCCGGCCGCATCGAACTGCGTGTACGGCGCGAAGCCCGGGCCTGCGCCGAAATAGCCGTTCAGGAAATCGATGGCGGCCAGCTTCACCCCAGCCGTCCCGACGTACGAGGCGGCGATCGTCGCGCCCCCGGCCTTCTGCTCGAGACCCACCGTCCACGTTGCGATGTATCCGTTGGAGAAGCCCGGCGTCATGCCCTGCATGGACAGCGGCAAAATCTGGTGGCCCGGAAGATTCGCCGCCAGTTCCCGTTCGAAGCGCAGAACGTCCATCTGCGTGTTCCCGGGAACCAGCTTCGAATCGCCCGCTCCGAAAATCGGGGCTCCGCCAGTCGTGTACGCGGCCGGGAGTTGATCCGACGTAACGGCGATGCCGAACGGAACGGGATTTCCGGGGGCCGCGATCAGCTTGGGGTACATGACGAAGGGGCTGGAGCCCGTCAGCAGGTTGTCCTGAACGAGATTCGGCAGCAGCGTGGTTAATCCGCCGCCCGCGCGGAATAGCGTGTTGCCAGCCGCGCGCCACTCCAGCCCCGCGCGCGGCCCCCATCCGTTCCTATCCAGCCGGTACGCCGGATCGGGATTGACGATCAGCGTCGATCCGTCTCCGCCGGTCACCGGCGCCGAGGTCTGCCTGTTACGCTCGCGAATCCGCGAGTTGATCTCGTACCGGAGGCCGTAGTTTAACAGCAGCCGGCTGGAAACGCGCCAACTATCCTGGAAGTAGAAGTTGTAAGCATCGCGGTGAATCGCCGCCTCGCCGATGCGCGCTGCTTGCGGAAACATCGGCGGAGCCACGACGGTGGCGTATGCAAACGGAGTCGCCGTCAGCAGTCCGCTGAGCGCATCCGGCAGTGCCTGCCCGGGCTGAATGTCGTGGGCTCCGCTTAAAGAGCGAATCGGAACCGGCGAGTAGGCCGTCCCTCCGCCGAAGGTATACTGGCCGTTCGGATTGAGGCCGAACAGAGCCGTATCGCGGTTCGCGCGGACTTCCCCGCCGCCCTTGATCGTGTGCTTCCCGCGAGTCCAGGTGAGACTCTCCTGGATCTGCCCGAGATTCCCGAACCAAGCCAGCACCGAGCCCGCCGCCGCGTTGAAGGACTCGTAGGAGGCATCGGAGAAAACCAGCGCCGGGTCCGTGCGGTTCGGGGCGGGAAACTCGGGCGTCGCGCGGGTAAAGCTCAACGAGGTTCGCCATGCCAGCTTCGGAGTCTGGCTGAGCGTATAGGTGACGGCCGCGTTCCGCTGCTGGTCGGTGAACCGCACAACGAAGCTCGGATCGATAATCGTCTGGCTCGGGTCGGTCAGCGGTCCGACCGTATTCTCGCCCGTGATTCGCAGAAACAGTTGCGACTTTTCCGAGAGCTTGTGATCCAACCTCAGCGAGAGCTGGTCCGACACGGTGGTGACCTTCGACGACGTTGCGTAGGTCCGCGCCCCGTAGGGCCCTTGCGGATCGTTCGGCATCGGATACCGCGAGATGAGTTTCGCTATGCGCGGGTCCACCGGGACGACCAGGGTGTCGCCGGGAAACGCTGTCGTGTCGCGCCCGGCGCGTTCGTCTGCGCTCGGCACAGGGATCACTTCGGTGGCGCTCAGCACCTGCCGGAATCCCTGGTACTCGAAAAAGTAAAACGTGCGGTTGCGGCCGTTGTACAGCCGCGGAATTACCACCGGGCCGCCGTTGGTGAATCCAAATTCGTTGCGGATGAACGGCGGGATCCGGCGGGCATTCTCCGCCGATCGCCGGTCAAAGAAGTTGCGCGCGTCGAGGGCCGAATTGCGGAGAAACTCGAAGGCCGACCCGTGCACCTCGTTGGTCCCGGAGCGCGTGATGATGTCGGTGAAGCCCGCCGCGCCCCGTCCGATCTCCGCCGCCATCCAGCCCGAACTCGAGCGGATCTCCTGAACCGCGTCCACGTTGAAGTTGGTGAACGTCGCGCCGCCGACCTCCGGGTCGGTGCTGTCCACGCCGTCCATCGCGAAGACCGCCGCCGTCCCGCGCGCGCCGTTGATGGCGAACTGCTGAGTGAAGTTGACCGAGCCGTTGTTGTCCGTCATGGTGCCCGCCGCGAGCAGAAGGAGCTGGCTAAAGTCGCGCTTGTTCAGCGGCAGCGACGAAACGGCCTTCGCCGAAAGCTGCTGCCCGCCGCTGCTTTCCGGTGTTTGAGGCGAGCACTGGAGGCTCCCGTCCGCCGAGAACTGCAGCAGGAATTTCCCGGGTGCCGGAACCGTGTGGGGACAGTTCGCCGCGGAATTGCCCTGCTCAACGCGCACCGAGTACTCGCCTACGGCCAAACCGGAAACGGCGAAGGTCCCGTCGGCATTGGTCTTCGCGGTGAATTCGGCGTTGCCGCCCCGCAACCGTACGCTGGCATCGACCGCGGGCGGCCCATCGGGTAATCGGACGACACCGGTGAACTGCTCCTTCGCGCACAATATCGAACAGAAAAAGAACGGGATGAATTGCGACGTTCGCAAGTCACAGTATGACAAATCCGCGCCGCGGGAGGCCGGATGAACCCAGTCGTGGTAGTACGAGCCGACTTCCACCGGTGGCTTGAAACTCGCAAACGATCGCGCCATGCCGGTGCGCGCATAGGCGTCCGACGAGTCGCCGCGTGGGTGTCTCGAAGAAGTAAAGGGCCCGTGGTTCGCCCTGATCCCTCTTCGGCGATAAACTACGGGCTGTGTCCGAGTCGAGTGCCATACCCTTTATCGAGCCAATGCTCTTGATGCCGGCCAACACACTGCCCGAGGGCTCGAACTGGTC
>DATJFH010000299.1:0-3799 GCA_035495815.1 Bryobacteraceae bacterium
GATTTGTTTTACGAGCTGTCGATCGCGACGCGGGCAGGGCTGACCGGCACGCTCCGAAGCCGGCTTGGCGCGGTACGCGGAAGCGGCCGGGCCGCCGCGGTGTCGCGCAAATTACTAGCGCACTGCCCGGAATCCACGTGACCGCCGCCGATTCGCTCCGGCGCGGCGCCGGCAGCCACGATCTGCGGCATCTATTTCTCCCAAAGAGCCAACTGCCGGGGAAGAGCCCGTTCTGAAGCCTGCCCACTGTTTCCCGATTCTGATTTACAATGACCGCATCTGATGGAGGTTGGTCGATGTTGCGCCTTCGAACTCTCATACCGATCGCGATGTTTCTTCTCTGCTCGCCGCTCTGGTCGCAGGTGGACACGGGCGTGATCGCCGGCATCATCCGCGACAATGCCGGCGCGCTCGTCCCCGGGGCCGCAGTTACCATTGCCAACACCGGCACCGGCTACCGTCTAAAGCTCGCAACCAACAGCGATGGACTCTACATTTCCCCGCCGCTGCCAGCAGGCTCTTACCGCGTCGAAGTCTCTCAGAGCGGCTTCCGGACGGCCGCCAAGGAATTCCGCCTCAGCATCGGCGAGCGCCCGTCGGTGGACTTCGTGCTCGAGCTCGGCGCCGTTACCGAGAGCGTAGTCGTACAAGCAGTCGCGCCCGTACTCCAGACCGAAACTACCACGCTCAGCACCGTGCGTTCGGAGGAGGAGATCAAATCCCTGCCCATCAACGGACGCAACTTCGCCGAGCTCGTCCGCTTCACTCCCGGCGTAGTGCCAGGCCAGGCCACCAAGCTCAATCTGGCCCTTTCCCAGCAGCGCGGCAACATCTCCAACTCCGTCAACGGCTCCAATTTCGGCGACAACAACTTCCTGGTAGACGGCCTGCAGGACAACAACAATCATCAGGGCTGGGGACTGATCAATTACCCGGAGCTCGAGGCCATCAATCAGTACAACGTAGAGACATCCGTTCCAGACGCCCGTTTCGGCCGCTCCGGCGCCACCGTCAACGTGGCCTACAAATCCGGGGAGAGCCGCTTCCACGGCGTCGCTTTCGAATACCTCCGAAACTCCGCTCTGGACGCCCGCAACTACTTCGCCTCCGGCCCCAAGCCGCCGCTTAAGCGCAACGATTTCGGCGGCACGTTCAGCGGCCCGGTCGGCGGCCGCAACTCGCACACCTTCTTCCTGCTCTCCTACGCCGGACAGCGGTCCCGGCAGGGGCTCACCTTCCTCGGATCCACACCCTCACCCGCGATGCGCAACGGCGATTTCAGCGAGCTGCTCACAGCAAGCCGACCTCTGGTCATTTACGATCCGCTCACCACGCGTCCCAACACGCCCGGGGCCGGCGTCACTCGCGACGCCTTTACCGGAAATCGCATCCCTTCAAACCGCTTCAATCCGGCTGCCAAGAAGCTGATCGATCTTTATCCGCAGCCGAACCTGCCCGGATTGGCCGCCAACTTCCTGCTCAATCCCGTGGACAAGAACACCACCGATCAGGGCACCGTTAAGATCGATCATGATTTCAGCGCCGGCTCTCGCGCCTTCGCGCGATTCACCAGGGCCTATTCAGGCGTTATCAATTCCCGGTCCCTGGGTCCGGAGGCGACTCCTTTTCTCGACGTCAGCATTCCGGTCACTCAGGGCGTGGTCAGCTACACGCACGTTTTCAACCCGCACGTGATCAACCAGGCGCGCGTCGGAATCTCGCGGGAAAACATCGGCAGCAATGAAGTCGGCGTGCAAAACACCGCGCAGCAATTCGGCATCCCCAACGTCAATGTGGACGAACTCACCAAGGGACTGCCCATCATCGCCGTCCCCGGTTTTGACACCATCGGGGCCAAGGACAACAATCCGGCCATCATCGTTTCCCAAAATACCCAGTTCGGCGATAACGTGGACGCGGTCGCCGGGAACCACAACTTGAAGTTCGGATTCGACGTCGTGTTCCGCCAGACCAATGCCTACCAGTCCTCGGCCTCACGCGGCCAGTTCGGATTCAGCACGATCTACACCAACAATCCCGCCGTCAGCGGCATCACCGGATTCGGCGGCGCGGACCTGCTGCTGGGTAAGCCTCAGTCGATCACTCTCAACGGCCTGACCGGCACGCGCGGCTTGCGGCGATCGGATTGGGCCTGGTTCATCCAGGACGATTGGAAGATCTCGCCCAAGCTGACGATCAACCTCGGACTGCGCTACGAGCTGCCGTTAGGGTACCCCAACACCGAGGTAGCCGATCGCATGCAGCAGTTCGACATCGCCACCGGCCGCCCGGTTCCGGTCGGAACGGGCAATTACCCGTCGCGAAGCGGCATCTCGACCGACCGAAACGATTGGGCGCCGCGTGTCGGCGCAGCATACCGTATCGGCAACGACACGGTCATTCGCGCCGCTTACGGAGTCTACTACTCGCTGGTGCCGATCCCGATCGGCGTTACCCTGGTCTCGAACCCGCCTCTGTTCGTCAACAGCCTGGTGTCGAACAGCCAGACCGATTTTCCCGGCGCCCGCTCCCTGACCGACGGCCCGCTACGCACGGCCGATCCCAATGCGCCCGGCCAGAACTACACCGGCATCTCGCCCGACTTCCGCACGCCTTATATCCAGCAATGGAATGCCG
The DNA here is from genome assembly GCA_035495815.1 of Bryobacteraceae bacterium. GTDB lineage: Bacteria > Acidobacteriota > Terriglobia > Bryobacterales > Bryobacteraceae > DATJFH01. The sequence continues at coordinate 2,638 of DATJFH010000299.1, forward strand.
CCTTGCAGCGCCGCCTGCCGGGCGATCAGCAGATCACCGTCGCCTATGTCGGTACCAAGGGAACGAGACTCACGGCAGGGGAAGGCCAGCTGGCCGGGGTCAACTTCAATCAGGCGGCGCCGGGCGATGGGGCCGTGAACCTCCGCCGGCGCTGGCCGAACAACGGCAATGTCACCATCTACCAGAGCAACTTCAACTCGACCTACCACTCCATGCAGGTGACGCTGGTCAAACGCTGGGCGAATTCGATTCAGTACCAGCTGGCGTACACTTATAGCCACCTGATCGATAATCTGGATCTGGCCGCCCAGCCCATCTTCAACCTCGCCGCAGCGCGGGGCAATTCGGACTTCGACATCCGGCATCAATTCCGCGGCACGTTCGGATACGAGCTTCCGGTCGGGCGCGACAAGCCGCTGCTCGGCGGCGCGAACGGATTCGCCACGGCGCTGCTCGGCGGATGGCAGGTGAACGGCGTACTGTCGCTCTATACCGGCTTCCCGTTCTCCGTGAATGCCGCCAGCAATACTCTGAACATCGGCGAGGGCACGCGAGCTGACCGGCTGAGCGACGGCAATCTGCCCAACGATCAGCGCACGATCCAGCGATGGTTCGACCTGAACGCCTTCGTCAATCCGGGGTTCCGCGTCTGGGGCAACGGCGGCCGCAATATCCTTTGGGGCCCCGGCACCAGGCAGCTCGACCTGTCGGTATTCAAGAGCTTTACCATCCGTGAGTCCGCCCGCGTGCAGTTCCGCGCAGAATTCTTCAACGTCAGCAACACACCGCAGTTCAATCAGCCGAACGGCTCGATCGGCTCGCCGAACTCCGGCCGGATCACCAGCGCAGGCAGCGACGCCACGCTACAGAGAACCGAGAGGCAAGTGCAATTAGCGTTGAAAATTATCTTCTAACGGATGCGTGGGCGGGTACTGCCGGCAGCCGCCTTTGCAATCGCCCAACCGCTGGAAAAGGCGGTCCGCCGGCAAAAACTCGCACCCTTGAAAATTTGCGCCGGCCACACTTGTTGGTAAAGGGTAGTGGTAATCAATGGAACAGAAAACCCGGGCTGAAGATTACCCGAATTCTGCCGATCCCGTGTTGCGGCCGGAAGATTCACCTCGTACATGATCTCGCAACTCGACCGCCCACCCTCGTTCGA
>DATJFH010000300.1:0-50226 GCA_035495815.1 Bryobacteraceae bacterium
GCGCAGAGCTTGCAGCAGGAGCTCATCGAGACCTGGAACCTCTTCCTGCGCGGCGCGGTCTGGGGAGGTTTCGACGAGGCTCTCCGGTATCTCGGGATTGCCGAATCGGGAACCGCGAGGCCGTATCGGACGGCATTGCAGGCCCACGAGCAGGCCGAAGTCCGGGCCATCCTCGACCGCTACGTCAAGCCCTACCTGTCCGCCGCCGTATCTGAATCGAGCGGACCCGAAGCACGCCGCCCGATGCAGCGGCCAGGCCCAGATAGCTGAGCCCGAGAATCCTGCCCGTCTTCAGTTCAAGCGCCGGGAGTTCAAGCGCCGGGCCCTCGCCGATCGCGATTTGGGCTGTTTGCGATGCAGCATGATACCGCACGGTCAGGAGCATCCTGCGGCCGGCGGCGAACCCGGCCGGATACTTTGTCTCCGGGCCAATGGCCTGGCTGAGATAGGAATATTTCGTCGTGCGCCGGTCGCGTTCCCTCCGCGAAGGTTGACCGGCGGCCAGGAAAACGCCGCCCTCCGAGGCGAAGCGAATGCGCAGGCAGGCTTCGTCGATCCTGCCGGGCGTGAGCAGCGTGTCGTTGAGGAGAATGCACGCTTCGGGCCGGACGACCGTCAGCGCAATCCGAACTTCGCCGTCCCGCACGAGCGGGATGTTGCGGCTGATGCCGGCCGGCGCCTGAATTCCCTTCTGCTGCTCCAATTCCAGGGAGGCTCCGGGAGCGTCGTCCCCGGGCGCGGCGTATCTCTCGACTGCGGCCAGGTGGTTCGGGCCGGGATTGATGGAGCGCCACCCGGTCCTGCCATCCGAAAAGTCGATCGTCTCCGAAGACGCATGCAGCCAGTCGTCTGCAGCCAGCGCAAGGGAAGGACGGTTATGCCTCATCCACGTGCCCTTGTTGTAGGACACGGCAATCCATCCATCCGGGCGCTCGGTGAGATAAGCGTAAGTGGTGTGTTGAACGGGCTCGGCGGCATGATCGGGGAAATCCGTGCCATCCAGCTCTCGCAGGCACTCGAACTCCTCGCCATCGGCCGTAATGCCGAGAACAAGGCATTGGCGGGCGTAGTTTCCGTCGACCTGAAGGTTCCAGGCGACCGCGATCTTCCCGGACCGGAGACGAAGCGCGGTCGCCGGAGAATTGCTCGCCGGCAGCCGGGAAGGCTCCGCGGCGGACCAGGTTTTCCCCTGATCGGTCGAGAACGAACGCCACAGAAAACCGCTCTGCGCGCGAATCAACATGAGCATCCGTCCGTCGGCCAGTTCCACGACGGTCGGTTCGCTGGCGCCGCTTTCGAATCCCGAGCCGCCCGCCTCCAGCACGGATTTCGACCTGGTCCAACTCCTGCCGTCGTCATCCGAATAAAGTACGGACACGGCGAACTGACCGCGCGTGGAGGTGAGAAAGGCAAACGGATAGACCAGCCGGCCCGTGCGTGTCTGTTCGATCGACAGCACATCGCCGATGTATCTCTCTCCGGCAGGCAGCTTTTCCGGCGCGCTCCACGTTCGGCCGCCGTCCGAAGAGCGCTGGCAGAATGCTTCGCACAGTGACTTGGCCGGCGACGCGGTTTCGTAGTCGTAGCCGCTGTAGCGTACGTAGATGTGAACCAGCGTCCCACGCCGTGTCAGGCGCAGCGCGTGTGAAAGCACGGAGTAGTCGCGCGTTCCTCGGACGATGACCTGAGGATCGGACCAGCTGCGGCCTCCGTCCCGCGACCGGCGCATCGTCAGCCGGCTGATCGGCCACATCTCACGCGCCAGGTACGGCGCTTCCGGCTCCGTGCACACCCAGAGCATGGCGCCGTCCGGAAGCGTGGCAACCGGCCCGCCGCGGCTGCCGCGATGCCCCAGGTCGAGAGAAACGCGCTCAGGCGACGCCTGCTCGCCGAATGAAAACCGCGCCAGGGATAGCAAACCTGCCGCCAGCGATTCTCTCCGAGTCCAGGTCATCGGCAGGACGCAACATGAATTGAGCATCAGTATAGTCAAGTTAGCAAATGGCAGCCGTGCTAAACTTCACGCATGCCAGCTTCCAAATTGGGTCTGCTTTTCCTGTTCGCGGCCTTGGCCGCCCACGCCCAGAACAGTTCCGGAACGCTCTCGGGGTTGGTGAAAGACACCTCGAACGCGGTAATTCCGAAAGCGCAGCTTACTATCATCAACGAGAATACCGGGCTTCGACGAATGGTGGAGACCAATGAGGACGGCACGTTCCGGGTACCGTTCCTGCCCGTGGGAATGTATTCCGTCCAGGTGCAAAAGGACGGTTTTCGCTCGGAAATTCAAAAATCGATTCAGCTCGAGATACTTCAGGTCCGAACCGTCGATTTCACCTTGCAGGTCGGCGCCGTTTCCGAGGCGATCACCGTACAGACGGACGCGCCGCTGCTCGACGCGGAGAGCTCTCAATCGGGCGAGGTGATCAAGACCGAGCAGGTGACCAATCTGCCGCTCGGCCGGCGCAACTTCATGCAGCTCGCATTTCTCGCTCCGATGGCCACTCCGGCCACGCGGGATTTTCGCACCACGGAAATCGGGCGCGGCAGTTCGGTTCCGTCGACGGCGGGCCAGCGTCCCGAGCAGAATAACTACCAGATCGACGGCATCGATAACCGCGACAGCGGGCGCGCCAGTTACGCCATCTCTCCACCGGTCGATTCGATCACCGAATTCAGGGTTCAAACAGGAATGGCTCCCGCGGAATTCGGGAAAGGCGGCGGCACCATCATCAATGTAGTCACGAAGTCCGGGACAAACCAATACCACGGCACGCTGTACGAGTTCGTACGCAATGACCTGTTCGATGCGCGAAACTACTTCGCCAGCTCCAAGAGTCCGCTGAAGCTGAACCAGTTCGGCGGCGCGATTGGCGCTCCCCTGCGAAAGGACAAGCTCTTCTTCTTCGGCAATTACGAGGGACTGCGGCAGCGCACGGCCGGCCAGCCCCCGCTGTATCGCGTCTTCAGCGATACCGAGCGCTCCGGCGTCTTCGCGGTTCCGGTGCGCGATCCGATTTCGGGCGTTCCGTTTCCGAACAACACGATTCCTCAGAGCCAGATCAGCCCGATCTCCCAACGGATTCTGCAGCTCGTGCCGCGCGCCAACCGGCCGGACCCGGCGCGGAACTATCTCTTCGAAAACCGCAAGCCCGCGGTGATCGGCACAAACAACGTGGTGAGCCGCGCCGACTACAACGCGGGCGTCAAGGACACCTTGTACGGCCGCTACATCTATAACGCCGAGAACTACGTATCGTCGGCCGCCTGGCCCGAGCCGACGAACGCGGGCGGGACCGATCTTACACTGCGGGCTCAAACCGCCAGCGCGCATTGGAACCACATTGTCCGGCCGACGCTCATCAACAGCTTCTCTCTCGGCTACACGCGCTACCGGAATCTGCTGGCCACGCTCAACTCGTTCAAGCAGGATTTCGTACAGCCGATCGGCATTACCAATACGGTCTCGTATGTCGACCCGCTCTTCTGGGGCATGCCGAATTTCACGGTTACCGGGTACAACCTGCCCGGCGATCCCACGCCGAACTACCGGACCACGAATTCCTACCAGATGCAGGAAAGCCTCTTCTGGAGCCGCGGCTCGCATAACGTGAAGATCGGCGGCGATCTCCGGGACATCCGCGAGCACATGTTCTATACCGGCGGGAATTCAAGCCACGCCTTCGCCAACCGCTACTCCGGGGACTTCGCATCCGATTTTCTGCTCGGCCTGCCATCGAGCGTCAGCAAGACGGCGCGCGGCACCATCTGGAGTTCCCGGCTGCACTACCTGGGAGTCTTCGCTCAAGATGACTGGAAGGTGACCCCGCGGCTGACGCTGAATCTGGGGATCCGGTACGAAGTGGAAAGCGCAATCAAACAGGCCGACGACGGCGGGCTGGGCTTCGACCTCGCTTCCGGCTCGATGCTGGTGTCGAAGTACATCAAGACGCGGCCCTTCGTCGAGCCGTTCTACAAGGACATCCGGCCGGATCTTCCGATACGATTCGTCGAAAACCGCGCGCCCTACGACGCGGACACCAACAACCTGGGAATCCGCTTTGGCTTCGCCTACCGCGCCAGGCGAAATACGGTGGTCCGCGGCGGTTACGGGATCTTCTACGATTCGCCGCAGATTCCGTCGCTGGCGTCCACCAACGATTTTGCGCCGAACACGCTGAGGCCGATCTGGACCGGCAATCCCACGCGGCCCGATCTGTCCTTCAACCCGGAAGGAAATGTCTCGGCCGAAGCCAGCCTGCGCACGGCTCCCCTGACGGTGTTCCCGTTTCTCTCGCGCAATTTCCCGTACGGCAAGATACAGCAATGGCTGTTCTCGCTGCAGCAGCAGATCACGCCGACGCTGGTCATCGAAGGTCTGTATCAGGGCTCGAACGGCGTCAGCCTGCTGGCGTTCGACAACTGGAACGCGCGGCTTCCAGGACCCGGGGTGGTGCAGAACCTGCTGCCTTTTCCGGGACTGGCGCGCATCCAGGCGGAAGTGATGAATGCGCGTTCCTGGTATCACGGCGGCGCGATCAAGGCCGAGCAGCGGTTCTCGAAGGGGATGTCCTACCTGGTTGCTTATACCTATTCGAAGTCGCTCGATACGGCCTCTACATTGAACGCGGGGCCGCAGTGGACCGATCCCACGCGGCGGCTCGAGACGGCGAAGGGCCCGTCGGACTTCGATGCGCGCAACCGTTTCTCGGCCGCGTTCGAGTACCAGCTGCCCTTCGGCCGGAATCGCGCGCTGCTGAAGAATCTCGGGGCCGCGGACCGTTTGATCAGCGGATGGGGCGCGCGGGGCACGGTGTTCTTCCAGACCGGGGATCTGGTTTCGCCGGCCATGAATCTGGCCCGCGTGGGAATCTGCGCCACGGCGTGCACGGCGCGGCCGGACCGCGTCGGCAGCGGGAACCTGTCGAAAGACGAGCGTACGCTCGACCGCTTCTTCGACATCAATGCATTCCAGTTGCTGCAGAACGGAGGCCTCGACCGGCGGGTCGGCAACGGCGGGCGCAATATCCTCTATCAACCGGGCATCAAGAATCACGATCTGCAGATTTTCAAGAACACGCGCCTGTTTGAAAACCACACTCTCGAGTTCCGCTGGGAGATGTATAACGCCTGGAATCACGCCAACTGGGGCGGCGCCAGCGCCAACCTCGAAGTCCCGGCCACCTTCGGCAAGATCCTGAGCCGGGGCGGAACCCGCACCATGCAATTCGCGCTAAGGTACGATTTTTAGTGATGCGTATCAGAACTGCCTTAGCGGCCGCGACAGTGTTGTCCGCGGCCTTTCTGTTGCACGCCAAACTGAAGGAGCCCTTCGGATACGTGCTGGCTCCTTCCACCGAAACGAACAAGCGCAACTCCGAGGCCGATATTCTGGCGCTCAAGGACGGACGCCTGCTGCTGGCCTGGACCGAGTTCTACACGGCGGTGGGCAGCGACTGGGGGCCGTCACGGATCGCAACCATGATCTCCACCGATCTGGGCCGTACCTGGAAGGACAAGACGGTCCTGCAGGAGAACATCGGCAAGATGAACGTGATGGAGCCCGACCTGCTGCGGCTGCGGTCCGGCAAGATCGCGTTTCTGTTCTGCCGCAAGAACTCGGAAGCGGATTGCCAGCCGATGTCGCGCTTTTCCACCAACGGCGGCAAGACGTTCAGCGAGGCCAGGCCCATCTCGGTGGATCCGTCTCCAAGCTACACCGGCATGAACCACGATCGCCTGATCCAACTGCGCGGCGGCCGCCTGGTGGTACCCTTCTGGTACACTCCGGATTACCGCATCGACCGTCACATCAAGACGCGGGTGTACTATTCCGACGACGAAGGCGCGTCATGGAAGCAGAGCCGCACCCTGATCGATCTGCCCGACAGCCGCGCCGGCGCGCAGGAGCCCGGAGTGGTGGAGTTAAAGGACGGCAGCCTGATGATGTGGATTCGCACGGATAAGGGAAAGATTTACCGCTCCGAATCGAAGGACAAGGGCGAGAGCTGGTCTACGCCGGAGCCGATGGCGCTCGATTCACCGCTTTCTCCGCAGTCCATCAAGCGCATCCCTTCCACCGGCGACCTGCTGCTGGTCTGGAACAACTCGCCGGACAAACGTTTCCCGCTCACGGCCGCGATATCGAAAGACGATGGCAAGACATGGCAGCACATCAGGAACCTGGACGAAGATCCAGCCCACACTTACGCCTATACCAGCATCGAGTTTTTGAAGGACCGGGTATTGTTCACCTACTATGCGGGTCCGGCGCATGGCGTGCGCGGCGAAGGCCGGTGGTCGCTCAAATTGAAGGCGGCTCCCATCGATTGGTTCTACAAATAACTTGCTGACCACAGAGGGATGCCGCGCGCGGCAACAACGACTGTTTGCGGAGATGGCGGGGCGCCGGCTCGATCTGTTCGTCTCCGGCAATTTTCGTACGGTTTACTATTTCACAGGCCGGTTGGCGCAGCCGGACGCTCCCTGCGCGTTCCTGGCATGGGCGGACGGGGAAACGGCTCTGGTCGCGCCGGCTGCAGAACGGGGCCTGGCGGGAATCAAGCGCGAGGTGGCCGTTTATGCTCCCGAACGCGCCGTCTCGCTGCCGCACGGCGACGCCGCCGTGATGGTCAAGGATCTGCTGGCCGGGCGCCCGGCTGGGCGTGTGGGTCTCGACCGGACGTCGGTGGAATCGACCGCGGTTCGGGACATTGCCGGCGAGGAAGCATCCGGGCTGGTGCTGCAACTCCGCCGCCGGAAAGAGGCCGACGAAGTGGATGAGATTCGAACCAGTCTGCGGCTTTGCGCCGTGGCCTACGACGCGGCGCGCCAGGCCATCCACCCCGGCGAGACGGAGCTCGGCGTTTACCTGGCGATGCACGCCGCGATCGCGCAGGCATACGGCGAGGCGGTTCCCTTCCCCGGCGATTTTGCCTGCGGTCTGCGGTCCGTACGCGGCGGTGGACCTGCCACGGACCGTGTTCTGGCGGCGGGCGATCTGTTCCCGCTCGATCTGTTTCCGGCGCCGGCGCTGTACTTCGGCGACACCTGCCGCACTTTTTGCGCCGGCGAGCCGACTGCCGGGCAACACGCTTCCTGGAAGCTGGTCTGCGATGCGCTGGCGCTCGGGGAGCGATTGGTGAGACCCGGAGCCCGCGGCGCCGACGTCTATCGAGAGATCAAAGCATTCCTCGACGATGCCGAGTTGACCGCCAAGAGCTTCTGGCACCACGCGGGCCACGGCATCGGGCTGCATGGACATGAAGCCCCCCGGATCATCGCGAATACGGACGATGCGCTGGAGCCGGGAGACGTCTTTACGCTCGAGCCCGGAGTCTACACCGACGCCACCCAGGGAGGCATCCGCCTGGAGAATAACTATCTGGTGACCGCAGGCGGGATCGAGAAGCTCTTCGATTATCCGCTCGAGCTTTGAACATGGCCTACAAATGGAGGCTGGTGGCGCTGCTGTTCTGCTGCGCCGCCTTGAACTACGGCGATCGGGCGGCGACTTCCAGCCTTTTCCCGCTGTTCCGCGCCGAAATGGGCATGACCGATATCGGCATGGCCGCGGTCGGATCGCTTTTCCTGTGGAGCTACGCGATCTGCTCGCCGTTCGCGGGCCGTCAGGCGGACCGTCTGTCGCGCGCTCGCGTCATTACAGCCAGCCTGGCGGCATGGAGCCTGATCACGCTGGCCACCGGCTATGTGAGCAGTGTGGAACAGCTGCTGGCGTCGCGTATTCTCCTGGGAGTAGCGGAGTGCTTCTATCTTCCGGCTTCGATCGCGCTGATTGCCGATCATCACGGCACGGACACGCGCGCCACGGCGATCGGGATCCATACGGCGGGCCTGAGCATCGGATCGGTCGCCGGCGGATGGACCTCGGGATACCTGGGAGACCATTTCGGATGGCAGTCCGCGTTCCAGACGTTGGGAGCGGCGGGCCTGGTTCTCGCGCTGGCCGCCTGGCTCTGGCTGCGGGATCCGCCGCTGCGGGTGAAGCGCTCTGTCGCCGCGTCGCCCTTCGCGGAGCTGGCTACTCTGTTCCGCGTGAGAACCTATCTGCTGATCATCCTGCAGGCGGCCTTCGTCTCATTCGCGATTCTGGCCTACGGTAACTGGCTTCCCCTTTACTTCAAGGAGACATTCGGCATGACGCTGGCCGGCGCCGGTTTTTCCGGTACGTTTCTGATGCAGTTTCCGGCGGTGCTGGGTGCGGCCCTCGGCGGGGTGACCTCGGACCGGGTGGCGCGGAGAGAGAAGCGCGGCCGTCTGCTGTTGCAGGGGTGCTGTTACATGGTCGCGGCGCCGCTGTTGCTGGTCTTTTCCGGCTCTCCTCCACTGGCGATGATTTCCGTGGCTATCTTCTGTTTCGGCCTGATCCGCGCGATCGGATCCGCCAACGAAAATCCTCTCCTGTGCGATCTGCTGCAGCCGGGTGTTCGATCGACAGCCGTGGGGGTAATGAACGCGACGAGCTGCCTTGCGGGAGGTATCGGCATTTTCGTGACCGGATACCTGAAGGCGGCGTTCGGACTCGGAGGTGTCTTTGCGGCCAGTTCCGTCCTATTAGTGCTGGCCGCCGCCATTCTGGCAGCCACGTACCGCTTCCAGGCGCCGAAGGATCTCGCGGCGGGCTCCGGCAGCCGGGAAGCGGCACAGCAGACCTCTGCCGGATATGAAGCTGGTTGAAAAAGTGAGCTCGTGAGCGGAATCGGTGGGTCACAGATTGTTCAAATGGAGAAGGCTCGCGCAACCGCCGAACCCGATACCGGACAGTAAGGCTTCGGCTTTTGTGTTCGTAGCCAGGCGCCTTTCGAACCAGTTGCCCTCCCCAGTAAAGCGCTACGCCGTCAGGCAGGAGTGATGTGCGCAAGTCCTTTCATAGCAGCAGAGCCATAACCTGATGGGATTAGACGCTGATTCGGGGACGCAATGAAAGCAGTGGCTACGGAGCTAAAAGCAGCAGTGTATGTACGCGGGGCCGCTACTTGCGCGGCAACGGTATCCAGCTCACGGCGCCCTCTTCGGTCGCGTTATCGGTCAGCACTCGGGCGTCGCTGCCGTCCTTGCGCATTACGCACACCTCACCGTAGGGTTGAAAGTTGCCCGGGCTATGCACGGCTTCGTCCTTGAATCCTTGCCGGGACGTGCTGAAGGCGATCCACTCGCCGTCGGGCGACCACGCCGAGTGCGCATCGTTGCCCCGTGTATTCGTGAGCCGGCGAAGCTGGCTTCCGTCGGCGCGGATGACGTAGATCTCAAAGTCCCCGTCGCGGTTGCTGGTGAACGAAATCATATCGCCACGCGGTGACCAGGCGGGAAAGGTGTCGTACTCGGATCCCGTTGCCAACGGAGTGATCTCGCCGCTTTCGATATCGACAATGCTGAGTCCCTTCCCCTTTTTGGTTACGGACCTGCAGACCAGACGTTTTCCGTCTGGAGACCAGCTCGGCAGCGCATCGTTTCGATCGCCGCTGGTCAGCATCTTCATATCCGTGCCGTCCGGGCGAATCGTCGCCAGATGGGCGGGACCGGCCACGGCGAACAGAGCGCCGAAAGAGAAGGCGATGCGGTCTCCGAGCGGTGACCAAACCGGTCCTGCCGGGCAGGGAGCGGCTACGCAAATCTCCGCGGTCTTCGCCGGATAGATCACTCTTCGCCCGCTGCCATCGGCGTTCATCACGATAATCCCTTTGTTACCGGCAGGATCGTTGCCAGCGGTATGGCCCCCTGTCACAAGGCCGCCGGAGGGCGAGTACGACGGAAATATCAGCGCCACCCTCACCAAACCAAACTGGCTGTCCGGACTGAACCATTCCTGGACTGGCAGCGGTTGAAGATCGATAGGCCGGTGGAACACCATCCGCTTTCCGTCGGGTGACCAGTGCGGGCTATCAAACAGTCCCGAAACTCCTGCAGGGCCCGAAGTGAAGCGGATGCTGCCATCGCGACTCTGAAGCGGTCCCAACCCACCCACCGAGGCCACCCACGGCTCCAGATAGCCGACACGGCCCTTCTCCAGCCACTGCGGAAAGACCTTCATGCCTTCGCCAGTGGTCAGCATCTCGCGTCGTCCCGTCTTGAAGTCGACCGAAACGATCTGCGAGCGGTCGAAGTGGAACAACATCTCATTGGCGGTTACCGGGGGCCGGAACGACCTCGGTTGCTGGCTGGTCGCCTCTTGCCGCGGGGCCGCTTCGTAGAACAGGATCGAAGAGCTGTCGGCTGACCACGCGGGATTACCCGCGACGCCGTTGCCATGCGTGATCCGCCGCAACCCCGTTCCATCGGGATGCACCGCGTAGATCTCGGTGGAGTGGCGGAGGGCGACCCGCACAACGGTCTCCGTTGAATCGCGATCCGTCGAGAAGGCGATCCAGCGCCCGTCCGGCGACCAGGCTGGACGGAAGTCGCCTTGCGGATGGTTGGTTACGTTCACGAGCTTCCTGGTCTTGATATTCAGGATCCAGATGTCCGCCTGGCCGGTGCGGCTGGAGACGAACGCGATCGAGCCGCCATCGGGAGAGAAAGTCGCTTGATCGTCGAAGGCCAGCGAATCAGTCAGGCGCTCCAGCCCCGATCCGTCCGGATGGACACGGAACAAGTCGGCGGAGCCTGCCCGAGTGGACGTGAACACGACCCACTTCCCATCGGGAGAGAACGAGGCGTTCGAATCGAGAGCGATATGGGAGGCCAGCGGCTTCGCGTTAGCGCCGTCCGCGTCGGCGAGGAATATGTCCTGATTCCGTGGCGCAAAACTTTGGAAGGCGATGCGGTAACGGGGTTCCGTCCGGGCGGGGAGTGCGCAAAGGAGGGCTATCGTTGCTGTGCAAACGACTCGAAAGCTCATGGCACATGCTATCAGAGGTGAGATCGCGTTGCTTGTTTATTTACGGTGACAGCACCCCATGGCCGTCGTGACTCGGGATCAGTATAGCGTAGTGGTTAGCGTTTACCGATTCCGCGGCTGCCGTGGTCAACGAGTACTGGGAAATTCTCGTTGAAATCCCGGACGTTCTCCCCGAGTAAGGCCACAGCTTGTCAAGACGGGGAGGGGCCCGCGTCCGGCGCCGGTTTATGGTGGAGGTTTCGCCACCACGCGCTTCCGCACCATGAAACTGATCACCATTTCTAAACCGCTGTCATCGTTTCCGGGGTTTCGTCTACCAGCACGCCTACTTCAGTACCGACAAAAGAGCATCGAAGTTGCCGTACGACCGGGCAAGGGTTCGGCCGCAGTCTGCTCGCGATGCCATTTGCCGGGCGCCCGGTTACGACCAACTCGGCGAACGGCGTTTTATTTTCATTCCCCTGTGGTCTTGCTTCTGTATACCATGCGTCGAGTGGACTGTCGCCGCTGCGGCGTTATAGCTGTCCGAATAAGTTCCCAGGGAGACGGCAAAGGCACACTGACCAAAGCCTACATGTTCTTCCCTAGCCTGTTGGGCAAGGCGACTACATGGAAAGAGACGGTCGTGAAGGGCCTGAAACAACGAAAAAAAATAGGAGTGGGTTTGGGAAGTGATAGCTTAGAGGGGCCGCGGTTCTGGCCCCTCCATGGATTACGCCGGACGGCAGTGCTTAGGCGGACGCGGACGGAATCTGGATAATCTTCTTCTGGATCGCGTACTGCACCAGCTGCGCCTTGTTGTGGATATCCAGCTTGCGCATGAGGTTGAACTTGTGCGCTTCCACGGTCTTCACGCTGAGGTTCAGGCCACCGGCGATCTCCTTCACGGAGTTGCCTTCCGCCAGGACTTTGAGCACTTCCTTCTCGCGAGTGGTCAGGGTGGCGAAGCGCGGAGTCCGCTGGGTGGACTTCACCCGGGAGCGGAAATCGTCCACCAGCTGCGACAGCATGCGCGGGCTCAGATAGCTTCCGCCGCGCTGCACTTCGCGGATGGCGCCGAGCAACTGCGCCGCGGGGCTGTCTTTGAGCACGTAACCGCCGGCCCCTACCTGCATACACTCCACCAGGTAATCCTCATCGTCGTACATGGTGAGGAACAGGACCTTGGTTTCCGGGCGGTTCTTCTTGATTTGCCGCGTGGCTTCGAAGCTGCTCAAGCCGGTCATGCCGATGTCCATCAGCACGATATCCGGGCGGGTTTCAGCAGCCCGGGTGACGGCGTCGGTGCCGTTGGCAGCTTCGCCGACCACTTCCATGTCGGTCTCCGCTGCAATTAGTGTTTTGATTCCTTGACGAAACAAGGTATGGTCATCAGTCAGAAGAATTCGAATTTTAGGCATACGTGGTTGATCTCCCTTGAATTCGCCAATCGGAGCCGCCGCCGCGGGATCATTAGAGCGAGCGGCTTAAGACCGGCTCGAACAGGTTCCTTAACGGGTACGGCCATTTTACTTTCTACGCGAATTTCTGATAATGAATCGGTGGAACTTTGGAGAAGGTTTAGAGTCGGGACTAAGAAAGCTGCGCCCCCTTAACACCGGCGCGGCCGTTTGTAAGGTTCGACCGGCTCAAAACCTACGCTCTCTACACCGGGACTGCAAAGTTCTCCTCCGAGGTGTCCTTTGGGACGCTGTTTCATCCATTTACAGACCCTTTTGCGCAGCTCCCTTCGCCTTGAGGCTCCTGTTTCCTAGGACCGATATACCGTCTAGCCGGGATCCTTTCCCGCCCGCCCCGGCAAAAATGCTGCGACTACTCAAGCATAACCCGCCATCCCTATCCGTGCAAATATCCCCGGTCTTCGGGCGCTACACCTTAATCGCGGGCGCTGACCCGGGCTGCGGCAGGGCAATACTAACCTCCGTATTTCGTACTAGATAGAATCCATAAAAGCGGTTCCCTCCACGGCGCCCATTGAGATCATGGAGACCCGGAGTAAATCACTTTCCCGGGGATTCCGGTATCATAGGCAGTTAACCGATGATCCCCGCAACCGCATCGAAAGCCGCCTTGCAGTTCGAGCGGGACGGCTACCTGGTTATGGACCGCGTGTTCTCCGAAACGGAGATCGCTCCGGTGTCGGATGAAATCGACCGTCTGATCGAGGGAAAGTCCGCTTACGTACCCGAACGGGATCTGGTTTGGGAGCCGGACACGGATCCACCGCGCCTGAGAAATGCTTTCCGGCTGCATCTGTATCACGACTTCTTTCTGAATTTCGCCGGATCTCCGAAGATCACTGGCATCTTAGGGGAGCTTCTGGGACATCCGCTGCGACTCTACGGCAGCCAGTTGTTCGCCAAGCCCGCGCGCGTCGGTACGCGGGTGCCGAAGCATCAGGACATGCCGTACTGGCCGTTCGACCCGCCGGAACTGATCACCGCCTGGATCGCTCTCGACGATACCAGCGTAGAGAACGGCTGCGTTCGCTTTTTCGCGGGGTCGCATAAGTTGGGAATGCTGCCTCACGCTCCGTCGAATGTCAAGGGCAACTCGCTCGGCCTGGTGGATCATCCGGGCGTGGACGCGCTGCCCGAACATGCCGTCGAGGTGAAGCGCGGATCGGTGGTGCTGCACCATGCGCTCACCGTTCATCGCAGCGAACCGAACCGGAGCAACCACTCGCGCCGCGGTTTGGTGTACGTGTACATGTCGCCGGACGTGAAGCTGACGCAGCCGGAGAGGATGCAAGGGCCGGCGGTGTTCCCGGAAGTAGGCTAGCGCGCAGCTAACGCGGCGGAATCCAGCGGTCCAGCCATTGCCATGTCAGGCCGTACGAAGTCTCCGACGAGGTGTGAGTCAATTCCGGATCGTGGAAGAGCGATTTTACTCCCGGAATCCGATCGAACACGGCGCGAATGGTCTCCGCTGGACAAACTGCGTCGCGGCCTCCGGAACTGACCAGCGCGGGCGCCCGCAGAATGGGAACCAGCTGCAGCGGATCGAAGTAGTCCAGAGTCCGCAGGCGCCGTTCGTCGTTCACGCCGGCCTGATCGAGGAGTTTTTTCACCAGCGAGCCTTCGATCCGCGCGCCGCGGCGCATGTCGCAGAGGAAAGGGAGCAGGGCGACCACGGCTTTGAGCCGCGGGTCGAGCGATGCCACAGCCAGAGCGATTCCGCCGCCCTGGCTGGTTCCGGCGATGGCGATGCGGTCCCGGTCGATATCCGGCCGGTTCACCAGATAGTCCACGCCGCGGATCACATCCGCATACGCGCCCTGGTAGTAAGCCCCGTCGGGGCGGGAGAGGCGCCAGGTGAGTTTATCCGGGCCGTCGATTTTCCAGAGATCGGCGGACGGACCCTGGGATCGTGGATACACCTGGAGAATGGCGTACCCGCGCTGGCATTCATCAAGCATGACGCCCTGTTGAAGGCCGCCGTAACCGGGGATAGTGACCACCGCGCGCAGCGGGCGTGGCGATTCTCCGCCGCGAACCGGAAGCGCCAGAAAGGCGCGGACGCGAACCCCGTCGAGCGAGCGGTACTCGACGCGGAATTTTTTATACGGCAGCGGTTCACGCGTGTCCTCGACGGTGGAATCGAGGGGCTCGGCCGCGAGGCGCGCCAGAGTCGCCTTCCAGAAGCCTGCGGGATCCTCAGCCGGCAGCGGCAGCGCCAGGGCGAAAAGCGCCATCGCGATTCCGAGGCCGCGAGGACCAAGCACATCGGGGATCTGCATCATGGAGCAGTATACGCCGAAGGCGCGATCCGGCCCGGCGGCATTTGCCGAAGCCGGTTGGGAGCGGGCTTTGGGACGCGCCGGGTCAGCGCCTGACTTCCTGGTCTTTGTACTGGAGCTGGTAAAGCTTCCAATAGATTCCGCGCAGCGCCAGCAGTTCCTGGTGCGGGCCCGATTCGCGGAGCTGGCCTTTGTGCATTACCAGAATGCGGTCGGCGCGCTGAATGGTGGAGAGGCGGTGGGCGATCACGATGGACGTGCGGCCTTCCACCATGTTGCCCAGCGCGTCGCGCACGCGGAGCTCGGTCTCGGTATCGACGCTCGAAGTGGCTTCATCCAGGATCAGGAAATGCGGGTTGTGCGCCAGCGCGCGGGCGAAGCTGATGAGCTGCTTCTGGCCCGTGGAAAGCGAGCTGCCGCGCTCGCGAATGGGCTGCTCGAATCCGTTCGGCAGGGAGTGGATGAAATCGATGAGGTTCACCTGCTCGGCGGCGGCCACGATCTCCTCGCGGGTAATGTTCTCCGTGCCCAGCCGGATGTTGTCCTCGACGCTGCCGGTGAAAAGATAGGGGTCCTGCAGTACGACGCCGAAACGGCGGCGCAGCTCCAGCGGGTCGAGGCGGCGGATGTCCACCCCGCCGACCCGAATCGAGCCCTTCTGGATATCGTAGAAGCGCAGCAGCAGGCTGATGAGCGTGGTCTTGCCGGCGCCGGTGTGGCCGACCACCGCTACGGTTTCGCCGGGCTGAATCCGGAAGCTCACGTCGCGCAGGACCCAATCCTCGTCTTTGTAGGCGAACCAGACGTGATCGAACTCGATGCCGGCGGTCTCGTCCGGAAGGCGCTGAAGATCGGAAGCCGGCTCAGCGATCTCTACCCTGGTGTCGAGCAGTTTGAAAACTCGCTCCGAAGATGCCATGGCGGATTGCAGGATGTTGTACTTCTCGCTCAGATCCTGGATGGGACGGAAGAAACGCGTGGCGTACTGGAGAAACGCCACCACCACGCCGATCGTGATGCCGCCTTGCTCCACCTGGTAGCCGCCGTAGGACAGGATCGCCGCCACCGCCAGGGTGGACAGGAATTCAACCACTGGGTAGAACCAGCCGTAGGCGACGATGGTGTCCTTGAAGGCGGCCATGTGCTGGCGGTTGATGTCCTCGAATTCCTCGCGGCTCTTCTTCTCGCGGTTGAACAGGTGCAGGACGGTGATTCCGACGATGTGCTCCTGCAGGTACGCGTTGATCCGGGCGATGGCGACGCGGATACGGCGGTAGCTCTGGGACACCGTGCGGCGGAACAGCGCGGTGGCGATGATCACGAACGGAAGCATGGCCAGCACGAAGCCGGTGAGCGCCGGGCTGAGCTTCCACATGGTGAAGACGACGAAGCTGAGCGTCAGCAAATCCGCGAGGATGGTAACCAGGCCGGAAGCGAACAGCTCGTTGAGGACGTCGATGTCGGTAGTGACGCGGGTGACCAGGCGGCCGACCGGGTTGCGGTCGTAGAAGGCGACGTCGAGCTTCTGCAGGTGGGTCATGACTTCGCGCCGCAGGTCGAACATGGCCTTCTGGCCGATGTACTGCATCACGTACATCTGGACGAATTCGAAGAGGAAGATGCCGAACAGGGCGGCCAGGTAAAGGAGCGCGACCTGCGTGAGACCGCTGAGCGGGTCGTTCGAGAGAAAAGGATCGAAGGGTGTATGGATGCGGGCGGGGTTAGGGGCCAGGTAGCGGTCGATGGCGACTTTGGTGAGCAGCGGTCCGGTTACCTGGAGGACCGAATTCAGGATCAGGACGATCAGCGCGGCTCCGATCAGGGCGCGGTAGGGCCAGAGGTAGCCGAGCAGCCGGCGCATCAGGCGCGAGTCGTAGGAACGGGCGAGGATGTCTTCTTCCACTTTTCTTTTAGTGTAACCGCATGCCAAGATGAAGGAACCCGGAATGGGGCAAGCGGACGAAATCAATCTGCTGAACCGCGCGCGGAAAGGCGACGACACCGCCCGGGAAGCTCTTTACCAGACCTATTTTGCCGGTAACAAGCAGGTGCGCAACCTGCTGGCGCGGGAGATCCGGGACCCGGCGGACCGGGAGGATATTCTGCACGACGCCTGGCTGTCGCTGATCCGGTCGGGAGCGGAGTTCCGGGGCGAGTCCCGGCTGCAGACCTTCATTTACCGCGTCGTCCAGATCGCGATTCTTCAGAAGCATCGTCACGACCGCGCGGCAAGGGAAGACAAGATGGTGAGGCTCAGCTTCGACTTCGAAGGCGAGCAGCGGGAGCGGGAGCTGGCCATCCAGGATTATCAATTCGACCGGGTGGAAGCCGGCGCCACGGCGGAGAAACTGTACGCGCTGCTGCCGGAGCCGCTGCGGACGGCTTTCCGGCTGCGGCTTTCCGATGAGCTGAGCTACGAGGAGATTGCGGCTGCGACCCACGCGCCGGTGAACACCGTCGCCACCCGGATTTTCAAGGCGCGGGCGCTGCTGGCAAAGCTCTTCGGGAAGAAAGCGCCGCGGGAGGGGAACTAACGGATGATGGAGTGCACCAATCCGGGGGTGTTTTCGGCCGGTCCGGACTGGCTCGAGCCTGGAGAGCAGCGGCGGCACGAAGCGCTATGGCAAATTGCCCGGGGCAAGGCCGAGGGAAGCGGCGGGCTGCGGGAGCACGTCGAAGTCTGCCGCGCCTGCCGGGAACTGGTGCGTGCATTCCAGCAGGTGGACCGGGCTGTGGGAGGGACAGCGGAGGTGTTCGCGGTCTGCCCCTCGGAGCGCGATCTGGCGGACTACGCGGCTTATGAATTGCCGGCGCCGATTCGGGAAAAGGTAGAAGCTCACCTGAAGGCCTGCCCGCTATGCGGGGAAGATCTGGAGTGGCTGGCGGCCACCTCGGCGTCGAAGATCACCGCCATCGACCGGCGGCGCTGGATTAGCTGGGTGGGGGCGGCGGCGGCGGTGGCCCTGCTGGCGCTGATTCCGCTGCTGCGGCGATCTTCGGAGCCGGTTTCGCCCTATCTGGACCTGGCGCGGATTCCGGCGATCAACCGGCAGGACCTGATAGGAAGTCTGCGCCAGCCGCAAAGGTTTCGACCGGCGCTGGAGGAATCGATCAATGCGTTTGACGCGGGCGATTTCAAGATGGCGGAGGCCAAGGCGCAGCCGATTCTGGCGGCGTCGCCCGACGATCCGAGCGCGCTGTTCATCACCGCGATGGCGGAATACCGTCTGGGGAACGCCTCGGAGGCCGAACGGCTCATGGACCGGGCGGAGCGCGGCCAGCCGATGACCGAGTATCGCTGCTGGACGGCGCTGCAACTGGGGCTGGCAACCGGCAGCCGGCCGCGGATCGACCGGGAATGCGCGCACCTCGAGCGCTCGCCCGGCTACGCCTCGCAGATACGGCAGATCCGGGAGCAGGTCGGCCGGCGCGCCTGAGGGCGCGGGCGGCGCCGGCTTCCGCAGTATCATGGATTCGATGCCGCAATCATTGCCCCGTCTGCGGACCAACCTGGATTTCATGCCTTCGCCGGTTCCGGATCGTCCCGGATTGCTGATGCGGGATTCCTACCGCTACTCCGACGTCACCCTCATCATCCCGCCGGACCTGGTGCAGTGCCTGCGGTACTTCGATGGAGAGTCCAGCGAGCTCGAGCTGCGTCAGGAGCTGGTGCGCATCACCGGCGACCTGCAGGTGGGCGAGCTGCAAAAAAACCTGACGGACACGCTGGCGGAGAGCGGCTTTCTGGAGGACGAAACCTACGGCCGGATGCGCGAGGCGCGGCAGAATGAATTCGCGGCGGAATCGCGAAGACTGCCGAGCCATGCGGGTTCGGCCTATCCCGAGGAGATCGATCCGCTGCGCGAGACGATGCGCGGCTGGATGGACGGCGCGGCTCCCGACGGCAAGCCGCCGCTGATCGGAATCGCAGCGCCGCATGTCAGTCCGGAGGGCGGGTGGAAATCGTATCAGGCGGCTTACGGAAGGCTGACCCCGGAGTACAAGGACCGCACGTTCGTCCTGTTGGGAACGTCGCATTACGGGCAGCCGGAGCGGTTCGGCATGACGCGCAAACCTTTCGTCACGCCGATTGGCGAATCGGCTGTGGATCTGCCGCTGGTAGACGAGCTCGAGCGTCAGGCGGCGGGGGCCGTGACGATGGAGGACTACTGCCACGCCATCGAACACTCGATCGAGTTTCAGGTACTGTTCCTGCAGTACATTTACGGGCCGGACATTCGCATCCTGCCGATCCTGTGCGGCTCCTATGCGCACAGCATTTATCGCGGCGGGGCGCCGGAGGAGAACGAAGACGTGCGGCGGTTCCTGGGGTCGCTGGGAGAGATGGCGGCGCGCGAGGGCGACCGGCTGTTCTGGGTGCTGGGAATCGACATGGCGCACATGGGGCGCAGGTACGGCGACAGGTTTACGGCTTACGCCGACCGGGGTGAAATGGCGGACGTAGCCGCGCGCGACCGGCTGCGCATCGGGCGGGTCAATGCGGGCGACGCCGCCGGATTCTGGGAAATGGTGCAGGAACACAACGACGATCTGAAGTGGTGCGGATCCTCGCCGGTGTACACTTTTCTCAAGTCCGTTCCGGAGGCGCGGGGTGAGCTGAACCGCTACGAGCAGTGGAACATCGACGAGGAGAGCGTGGTCAGCTTCGCCGGAATCTCGTTCCGAAAGGAATCGTAATGCGCAGACGAACGTTTCTCCAGGCGGGACCGGCGGCGATGGCGGCGGCCGCGGCTGCGGGCTCGGGAGAAGGCATCCGGCTCGGGTTCGACAGCTATTCGATCCGCAGCTTCCACTGGAAGGCGATGAAGCTGATCGAGTACGCAGACAGCCACAAACTGGACACGCTGCAGATCTCGAGCCTCGACGATTACGAAAGCCTGGAGCCGGCCCACCTGCGGAAAGTGAAGGACAGCGCGGCGCGGCTGGGGATGACGATCGACGGCGGGATCGGCTGCATCTGCCCGACGTCGGCAAGCTGGAAGCCGAAGGAGGGCGACGCGGGACAGTACGTGCTGAAGGGGCTGCGGGTCTCGAAAGCGGTCGGCGCGACAGGCATGCGCTGCTTTCTCGGCAGCGCGCCGGACCGGCGGGGGAAGCTGCCGATCGAAGCGCACATGGAGAGCGTAATCAAGGTTCTGCGCGGGGTCCGCTCCGAGGGTCTGGATACGGGCGTGAAGGTGGCGATCGAGAATCACAACGGCGACCTGACGGCGCGGGAAGTCAAGGTGATCATCGAGGAGGCGGGCAAGGATTTCGTGGGGTCGAACCTGGATACGGGAAATCCGATGTGGCTGCTCGAAGATCCGCTGCTGACGCTGGAGATCCTGGGGCCGTACGTGGTGACGACGCACATTCGCGACTCGGCTCTGTACGAGCATCCGCGCGGGGCGGCGTTCCAGTGGGTAGCGCTGGGAGACGGGAGTATGGACCTGGCGCGCATCGCTTCGCTGTTCCGGCAGGTCTGCCCGCAGGCGGCCATGCAGCTGGAGATCATCACGGGACGTCCTCCGCAGTTGCTGCCGTACCTGGAGCCGGAGTTCTGGAAAGCGTTTCCCAAGCTGCCTTCGTCCGATTTTGCGCGGTTTCTGGCGCTGGCGAAACGCGGCCATCCGTTCATGGGAGAGATGATGGTGGCCGGAACCGGCAAGCAGCCGCCGAGCTACGAAGCCGCGCTCACCGAGCAGCAGCGCGTGGACCTCGAGCGTAGTTTCGAGTACGCCAAGAAGAAGCTGGGAGTGGGCGTGCGGTGGAAACAGGGTTAGCCGCGAACCTGCGGATACCGTTGACACAAGAAGGCGCGGAGATAAGCTTCTAACTCTGGCCCGCGGCATTCGGCTCCAGGGCGCCTGCATCGCGGCGGATTCCGGGTCCAATCTCACTTATTCAGGTGACGCCGGCGCGGCAGCACCGTAGGGGAGCCGGCGTTGAACAGCTTCCCGTGCTGCCATACATCCGCCCTACAAAGAATTCCGCTGCTCCTGTCCGGTCTTCGGCGCCGGATACGTTTAACCGATCGAGAAGAGAAATGGGCTGACCGCCAGCCCTGCATCAACTTCCGAGCTTAAAGGAGCTAAAGTGAACAAATCTAAAACCAATCTCGTCGTGGCAGCGGCCTTTGCGGTCCTCGCCATTGTCGGAACCGTTATGAACTCCCAAACCGCAACGGCACAGCAACGGGGAGTTCCAGCGCCTGTACACGTGACGGGCAATACAGCTGCCACGCAAACCGGCCCCGCGAAAGCTGTTGAGCCAGCGGCTGAAGAGGCTGCTGCCTGCAACGACGGCTACACGAGCGCTGCTCAGGGTGGGTGTGCCCGCGACAGGAAATCCGGCGCCTGCCTTGTCGACGGTACCCCTTGTGGCGGGCCGAAGTCATTCTGCACGACGGTGCCCGCCAAAAACGGACCGTTACCCTTTTCGTGTAAGTGCATTTAGCCGGCAAGCGTCTCCACTAGCTGAAATTTCCCGGCGGCATCATGATCGAGCGGCCGGGTTGCCGGACGTATTTCGGTCGCTGCCGGGTGGGGGCGACGCCTTGACGTCTCGAATGACTCTGGCTTTTCGGAACGCCGCGGTATCGCTGCCAGGGCTGGCCTCCGCTGCTCCTCCGCTGCTCCAGCGGAGGAAGCGGACTGGCCTTTCGATTGTTCTTATGCAAGCGGACTGGGAGCCATGACTCGTTATTTTGGTTTTGGGCCGCCCCCTGCTCCCGCTATCCAGCCCACTTGAGCCCGGCGCTTTCATTCCCTCCCAGCGAGCTGCACACCAGCTAAAGACCCGACATTTTCCGGGAGTTCTTACCGTCGCGGCTCCGGCCGGAGATCCCGTGAACCCGGAGTAAAGAGCCGCTCCTGCGCAATACGATGTTCGCGCCGGCGGCCGGCGACCGGTACACCACCCGTCTCACTTCTTGTAAACACTGTTGCATTTAGGCTGCGACAAAATACTGGATAAACAATCGCCGCCGCGTTTTCCTGTGATAGAATCCTTCAAAGTTCAGTCTGGGCTTGCGAAGGGGTGAGAGGGGATTCAGATGCGAATTCTATTGCTTCTCTGTGTCAGCGGATGCAGTCTGTTCGCGCAGGACGCGACTGTAACTGGCATTGTAACCGACTCCGCTGCGGCCGTCGTTCCAGGAGTCCAAATCAGGATTCGAAACGTGGATACCGGTATCGCTCGGACCGTGGTGACGAATCACGAGGGCAGCTACACCATAACCACCCTGCCTCCCGGTCCATACGAGCTGACGGCGGAGCTTACCGGCTTCCGCGGCTATCAAAAGACGGGCATCGTTCTCGAGATCGGGATGGCGTTGCGCGACGATATCCAGCTTGCCGTCGGCGGGGTCACCGAGTCGGTGCACGTGACCGCCGAGATTGCCGCGCTCAACACGGAAAACGGCGCCATCAAGGGCGACGTCATCGTGCAGCAGGAGATCATGGATCTGCCTCTCGATGGACGGGACTTCACCGACCTGGCGTTCCTGGTGCCAGGAGTGATGCCGGCCGCCCAAGGCGGCCAGGGCTCAGGCATGAACGTCAACGGCGCGCGCGCCACCGACACCAATTTCTACGTCGACGGCTTCAGCAATCGCAACCCACGCGGGGCCGCCGCCCAAGCCCGGCCGAACATGAGCGCGATGCAGGAATTCAAAATGGAAGTATCGGGCTACTCCGCCGAGATGGGCCGTATGGCCGGCGGCGTCATGAACATGGTGATGAAGTCCGGCGCCAACCAGTACCACGGCGATGTCTTCTACTACATTCGCAACAATGTCATCGATGCGCGCAGCTTCTTCGATGTCCAAAAGCAGAAACTGAACCGGCGCCAATACGGCGCTACGCTCCACGGACCTGTGCAGCTGCCCAAGCTTTACGACGGCCACAACAGGACCTTCTTCATGTTCAGCTGGGAAAGTTACAAACAGCTCATCGGCGGCGCCAGGCTCACCCATGTGCCCTCGGCGCTCGAGCGGCTGGGCGATTACTCGCGGTCGTTCAGCCTCACGGGAGCCCCCGTCCGCGTGACGGATCCTCTCGGCGGAAATCAGCCATTCCCAGGCAATATCATGCCCGCCAGCCGCTTCGACGCGATTGCGCAGAAGCTTCTGGCGTACTATCCGGCAGCCAATCGCGCAAACCCGCGGCTGAACCTGCTCACCTCAGGCAACGACAACGACACGTGGGACAGCTTCATCGTGAAGGCCGACCATCGGTTCAGCGAAAAGAACAGCATGAGTTATCGCTACCAGATCCGGTTTAACAACACGATGGAGCCGTTTCCCGAAGCCACTCCGCTCGGAATCTTCGGTAACCTGCAAAACGACGACCGGTCCCTGATGGGAATCGACTTCACGCACATGTTCACGCCCACGTTCCTAGTGGAGATGCGCTCCGGCTTCAGCCGGAACACGACCCGGAACAAGTGCGTCTGGAATGGCATCGACGTTGCCGGTCAATTGGGTATTCCCGACTCGACGAAGGATCCCGATCTGGTCGGATTTCCGCTATTCAATGTCACCGACTACAGTTCCCTCGGCTGTACCGCCAATATGCCAGTGGAATACCATGTCACCGACATTCAGGGCAGTTTCAAATTCACCTGGGTCAAGTCCCGTCACGTCATGAAGTGGGGCTATGAGCATTCGCGCGTTCGTATAAACCAGCCCTACTTCAACAACAATCGGGGCACGTTCGTTTTCAACGGCGCCCGGTCCAGTTTTCCGATGGCCGATTTCATGATGGGAATGATGAACCAGACCACCCGGCAGGTTGGGTGGAACCGCAACTATCTTCGCTCGACTAGCGTGGGAATGTACTTCGTCGACGATTTCAAGCTGCGGCCGAACCTGACCCTCAATCTGGGCGTGCGCTACGAAATCGATATGATTCCGCACGACCGCTACAATCACATCACGAACTTCGTTCCGGAGATCGGAAAGCTGGTGCTGGCCTTCAATGATCCGACGGTGAAGGACATCGTCGCCAGGGCCGGCCTGGCAGAGCGGGTAACGTACGCCGAAGCCGTTGGGCTGCCGGCAAACCTTGTCTATCCCGACTACACCAACATTGCCCCGCGCGTAGGCTTTGCCTGGACCCCCTGGAAGGACCGCAGGACGGTGTTACGAGGCGGCTACGGAATGTTCTATACAGGCCTTCTGCTGAACCCGTACCGGAATCAGTTGCAGAACACGTTTCCGTACGCGCAGACCGAGACCTTCACGTGGCAGGCGGCGCGGCAGGATTACGTCACGTTGAGCAATCCGTTCCCGAACGATCGGGCGGTGACGGGCGGCACCACCACCAGTTCGGGCGTCGAGACTCATGCGCCCACCGGCTACATGCATAGCGCGAACCTGACCGTGGAGCGCGATCTGGGCAATGGCACGGCTTTGGAAATCGGGATCGTGGGATCGCGGGGAATCCACCTGAGCCGGTTGCGCGACATCAATCTTCCCCGCCGTACCGAAGCGGCCTACATGGCCAACATCGCCGTCGTCAATCTGCGTCCCTTCCCCTTCTTCAACGGCGCCATCAACCAGTTCCAGTTCGTTTCCAATTCGATCTATTACGCAACCCAGTTCTCCATTCGCAAGCGGGCTCGCGGCGGTACGTTCTTCCGGCTGAACTACTCCTACGGAAAATCCCTCGATGACGCCTCCCAGGTCAACGGAACCTCGGACGCCGGTATCCTGGCGGCGTCCCAGGACATCAACAACCGGCGCGCCGATTACAGCCGATCCGATTCGGACCGCGGCCATGTCATGACCGCCGCGTTCTCCTGGCAGGTTCCTTTCGGCCGCGGCCGGAAATTCTTCCGGGGCGCGCATGGCCTTGGCCAGGGGTTGATCGGCGGCTGGCAGTTCTCCGGCGCCACCTTCATGGCCACCGGCGCGCCGCTTACCCCGGTGGCCGCGGACGTGAATCTGAATCTCGGGGAATCGCAGAAGCCCAACCGCATCGCCAAAGGCATTCCGGATGAAATTCCGGGACAGAAGCGCGGCGTCGATAGGCCCTGGTTCGATCCAGCCGCCTTTGTGAAAGTACCGCAGTGCGTATCGGTCGCGGTGGGCTGCCCGGCTGACAAGTACGGCTTCAAGCCGTTCGTGTACGGCAATTCCGGCCGTAACATTCTGGATGGGCCCGGACTGGCCTACGTCAATCTTTCGATGATGAAAAATTTCCGCTTCGAGGAGCGGAAGAACATCCAGTTCCGCTTCGAATCGTTCAATGCCTTCAATCACCCGAACTTCCTCATGCCGATCAACTCTTTCAACGGCAGCGGGGCCGGCCTGATCGTGGGCGTGGCCCAGGGAGGCCGCGGAGGCGCCCGCGTTTTCCAGGCCAGCTTGAAATTCGATTTCTAATTTCAATATTTTCCGCGGGAAGTTGCGGAGACGCCGCCGTTTCCTGGCCAGTCCAACAGCTCGCGAACCCGTTTGGCCGCCCGCGTAGCAAGTCGAGTTGCTCCAGCGAATCCGGCGTCCGCCGGTCCCGATGTCGGATACTGCGGGCGGCGCGGTTGCCAATACGCAGGGCCCGCCCATTCCGCCGCCACCGCCACTGCATGCTCGCGCCGATCCTTGTGCTGGCGTTCCAGCAACAGGCGCCGGCTACTACGACGCGACGTTCGTCATACCGTGTCCATAGCGGTCATTCGATCCGGAAAGAATACAGCGAAGCATCGCGCATCGCGAACTCGAGGCGGACGTTGCGGCCCTTGCTCGGTGTGAAGTCGCAAGACGCCGCGAGGTCGAGCGCGTCACCGGTGACTTCGGTCTCGGCACAGCCGGAAATGGGCCGCTCGGCGCCGTCGAGGAGGCGCACGCGAATCCCTCCGCCCGGCTTCACCGCCGCATTCAGGCGGAGACGGGATCCGTCGAAATTCAGCGGCCGGGTGATCACGCGGCCGCCGCGGGGTCCGGCGTCGAGTGAAACGAAACCATCGGGCCGCAAGGTGGCCAGCCCGATCCCCATTTTCCTGGTGTCCCGCAGCTTCACGTTGTGCTGCGACCCGAGGCCGTCGTAATAAATGGAGAGCGCGCCGCCGCTGCGGATGGGGGCGTTGCCGGCCATGTGCATCACGCCCCAGTCGAACGATCCCTCACGGCCGTTGGGCAGGAACGTGGAACGCAGAGGCCGGCTCCAGTGGCGGCCGTCGCGGCTCGAGGCCAGTTGGATATCCATGCGCTCGTCAGTCCCCTTGTGATAGAGGCCGATGAATGCGAGCCACATACTCTCATACGGGAACGCGACCATGGAGTAGATCTGGTCGCCAGGCCGGTCCTGCGCGTCGGCCGCGAGGATCAACTCGGGCTTCGACCAGTAGATGCCGTCGTCGCTCTCCACCAGAGCGCGCATGCGGATGCCTTGCCTCGCGACCTTGATGTGGCCCATGAACTTGTTGAGTTTCGGATCCCAGGAGATGTGGTGGACGTCGCCGAGTCCGGCGTTGTTGTCCCCGGGGCGGTTTTCTTCGTCCCGCCAGATCGCGTACATGACCGGGTCGGGACGCTCGGTCCAGTGGATGCCGTCGGGCGAGGCGCGCAGGTAGATGCCTTCGCGGCGGGTTTCGCGGACGCCGTCTTTGTCTGGAAAACGATACTCCATCGGGTAGGCGAGGAAGCGGCGGAGCGGGTCGCGCTGATCGGGATTGAGAAAAACCGAAAGCGTATCGGAGCGTCCGCGATGGCCGCGCGTAAGAAGATTGGTCTTGCGGCCGTCGAGTTCCAGGCCGATGCCGGGCTTTTCCCAACGGACGCCGTCGTCGCTCTCCGCGTAGGCGATGCCGGTTTGGTTGGTGTACCACATGCGCAAGCGGCCCGCCGCTCCCCGCAGCACCGACCCATAGGCGAGAACCAGCGACTCGCCCGGCGGAGTGGGTACGATCAGCGGATTCGCAGCGTGCTTCACCGGCTGGTGCACCCGGAAGTCGACGTCCGACCTTCGCGCGATCAGGTAACCATCCACGAACAGCTGCGCCTCCGGACCGATGCGCACGGGCCAGTCGCGCAAATCCATGACGAGGTCTTCACCGCCCAGACAGCAGGCGGCGGCGAGCGGCAGAAGCAGGCGAAGGAGTCTCATGCGGGATACCTTTCCGGATCGGCGAGATCGAGCATTTCGTCGGTAATGAGTTTGCCCAGCAGAAAGTGCTTTCGATCGGGATACCAGAAGTAACGCTTGCCCTGGTACTCGAAGAAACTGGGGTAGCTGCCTATCTGGGTGTGGCTCTGGTGGCCGAGCGGGGCGGCATCGTTGGAGACCAGAATGCGCGGTTTGCCGAAGTGCAGCGGCTGGTCCGGGTCCTTGATCTCGCGGCCCACGGTGTACCAGGCCGGAGTGCGGTTACGTTTGGAATCCTTGGGTCCTCCCGGGCCGCCGTCGTTATTGAAGAAGACCAGCAGGTAGCGGCCGTCCTCGAGGCGGTAGAGAGGGCAGGGCGCGAGCGGATGGAGCACCGGGTCGCCCCCCGGCCGATACCGCAGTACACGCGCTTCGCTCCAGGAGCGCCCGTCGTCGGCGGAGAGCGCGTACCAGACGCGGCCGGTGAGAGTGCGCATCGTGCAGAAGAGGCGGCCGTCCGCAAGCGGCTGCACGGAGGGCTCCTGCGCCACGCTGATTCCCGGCCGGTCGGGCGACGGCGCTTGAATGCCGTGCGGCCCCGCGGGCCACGTGGTGACACGCAGGCGCTCCGGGTCGCGCTCGCTCAGGATATTCTCCCAGCGCAGGAAGCAGAGCTCGGAATCGCGATCGAACATGCTGGCGGCGCGAGCGTCCGCGGCGCTGCTGGCCCAGCGCGTGAAACCGGCCAGCACCGCGCCCTCCGGCGTGACGATGGGCTTCTGATACACGATCCACGTCGGCGGAACCTTGCGATCGGGACTGCTCAACGCGCTGCGGCCGATGGCGTAGTCGTGATATTCGCGGCTCCACGTCTTGCCTCCATCGTCACTCCAGCGGGCGCGGAGGACTCCGGTATCGGCCGCGCGCACATCTTGAACGCCGATGTTCTTGTTGAAGAAGCACCAGACGCGGCCCGTGCGGGGCGTGACGATGGGAAATCCCCAACTGGCCAGCCCGGCGCCGGGCGAGTCGCCGCGCGCCGCTCCGTCAATGGTCTGCGGCGGCGACCAGGTACGGCCCGCGTCGGTCGAACGCGAACAGACCATGCGCTGATTCGGCGAAGACTCCTGCGATGCCGTGGTCCACATGGCCAGGAAGTCGCCGTTGGGAAGCGGGGTCACCAGAAAGTGCTGGTTGGTGTTGTCGCTGCCGCCCGGCGCTGCAGGAAGGTAGACCGTGAAGTCGGGGTGCGAGCGCTGCCATTCCGGCCGGCCCGCGGCTGCCAGCGGAAGCGCGATGGATGCCATCAGTTGTCTGCGGGAAATGCGCATAGGAATTGTCTCAACGCTGCGCGATCCAGATGGGAGAGCTCCAGGCTAGGTTGCCGTCCTCCTGGATGACGCGGACATAGTAATAATTTTCGCCGGGCGGTGAGGACTGGTCGTAGTAATCGAGGTCGAACTCCGCAGCCGCGGGACGGGCGTTGTAAACGAACTGGTTGTTGCGCGCCAGATCCACTTGCGCGATGCGCCCGGTACCGGCGATGTGCGCGCGCAGACGCGGGTGGCCGCCGGCGGAGAAGGCTTCGCCCATCAAGTGGCGAGCGCCACTGGAATCCTCCGCCTGAAAGTCGAGAATGATGTTGTCGGTGGCGGCGTACGCGTGGCGGCGCCGCATGTTCTCCACAATGGCCGTGCGATCCGCCGAGGGAGTGAAAATCATAGCGTAGCTGCAGTGCGTCGAAATGTGGTCGGAGCTCGCGTGTACGCCCAGCTTGAGGCCGCGCGCGAGCGCGTTCCACCAGAAGCCGGCGGGTTGAAAAGGACCGTGCATCGCGAGTTGGTTGCCGTCGCTCTCGGCGCGCGGCGCGGCCGGGTATTCGTAACTGGCGTGATAGCCCTGGTAGATCTCCACCAGCGGTTCCAGGTTGGGATCGTTATCGCGGTAGTCGGTTCCCTGGTTGGTGGCCAGAGAGTGTTCCATGCAGATGCCGCGGTTCTGCCGCAGGTACGGATAGACGATCCTGCCGCTGTTCACCTTGCCCTGGTTTTCGTCCTGTTGCACGGGTAAAGTACGGACGCCGCGATGGTCGAAGACGACGTTGCGGTGGCCGTTGGGAAACCGGACGCTGCGCTCATACCCGAACAACGGCAGAAAACGGCCGGGAATGCGGAACAAGTCGTACGATTTCTCCGTTCGCCACCAGTTGTACTCCATGTCGCCGCCCATGTTGTGGTCGGCGATAATGCCGGTATCCATGCCGCCGGCATCGATCATGTAGCGGTAGTAATCCTCCACCGAGCCGTCGCCGGCGCCATCGTAGGAGATCTCCGTGTGCCGATGAAAGTCGCCGCGCAGGATGCGGTACTCGACACCGCCGGTCGTGGTGCGGTAGGCGCGGACACGGCCGATGTCCTGCCGCTCGCGATTGTGTACGGCTTGCGGCCGCAACACCGGCTCGACGCGTTCGCTCAATCGCGCCCGTCCGGGATCTCCGGCGGCTGCTGCTTCGCCGGCAAACACGTCATAGCGCACCATGGTGGGACGCTCGTGATTGCCGCCTTTGCCGGTGTAGGTCCGGCCGTCGCCCGCCCACGCCGTCCAGACGCGATCGCGCGCACCCGCGATTTCAAATGGCGCCTCGGGACGCCCGGTGGAGTTGGGCACGAGGGCGGCGGGGCGCCACTCGCCGTTTTCATAGGAGCTGAGGTACAGATCCCAGAGACCGCCGGTGGCCCACCCATCGTCGTGCGTGCTGTCGGCGCTGGTGCGCATTTGGAACAGCGCCCACATGCGGCCGGCGCCGTCGGCGGCGAGTCGCGGCGCCTGTGCGTACCGCCGGAGACGCTCGGACGCCGCCGCGCTGAATTCACCCGATTGCATCCAGCGGCCTTCGCTACGCACCGCGACCTGGATGGCGCGGCCCGCGTATAGCGTGGTGGCGCGGCTCACGTCCGCGTGATTCCAGTCCTTGCCCCAGTTGGCGCCGGATTCGTCCCAGGCAAGCCAGGGCCGGCCTTCGTGGTCGATGGCGATGGAAGCGTGCGCTTCGAACCGTGGTGAAGTGGTGACCGCTTCGATCTTCCCGGCCGCGCCCTCGGCGCCGATGCTGCGATAGAAGATATCGTAGTTGCCGTTCTGATAACTGTCCCACGCCACGTGGAGTGTGCCCCGCGCATCCACGGCGGCGTCCGGCCGCCACACGCCGGGTCCGGCGGCGCGCATCGGGCGTGACCAGACGTCGCCCTCGAGCGACGACGTGTAGAGATACGATTCGCCCGCCTCGTGCCCCACCCATACCATGTGGAGACGGCCTCCCGGCGACGCCGCCAGACGCTGGTAGAAGTTCGGAGTTCCGGCATCGGGAACGCGCGCCCGCTCCGACCATTGGCCGGAGAACACGCGTTCCACCAGATGCCACTCCTCGCCGGAGCGCTCGCACCAGACCACGTGGATGCGCCCCTGCGCGTCCTCGGCGATCGAGGGTCGAAAAACATCGGCCCGGTTTTCCGTAAGCCGCGTCAGCGCGCCGTTGGGAGCGCGCGCGTACACGTGGTCGCCGCCATCGCGGTAAGCCTGCCAGGCAAACCAGACTCCGCCCGAACGGGTGACGGCGAGCGCCGGATAGTCGTGCTGCTCGCCGGCTTCGGTGGAGAGTTGCTTCACCTCCGGCGCCCGCTCGACCCGCACATCGCCGTCCAGGAACTCCAGCGGGCGGCCGTAGCGCAGTTGCGCCACCGGCACGGTAAACGTCCCGCCTGCCGTGCGGAACGTGGCCGAACCGGTAGACGCTTCCACCGTGACAAGGATGCCGGCCGTGACCAGGTTCTGCGGCACTACCGCCCCTTCCGCGAGGAGGACGGGCTGGCCGGGTTGGTTCTCAATCGGGCCGCGCTTGATCTCGAGCTTCCATGAATCGGCGCCGGCGATGCGGTCCGCGCCGAAGAATCGCCAGGGAGCGAGACGGAGCAGCCTCCCGCCGGCGGTGTGGACGGAGCCGTCATAGGTTTTTACGCCGGTCCGTTTCTCGCCGAACGTCACGCGAAACGCCAATGCGCCGCGGGACGAGTTGGGTACCGGGAGGCT
Organism: Bryobacteraceae bacterium; assembly: GCA_035495815.1. Classification (GTDB taxonomy): domain Bacteria; phylum Acidobacteriota; class Terriglobia; order Bryobacterales; family Bryobacteraceae; genus DATJFH01. The sequence goes on from DATJFH010000300.1 coordinate 30,770, forward strand.
GCGCCGCGGCGAGGCAAACATCAGCGCCATGGCGGCGCAAACGACGGCGAGGCTAATCTTCTTCATGATGCAGAAAGTCGCCGTACGATCCCTCGATGTGCGCGCTGATGGCCTCGCGGGCACTCGACGAGGCGCCGCTGCGAATCGCCGCCAGTATTGGCTCGTGGCCCAGGGTGCGCGTGCTCAGATTGTCGAGAGCGCGGCTCTGGGCCATGCTGACGAAAGCGAAGAGCGGCACGGTGAGATCGTCCAGCACGCGGCACAGGGTCTGATTGCCGGAGGCGCGCCAGATGCTGCGATGAAATTCGAGATCGGCCTGCCCGGCTTCGTAGTAGGCATTGGCCGAGACGGCGGCGGAGATCGCTCTGAGACGCACTTCCAGTTCCTGCAGATGTTCCCGGCTGGCGCGGCGCGCGGCTTCACCGGCGGCGATCTGTTCCAACGCCAGGCGCAAGCCTACGCGCTCGCCAATTTCCTTCGGCGAGAGTTCTGTCACGCGCGTGCCGCGGTTGGGCTGGCGTACGATGAGCCCGCCGTGCTCGAGTTGGAGCAGCGCTTCCCGAATCGTGGTCTGGCTCACCTGCAGATCGCGCGCCAGCTGCATTTCGCGAATGCTCTCGCCGGGCTTCAGCCGCCCGGAATAGATGGCTTCCCGCAGCGCATCCACCACCTTCGCGCTCCGTGAAGGGTTGGCGATCGGCTTCAACCCCGCATGGGTTATTGCCATATGGTGAAACCTCCGTCGACCACAAGATTGTGTCCGGTGATGTAGTCGGATGCCGGCGACGCCAGAAAGAGGATGGCGCCTTTTAGATCGATACCGTCGCGCCCCATCCGGCCCAGCGGCGTGCGGTCGCTGTAATCGCGCACGAAAGTACTGGCCAGATTACGGGCGAACCCGCCGGGCGAGATGGCGTTGACGTACACGCCCATCGGCCCCAGGAAGGCGGCCAGGTCACGGGTCATGCCAATCACGCCCGCTTTGGCGGCGGCGTAGTCGACGGGCTGACTTTTCATGGCGCTGCGCTCGTAGATGCGGCGGTCGCGGCCCACCAGACCGGCAATGGATGCAATGTTGATGATCTTCCCCGCGCCTCGCTCGGCCATGCCGCGGCCGAATTCGCGGCAGCAATAGAGCGCGCCGGTGAGATTGAGCTCGATCAGCCGCGCGCAGTCGCCGGGGTCGCGCTGGAAGAGATTGCCGGGCGACGCGCCGTATCCACCGCCGGCGTTGTTCACCAGGATATCCGCGCGGCCCTTCCACTCGGTAACCGCGCGCGCGCAGCGCTCCACATCCGCGAGTACGGTCTGGTCGAGATCTATGGCCAGCGCATCGACCCCGTAGCGGGCCCCCAGGTCCTCGGCTGCGGCGGCGGCGCGCGCCCGGTCGCGCGAGGTGATCGCCACATCGCATCCGGCGGCAGCCAGAATCGATGCCGCGTCGAAGCCCAGGTTCCTCGCGCCACCCGTCACCACGGCGACCTTCCCCTTGAGATCGAACAATCCGGCAACTTCAGTGTGCATATGTTCTTTTCAGGTCACGAATGTGAACACCAGCGCGCGGTGAAATCGAACAGGACGCGCGCGGCATCCACCATCGAATCGACCTCCACATATTCGTCGGGAGAGTGGGCGCCCCCGCCGCGCGGCCCCCAGAGCACGGCGGGCACCCCGAATTCGTGGAACACATACATGTCGCACGGAGCTTCCATCCCTTCGATCACCGGCTCGCGCCCCAGCATAGCGCGCGCCGACGCCGCGAGTTCGGTGACCAGTGGCTCGGCCGGCTCTATCGCCGAGCCAGGCAGCCAGCGAATCGGAAACTCCACTCGCGGCTTCGGATCGAACGGCAGAGCCTCGAACCAATCGTGGAATTGCCGCTCGATATCCGCCTGCGTCTCGCCCGGAACGGACTGCCAGTACAGTTCGACCTTACAGACCGCCGGAACCGTGATCGGTTCGTGGTTGCCCCAGGGCGCCGTGAAGATGCGGGTGACCGATACAGGCGCGCGGTCGCGCAGGTGGCGATAGTAGGGGTGCGCCGGGGCGGTGGCCGAGCGTAATTCGGCGAACCGCGGCACGGCGTTGAGAAAGGTGCGCAGTTGCTCGACTACCCCACCCTGTGCGTCGGCAAAAATGTCCGCGGCCGCTTGGAAAGTGATGTGGACCAGGCGGCCGCCGCGCTGCGCGGGGATGATGCGGAGTCCGCTCGATTCACCGACGATCGCCGCATCGGCGGTGTAGCCGCGCACCCTTCCCGCGAGCGTCCCGTTGACGCCGCCGAACTCTTCATCGACCACCGTCTCCACCATCAGATCGCCGTCCAGACGGGCGTCGAGCGCGCCCAGAGCCTCGGCCAGAAACAACGAGATGGCGACCCCGGCTTTCATGTCCATCGATCCGCGGCCGTAGAGCCGGCCGTCCGACAGCTCAGCGCCGAAGGGGTCGCGGGTCCACGGCAGGTATCCGCGCGGCACCGTATCGACGTGCCCGCTCAGCACCAGCGACCGCCCACCGCCCGAGCCGCGGCGCCGTCCCGTCACGTTGGGGCGATTCGCATAGCGCCGCCCGCGCCAGTACAACGGATGATCCTCGAGACCGGCGACAGCGGTCGGCTCATAGACATCCACCTCCCAGCCGAGACGCGTCAGGAACTCCGCGACATACTGCTGGCAGGCGGCCTCGGCGCCGTCGGGCGGAGTGTTCTCGGACGGAAGACGCACCAGGTCGCGCGCGATGGCGATCAGGCGGTCGCTGTGCTGCTCCACGTATTGGACAAGCTTGGGCATGGTCAGACAAATTGAAACGCGAAGAGCCGCGCGCGAGAGAGCTCCAATCGCAACACGACCGGCTGGCCGGCCAGCGGCGCCAGAGAAGGGATGTTGCGCCAGCGCACAGGATACGCGGGATCGTTTGCGATGATGGCTTCGCAGTCGCGCAATTCGTACCCGGGGATGGCGGCGCCGCCGGGCCGGCGCAGTTCGACCCGTGCAGTCCCCATGGCGCCGGTGTCGATGTTGATCCGTAACGATGAGCCGGAGAACACGATCGGCGGCGTCTCCAGCTCCGCCCCTTGCGCGTCGGCGTCGGCGGAGACGAAACCATCGAGCCTCTGCGAAACGCGCATGAGCGCGCTCCGCGCCGCACCGGAGGCTCCATGGTCGCCCGCGCCGCCGCTGTAATATTGATAGATTTCGTGACCTCGCCGGATAAAGCCGAGCCCTACGTAGACGTTGTGGCTGTCGGCTTCTCCCGGAAGTCCGCGGCCCAGGTAGGAACGCCGGCTGGGGCGCTCGAAATGCGCGCCGTCGCGGCTCACGGCCAGTTGCGATTCCAGCACGCCTGCCATCGGTACACGCTCCGAGCCCGGAGGCGCGGTGTGGCGGAATAGCGTGGGGAAAGCGAGGTACACATCCTCCGCCCAGGGATACGGCTGCACGTTGGGCGTGTATACGTCGCACCCGGGCGGGTCGAGCTCATCGCACCGCAGCACCGTGGGCAGCTCGCTGCTGATCGCGGGCGGCCATTCCTCTCCATTCCTGGTAAGGAAGCTCCACAGGTACCTCGGCTTCGATGACGGAGTGTACGGCCACATCCGCAGAATCTGCTCGCGCGGTATCTCCGCTTTGACCACCACCCGCAGCGGGTTCCAGCCGCGCAGATAGGCCGCGTACTTCTGCGTGCGCGCATCCCAGAACAGAGTGTTCATCGAATCGGGATGGAATGGCAGCACGGGATACTCCTGTTCCCAGTGAATGCCGTCGGGCGACGTCATCACCATCAGGCTGCCGTTGCGGTTCGTGCCCAAGCCGCTGGGCCGCTTGCCTCCGTAGGATGCCAGCGTTTTGAAGCGCTGCCGCGGCGGCGCGACCGGGTCGAGCATCACGGCGCCTTCGCGAAAGCTGGCAATGACGATGTTGTTGTCGCGAGAGCCGGCAAAATCGACGATCCCGAGTTTCGGCCTCTCCCAGCGGATGCCGTCGGACGAAGTGGCATAACACAAGCGCCCGCCGCCCTTGCCGGCGAAGCTCATGTACCACATCTTCAGCATGCCGCCATCCTCTATCACGGAGAGGTAGGCGCCGATGCGTTCCTTTTCCCACGGCTCCGTGCCCTCCAACACGACGCCCTCCTTGCGCGGAGGATTCACCGCCAGCGTGACGCCGCGCGACCAGCGGATGAAGCGGCGGTCGATAAACAACTGCTTGCGCGCGCCGACGTCGATGGCGGAGTCCGACGCATTGGCTCGTCCCGCCGCGACCGTGGCGCCCGCCTGCAGGAGTTGTCTGCGTGTCCAGTTCATATCAGAAGATCAGCTTCAGTCCCAACTGCACGGCCCGCGGGCTGGATGCCGAAGTGCTAGTGCCGAACGCGGCGTTGGCTGGGTTGGTGTTCACGCCGGTGCTGAAGAAATGCTGGTTGAAGGCGTTATACGCTTCGGCGCGGAATTGCAGGCTGAAACGCTCTCCCAGGGAGTTGTTTTTGATGATGGAGAAGTCGGTGTTGGTTTCACGATTCGTGCGGATGCCGGCGAGCGCGCTGGGGAACGTACGCAGGTTGGAGACAAGCTGCTTGCGCGAGTCCGTCTCAAAGCCGGCGCCGGTGTTGAACATGCGCTCGGGACGCTGGCTGTCCACCGCAATATCCTTGATGTTGCCGCGAAACAGAATGTTGCCCCACCCCAGCGGGACGCCGCTCTGCACGAAGCTGATGGCTTGCGCCTGCCATCCGCTGATGGCGTAGCGGACCACTCCGTTCCATCCCGCTCCGAAGCGGCGGCCCTTGCCGAACGGCAATTCATACAGCGCGATGAAGCGGAAGATATGCGGGCGGTCCGCGATGGAGATGGCCTTCTCGGTCACAGGGTCGCCTTCGTTGAGGAAGCTCAGCCCGTCCATCGTCTTGGAAAATGTGTACGAACTTTGAATGGTAAGGCCGTTACTCAGACTGCGCTCCAGTTCCACCTGCAGCGCGTGGTAGGTGCTCCAGCCCTGGTTGTTATAGAAACTGATATTGGCGAACTCCGGGTAAGGCCGCAGCAATTGCGACCGCGCAATGGTTCGCGACGTCCCGATGGCGCCGCCCACATTGTTGATGCCGAAGAAGGGATTCGCCACCAGCCCGGTGAGGCGGTTGTTGTTGTTGTCATCGCGCTCGGGCGACGTGCTGAGCTGGCTGTTGGGCAGCGCATTGAGATTGCGCGTCACCGGCATCTTGACTGTATGATTGCCGACGTAGCGCGCCTCCAACTTCCATACCGACGCGAGCCGTTGCTGCACGGACAACAGCCATCGCTGGTTGTAGGCGTTGGGATTGTCCCCATATGGCCGCAGGTTCAACGCCTGGCCGACAAAAGTGGAAATGCCCAGCGCCGATCCGGTGGGCTTGTCAAGCCCGCCGGGGAAAGGATTGTCCAGCGTGCGGGTGAAGGTCAGCCCGTTGTCGGACGAAGCGAAAGCGAGCGAGTTCACATCGAAGCCGGGCACCCCGCCTTCATTGGCGAAAAATCGCTGGCCGTAGGGGATGTAGTAGAGCCCGTAGCCCGCCCGCACAACCGTATTGGAGGCGGGTTGAAACGCCAACCCGATGCGTGGCGCAAAGTTGTTGCCGTCCGTCTTGTAGATTTGGCGGGACGCGCCGTTGACGCCGGCGAAGATCACGCCGCCCCGCACCTGAAAGGCGCTGGGGGGAATTTCCGCGATCGGCGCCCCGGCTGCATAAGCGGCTTTGGCGGCCCCTGCCGCCGGGTTGTCTACGGTGGAGTCGAATCCGGCCAGCGCACGGTTGAAGCGCTCGGTGGGCGGGCCTTCGCGCTCATACCGCAATCCGATATTGACGGTGAGCCGCGGAGTCACTTTCCAATCGTCCTGGAAGTAGATGCCCTGGTACGTGGACAGGTTCGCCGCCTTGGACGGCTGCGAAACCTGCGCCTGGCTGAAGCGTCCCAACAGGAAATCCGACATGCCCGCGCCCAGCGGCGGCGCCGGCGAGTTGTCCAGCGGTCCGTTGCTGTACACGCCGCTGAAGGTCAGCCGCACGATGTCTTCGCTGCCGCGATTCTCCAGATACCAGCGCGCTTCGGCTCCGAATTTCAGGCCGTGGTTGCGATAAATCTTGGTAAAGTGCGCCGCGCCGCTGCGGATCTCCGAGATCTCTTTCACACCGGCGGAATTATTCAGGCCGGCAAAGCCGGTGATATTGACCACGGGCAGTCCGGTGCGCGAAGTATCCAGCAGGCTGGAGAACGCGCCCAGCCCGTACGCCCCGTAGGGCAGCCCCAGGCCGTTGGACGTGTTGTCCCAATGGAAGCGCATTTCGGACGCGCGGAAGTCGGCGATGAGGCTGGGGCTGATGGTCCACACATCGCTGAGCGCGGCGTCGCGGTTTCTCCCCGCCAGATTGATGCCCGGAATGTCGGTGCGCCCGAAGAGCGTGTCGAACGGAATCCCCGTGTCGGAGGAGATCACGCGGCCGAAGAGCCGGTGCGCCGCGCCCAGATTCTGATCCACGCGCAGAGTGGACGACCAATACGTGCGCGGCAATGGAGCGTTGTTATAGCTGAAGTTCAATTGTCCGTCCGCGGTGCCCGGGAGATTCGGCGTTGGCCACAGCGGCTGCAGCGCCTTGGCGGCAGCGTTGATGCGGCTGGCGGGAATGACGTTGCCGGCGAAGGGCTGACGCTGGATGCGCCCGTTGGCCGCCGCCTGCGCGGTGTTCGGGTCATACACCTGATATTGCGTTCCGAGCTTCAACAGACTGCTGAAGTCGCCGCCGAATTCAGCCGGCGTGGGAACGGTGATGAAGGTCGGCGGATTTGGACTGAGGGAACTCCACTTCTCGAGGCCGTAGTAAAAAAACGTCCGGTTCCTGCCGTTGTAAACCTTGGGAAGGTACACCGGCCCACCGCCCTGGAAACCCCAGCGTCGATAGGTGAAGTCCGGACGCGGCACTCCACCGCGGTTGCCGCTCCACGAGTTGGCGTTCCACGACGGATTGCGGAAGAAGCCGACCGCGCCTCCGTGCCACGCGTTCGTGCCCGCTTTCAGTACCAGGTCAACTGTGGCGCCGCCGCTGTGGCCCACGCTCGCATCGAATGTGGCCGTCTGTACGCGAACTTCCTGCACCACCTCGGAACTGGGGTTGAAGGACGAGCCTCCGCCGGGAAGGCTGTTGCCCCGCTGGGTGTTGGGCGTGCCGTCGAGCGTGTATTCGGTAGTGCCCTGCGGCGAGCCGTTGAAGCGGGTTTGCGAGGTGCCCTGCCGTTGCAGCGGCTGCACGTCTTCGCCCGACCCCCCGCGTCCGATCGCCGAGGCCGAGTCGGCGCCCGGCATCATGAGAAAAAGATACGTCGCGTGCCCCTGCCCGATCGGCAGATCCTGCACCTTGCGCTCGCCGATCACGGTATTGACGTCGGCGCCGGCGGTGTCGAGCAGTTGCTTCTCCGCCGTCACCGTCACCGACTCACGCACTTCACCTACTTCGAAGCGCAGGTTGATCTCCACGCTGCGGCCGCTGGCCAGCGCCACGCCGTCCACCACCGCCATCTTGAAGCCGGCGCGGCCGGCCTCGATGCGGTAGGTCTCCGGTAACAGCCCCGGTACCTCGTAATTGCCGTTCACATTGGTGACGGTGCTCCGTACGCTGTTGGTGGCCTTCTGAATCACCCGCACTTCAGCGCCGCCCACGGCTGCGCCGGAGGAATCGGTGACCTGGCCGAGGATGATGGAACGGTGCGCCTGCGCCCATGCGGACGAAGCGAAGACCAGGCTGACCAGGAAACGGTATGGCATCGCTATGTACCCCACTCTTGAACCATCGGACCTTTGCTTACCATTGGACCTTTGCCTACCATTGAACCTTGGCCGACACCTGCATCTGGCGGCCTCCGTTGGAACTCGAGATGACGCCGAAATCGTTATTGCCCAGCCTGGACCCGGGTAGATTGAAGTACGGCGTGTTGGTCAGGTTGTATGCCTCGCCTCGGAGGATTGAGCTGAACCGCTCGCTAATGCGAATCCGCTTTGAAAGCGCGAGATTATAATTGCGCCGGCCCGGGGCGCGTGTGTCGGGCAGCGCGCGGCCGGTGTTGCCGAAGGTGTACGTATCGGGCACCGTAAAGACCGAGGGGTCGAAGAACCTCGTCAGCCGGTCCTGCACCGGGCCCTGGAGCGTGGCCGACTTGCCGATGTTGTTCGGGCGCTGTACCGCAGAGAAGACGCCGCTGTTGCCTATGGAACTCAGCCACAGCGGATAGCCGGTCTGGAATGACGCGGTCCCGCTCAGACTCCAGCCTCCACGCAAGCGGCCGCGGCCGAGCGGCAGTTCCCAGGAGTGGTTGAACGAGAGCCGCTGTGAGACGTCCTGCTGCGAGAGCGATTTCTCCGCCCGCAGGTCGTACTGATTCTGAATCGGCGGCTGCAGCCCGGTGATATTGATTACGCGTCCCGCGCCGTTATCGATGGTCTTCGCGGTGGTGTAAGCCAGAATCACGCTGATCCCGTGCGAGTACCGCTTCTGCGCCGTCAGGTTCAACCCGTGATACACCGAGTAACCGGCCGTCTGAATGAAAGTGGAGATGTTGCCGTACTGAGGATACGGCCGCAAGAGTTGTCCTTGGGTCACGGTCGGCAGCGAGAAGGTACCGGTAGAAACCAGCCCGAGGAAAGGGTTCGGCGTCTGCCGGTTGAGCCCCGTCTTGAGCGACTGGTACTGCGGGTCGAGCTGATTGAACTGCACCGCGATGGGCAGGCGGATGCCGCGGCTCCCCATGTACGCCGCCTCCAGCATCCATCCGCCCTTCAGCCCTTGCTGGATGCTGAAGTTCCATTGCTGCATGTAAGTATTGTTGCGGGAGTTGCGGTCCGTGATCGTGATGGCCTGCCCGAGCAGGCGTTTGTCGGCCTCTTTGCTCGAGCGCACGAAAATGCCGGAGGGGTACGGATTGCTGATCGGATAGAGCGGCGTCACACCGTCCGTGCTCGACACCCACGTGGTGGTCAGCTCCTCGCCGGAAGCGCCGAAGTTGCGAGAGTTCGGGTAGCCGATGCGCGGGCTGAACACGATTCCGTACGCGGCGCGAATCGCGGTCGCCTGCCTCAGCCGGTATGCCAGCCCCAGTTGCGGCGCGAAGTTGCGATTTTCCGCTTCGAACTGGCCCCGCGGAATTCCCTCCCGCCCCGCCTGCGTAAGCACTCCCTTCAGGTTCGGCAGCCCTGCCACCTGCACCGGAAACGCGCGGTTGAAATCGAAATTGGCGAACCGGTCATAGCGCTCCGTACGCGGCGCCTCATAGTCCCAGCGGAGCCCCGCATTGACGGTGAGCCTCCCCAACCGGATGTCGTCCTGCACGTAAATTCCGTAGTAGGAGTTGCGGATGGCGAATGCCGGTGTGTATTGAATCGTGCCCGTACCGTAGCCGGTGAGGAACGACGCGAAACCGTCGCCCGAACCTCTCGCAGCCCGGGTCGGGTCGGGTCCTTGCGTGAACGCCGACGAGAACGTGTAATTGCCCGCCGCAGCCGACGCGTTGAACGGGTTTTGGTTGTAAACGCGAAAGTCCGCGCCCGCCTTGATGGTGTGGCGACCCTTGATCTGGGTGAAGTCGCCCACCCAGTTGAAGATGTCGTTGCTCACTCGCCGCGGAGGAGCCGTGCCGATCGGATCGTAATTGTCGAACCCGATTTGCGGGAACATCTCCACCTGCGCGTTGGCCGAGACGTTCGGCGCGAACCCCAGTTCGTTCATCTTGATCTGGCCCAGGAACGTCGGGTGCGTATTCTGAATCTTGCGCGTCAGCCCAAAACGGTAATTGAGCAGCCTGGTAGGGCTCAACACGTAGGTACCGTTGATTACCGCGTTGACATAGGCTTGCACCTGATCGTCGCCGCCTGTGTCCGCCCACGTGCCGAAAATCGCCGGGCTGGCGATGCGGGTCACCGTCCGCGTTCCTCGTCCGAAGAAGCTGTGCCGGTCGGAGAAACGGTGGTCAATCCGCAGCGACCCCTGGTCGCTGGCCACGTCGTTCTGATTGGCGAAGGCCCAGTTGTTCAGATGCGATGGCCCGTCGCCAGGCCGGTTGGGCAGCGGGATATAGGTTGCCATCTTCGCCGCCGCCTTGTCGATGCGGTCCTGTGGAATGCGGTTGCCCGCGAATGGCGATCGCGTGTAAGTCCGGCCGTCGGCCGCAAGCTGGGTGGTGAACGGATCGTAGATGGCGATCGCGCGCCCATCCGAGGTGAACGTCTGGGAAAAGTCGCCGGTTCGCTGCTGCGCCGTGGGAAACGTGAAGGTCCCGCCGCCGCCGTTGACGTGGTTGCGGCTGCCCTGGTACTCGGCGAAGAAGAAACTGCGGTTGCGGCGAATCGGCCCGCCAGCGACGCCGCCGAACATCTGGAACTTATACTCGCCCAGCCCTTGCCCGCGCGCGTTGGCGAAAAAATCATTGGCCTGCAGCGAGTCGTTGCGGAAGTATTCCCAACCGCTGCCGTGGAACTCGTTGGAGCCGCCCTTGGTGATGACGTTGACCGTGCCGCCGCCCGTGCGCCCGTACTGCGCGCCGGCATTGCCCGTCGCCACTTTCACTTCCTGCGTGGATTCCGGCGTCGGCGTGATGGCGTGATTGTTATTCTGCGGCAGCATCACCGTGATACCGTCGATCAGGTACTCGTTGGTGCGGTAGCGTCCGCCGCCGATCGAAATATCCGAGCTGTCGAAACCGCCCTCGGCGACGTACCGTCCCTCGCCGGTCGGATTCACCATCACACCCGCAACCAATCCCGCCAGTTCGAAGACGTTTCGGCCGGCGGCAGGCATCTCCTGCACCGTCAGGGAGGACACTACCTGCCCCAGCGATGAGGACTCCGATTGCACCGGCGGCGCTTTGTCTACCACCGACACCGACGTCGTCAGGTCACCCACTTCCAGCGTGAAGTCGAGGCGGTTGCGCTCGTCCACCTGCACTTCCGCACGCGGCCGCTCCGCGGTCTTGAACCCCTGCAGCCGGACGTGCACCGAGTAGGCGCCCGGCTTGAGCAGCGGGAATTCGTAATAACCCGATTCGTCGGTGGCAGTGCGCGAGGCCTGGTTGGTGTCGATATTGGTGGCGACCACTTCCGCGCCTGCCACCCGCTGACCGGAGGAGTCGCGCACCGTCCCCAGAATGGCGCCGAAGATGTTTTGCGCCGCTGCCGGCGAAGCGGCCAGCAGCAATGTCATAGCGCCGGCCGCCGCCCGCGCGAGGTTCCTCGTCATAACCCCCTCCACTTCCGTCCTGAAATATCCGCCAACTGACTTGGCCGGCACGGGCCGCGCCTATCGCCGGCCCCCGCCTGACCCCTTCGAGCTATGCGCACATCTCGCCCAGCCTTCTGTTCGTAGTTCCCCATGCCGCGCCAGCCGGGAGCAGGCCGGCCGCACCGGTCGGTGAGACCGCCACCGGCAGATCGATGCCGCCCTACCCGGCGCCGGCCGATTGTGTCAGAACAGTTTATGAGAACCACTCGAGCCCTGTCAATAACGATTATCGATTCTCCGCTGCTTCCGATCGGTCCCGCGGACCGAACTTACGAGCAGGCGCCCATGATTCGGCTTTGACGGCATACATCGGAGCTGGATTGACGAGAGATGCAATAAAACATCGACTTGACAAGCAGGCTGGCTTGACGCCATGACCGAGCGGCGATAGCATCTTTGTAGCGAAAGGGGGTAGTTCGATGAATCGAGTAATCCTGTCCTTCTTCCTGTTGGCTGGAGTACTTTCCGCTCAGTTCACGACAGCCAGCCTCGGGGGCGCCGTTCGGGATTCAACAGGAGCGGTGGTTGCGGACGCCCGGGTCGCTGCGCGCAACACCGAAACCGGGTTTGTCCAGACGGTCACGAGCGATTCCACGGGATCGTTTCTGTTCTCGCGGCTGCCCGTCGGCAGCTATGAACTGAGAGTGGAAAAGCCCGGCTTCAGCGCCTACGTGCAGTCCGGCATCCAGCTCACGGTCGACCGGATGGCGACCCAGAATGTGGCATTGCAAGTCGGCGCCGTCAGCGAGCAGGTGACCGTGTTAGCCGAGGCGGAACTGATCCAGACGCGGACGGCTACCGCCGGACAACTGGTCGATCAGAAGCGTATCGTGGAACTCCCACTGAATGGCCGCCGACCCGAGCGGCTTGTCTATCTCGCGGCAGGGACAGTCGATCTAGGCCGGAACTCCTGTCAGATTTGTGGTCATGGCGGCGTGTACCCGGGAGAAGAAACAGCCGGTGTCAATGGCGCGGGAATTTATCAGGTGAACTTCCAACTCGACGGTACCAGCCACAATGACACCTACATCAACGTGAGCCTGCCGTTCCCCAATCCGGACTCCGTGCAGGAGTTCAATCTTCAGGCGAGCAACTTCACCGCCGAATACGGCAACGCGGGCGGCGGCGTGGTAAACATCGTCACCCGGTCGGGCACCAACGAGATACACGGCAGCGCCTTTCACTTCCTGCGCAATGGAGCGCTCAATGCACGTCAGTTCTTCGCGCCCAAACAGGACGCTTTGAAGCGGAACCAGTTCGGCGGCAGCGCGGGCGGCCCTATCCGAAAGGACAAGCTGTTCTACTATGGAACCTTCCAGGGCACGCGGCTGCGCAACACGCCCGCCGGAATCATCTCCTTTGTTCCCACCGCGGCCGAGCGCACCGGCGATTTCTCCTCGCTGCTTCCGGGCCGCCAGTTAGTGGACCCGGTATCGAAGCAGCCCGTGCCCGGCAACCTGATCCCGGCCAGCCGTCTCAACCCGGTCTCGCAGTTTTTCCTGAAGCGCATCCCCCTGCCCAATGGCACGGCGCGCGAGTTGAATTTTCCCGGCACGCCCATTGTCCAGACCGAGAATCAGTTCATGATCAAGTCGGACTACGTCAGTGGCAAGCATCAGATCAGCGGACGGTATTACTTCACGGATTTTGACGGTCCTCCGGTGGTAGGTCCGCCGAATATCCTGGCGGCCACTTCGGCCGGCAACGCCGTCCGCGTGCAGAATATCTCGATCAACCACACCTGGACTTTGACTCCCACGCTGCTGGTCAACAGCACGTTCGGAATCAACCGCCAGCGGGGCGGATCGCTGTCGAGCGCCGATTTCGGTTTCGCAGCGGCCGGCGTAAAGGTGGTGGGGCCGGAGAGTGTGAAAAAGCTGAACGCTCCGCCTGAGCTGGCTCTCTCGGTAACAGGCGGCTTCGGTATCGGGACGAATCACCTGGGCGATTTCGACCGCGGCGACTTCACCATCCGGGAAGTGGTCACCAAGATCAAGGGCGCCCACGAGCTGCGTTTCGGCGGTGAGGCTGTTCGCGTGCGAAACCACGTCATCAATACCTTTCAAATGGCGGGCAATTTCACTTTCAACGGCCAGCTCTCCGGCGATGGATTGTCGGATTTCATGTTCGGCCGTGCGTCCCAATACCGCCAGGGCGGCGGCGAATTCAAATTCCTGCTGGGCACCCGGTGGGGCTTCTTCGTACAGGACAACTGGAAGGTGAACGACCGTCTCACGCTGAATCTCGGTCTGCGCTGGGATCCCTACCTGCCCTATTACGACCGCGAGGGCCGCGTCCTCTGCTTCCAGCCGGGAACCACGCAGCGGTCGAAACGGTATCCCAACGCGCCGCTCGGATTCCTCTATGGAGGCAGCAACAACGACCCTGGTTGTCCCGTCGGAGGATCCGACCCGAACTGGTGGAACATCGGCCCGCGCCTGGGCCTTGCATACCGGTTGACGCGGGACGGCAAAACCAGCCTGCGCATGGGTACTGGCTTTTACTACACTCCGATTCAGGCCAGCAACTTCAATCCGTTTGCCAATGTCGCGCCGTTCGCCGGGACTTTTACGGTCACCGATGTGGCTTTCGAAGATCCGTTCGGAAGTAAGGGCCAGGCAAATCCCTTCCCCTCCAACTTCGGACCGGATGTGCCCGGGCCCGAATTCGTGTTCGCCCCGATCAACGACGTCCGGACCTATTTTGCGAAGGATTATCGCATCCCGCAGTTGATCACCTGGACCGCGCGGCTGGAGCGCCAGTTAGGCGCCAGCTGGGTGGCGAGCGTGGCGTACCTCGGCAATAAGGGCACGTACCTGCAATATACGATCTCCGAGAATCCGGCGATCTTCCGCCCCGGCGCGACCGTCGGCAACACGCAAGAACGGCGGGTGTATCCTAATTTCGGGCCTGTGAGCCGCTATGACGCCGGCGGCAATTCCAGCTACCATTCCCTGCAATGGAACCTGGAAAAGCGCTTCTCTCACGGGTACACCATCCTGGCCAACTATACCTGGTCGAAAAACATTGACGATCTGTCGGCGGTGAACCCGTTCAATCGGACCGTCAGCCGCGCTGTATCGAATTTCGACGTCCCTCACAATTTCAAGTTCTCGAACCTGTGGGACGTTCCCGGGCTGAAGGCAGGCCCGGTGGCCGGCAAGATCATCAACGGATGGCAACTGAACGCGATTCTGGTGCGGCAGAGCGGTTTCCCGTTCACCATGTCGAGCGGTCAGGACAACTCCTTCACCAACGTCGGGAGCGATCGCGCGGACTACATCGGGGGCAACGTCAACCTGGGAGATAGCCGGCCGTTGTCAGAGAAGCTTGTGCAGTGGTTCGATACGTCGCGATTCGTGGTGAACGCGCCAGGCGCCTTCGGAAATTCCGGCCGGAATATCCTGCGCGGACCGGGGTTCTTCAATACCGATCTGGGCGTGCTGAAATCGACGCGCATCACCGAGCGGACCAACCTGCAATTCCGCGCCGAGTTTTTCAACGTGTTTAATCACCCGAATTTCCGGCTGCCGGCGAGCAACGTTTCGTCTGCGCAAAAAGGCCGGATCACCGCAGTGATTGACGATAACCAGCGGATCATCCAGTTCGGCCTGAAACTGCTGTTCTAGGATCCATTCGGAAACACGGCGGGCGGAACACCCTGCGCCGAGAACTGCGCCCACACCAGCGCCGGACTGTCTCCTCGACTGCCGAACCTGTCGGCGCCTATCGCGCGACAGTCCGATCCGCCGCCACGAGATCCTGCAAACATTGCGTCGCAGTGGTGTCAACCGCCGGGTCAAGCTGCGGCAGGAGTCTGGACAGCTGTATGGGCATCGAGGAGAGCCTGTCGATCTCGCGGAATAAATCCTCAGGTTGGACGGGCTTCCGGACGTAGCCGTCCATACCACAGGCCAAGCAATGCTCCTTGTCGCCTTCCATCGCGAGAGCGGTCAACGCAATGATGGGCACGTGAGCGCCGCTTACTCTTTCCTTTTCGCGTATCCGTTTCGTCGCTTCAAAACCGTCCATCTCCGGCATCAGTCCATCCATGAGAATAATGTCGAACGACTGCTTTTCTAATGCTTCCAGTGCTTCGCGTCCATTCTCCGTCAGCACGACTCGGTGTCCCCGCTTCTCCAGAAGCCGGCCAATCAGCCTCTGGTTCACAGTATTGTCTTCCGCGACGAGAATAGACAGAGACGGCCGTTGTTCCCGGATCGTATGTCGAGTCACGAAAGCCCGATTTTCCGGCTTGGCTGGATCGCCCGCCAGAACGTGGAGCAGGACGTCACGTAATTCTAATCGGTCTAACGGCTTGCTGAGGTACGCCGTGACTCCGAGTTTCCGGCATCGGTCCGCGTCTCCATGTTCGCCGTTCGATGTCAGAATCACGATTTTGATGTTGGACAACCACGGATCCCCGCGAATTCTTTCGGCCAGGTCGAATCCGTCTATTCCCGGCATATGGGCATCGGTCAGCACCAAAGGAAGCCGGGCTCCCGATGCGAGGGAGTGCTGAAGCGCTTCCACCGCCGCTGCCGCGTCTGCCACGACGGTTGGCGTCATCTTCCAGCGGATGACGGAATCCTCGAGAATGCGCCGATTCGTCGCGTTGTCGTCCACCACCAGGATGGGGACGCCGGCGAGTTCGGACACGTCGAGCGCTTCGGATGGTAACGCGGCCGCTCCCTGGCCAACTCGAGCCGTGAAGTAAAACGTCGACCCCTTTCCGGCCTCACTCTCGACCCAAAGCTTTCCGCCCATGAGACCCGCCAGTTGACCTGCGATCGTCAAACCCAGCCCGGTGCCGCCGTACTTGCGCGTGGTGGACGAATCCGCCTGGGAGAAGGAATCGAAAATCGTCTGTTGTTTGTCCCGAGGGATTCCGATTCCCGTATCCCGGATGCTGAAGCGCAAGGTTGTTCCCTCCAGGCTGGGCTCGCTCTGCACGCTGACTTCTACCTCGCCGCTCTCCGTGAATTTGACTGCGTTGCCGACTAAGTTCACCAAGACCTGGCGGATCCTGCCGGGATCGCCCACGACGTTGCCCGGCACTTCCGGAGCCACGTCCAGAATAAGCTCCAAACCCTTCTGCTGCGCTTTGATTGCCAGCGTCTTGACAACTTCACTCAAGCTCTTCCGCAGATTGAAGCTGTGGTGGTCCAGCTCCAGCTTCCCGGCCTCGATCTTGGAAAAATCCAGAATGTCGTTGAGTAAAACGAGGAGCGCATCCGCCGATCCCTTGACCATGTGCAGGTATTCGGACTGTTCGGGATTTAGCCCCGTATCCAGCGCAAGATCAGTCATTCCAATGATGCCGTTCATGGGCGTCCGGATCTCATGGCTCATGTTGGCGAGGAATGCAGATTTGGCCCGCATGGAGGTGAGCGCCTGATCGCGAGCCAGGATCAGGTCCTCCTTCTGGAGCCGGAGTTGGCGGCTCTGGTTTTCAATATGTTCCTGCGCCGCATTCAGCGCGTCCAGCATGTTGTTCAGCGACGCGGCCAGCCTTCCGATCTCGTCGGCGTCCAGCGCCGGTGCGCGAGCCGCGAGATCCCCCCCGGACCGGCGGTTCATCACTTGACCGATGGTATGGATCGGGCCCAGAATGAAGCGACGCAGAATGCCCAGCGTCACAGCCAGTAAAGCCAGGATGGTGACCAGGGCCACGCCGGTCATCAATCTCTCGATCCGATCCACTGCCTGGCGCAACCTTGCGCCATCCAGGTGTACGAGCACCAAGCCCTCGACCGGCTTCGTGCCGCCTCGAGGCATGATGAAAATCCTTTCCTTGAAACCAAACTGATCGGCCTGAGGATGATAGTGCGACAAGTGCGTTCTGTTCACCCCCTTCATCAGTTCCTGCGCCACGTCCGCATCGGGGATCTCGTCGACCGGAAGCCCCGCCCAGGCATTGCGCGAGCCCGTAACCACCCGTAAGGGCGCTCCGGCCGCTAACACCAGCAGCTTGACATCGGGGCTTCCTCCCAGAGCATTGACCATTCTGGTGAGCTCCGGCGACTCGCCAAGAACCTCCGCTGCCCCCTGGAGCGCTTCGATCAACACTGCCGCCCGCCCCGTTTGCTCCTCATCCAAGCGCCGGGACATGGCCCCGTGAAAGATCCATATGATGGCGCTCAGAGTGACCAACCCGAAAAGCGCGGGAGGGGCCATTACCCTCACGTGCAGGGACAACACGCTCTTGAAGCGCCAGTTCATCGCCGTAAAGAAATTCGTTCGTGGTCCAGCGCCAGCAGGTCATCCGGGTCCGGTATTCTCTTAAGGACGCCCGTTTGCTGCAGGAATCGAGCCGTTTTCTGCACCGTGACTTTGAGCCCGCCCTGCTCGAAAAGAGCCCGCTGCTGCTCGTGTGAGACGATTTGAAGGCCATCCATCGTGGCCTGGAAATCAGCCAGACTGATCTTCTCGCGCTTGGCCATGATTCGATACGACTCCCCGGAATTGGCGGCCACATGGGCCGTGACGCGCTTCCACACGTTCTGGAATTTGGCCGCATCTCCGGGGTTCAACTTGTTCACGTCCACAGCCACGATATCGACGATCTCACCGGGTATCTGCTTGCTGCTGAAAATGAGATGACCGTCTCCGGCGGTTCCCCCCAATCCCACGGAAAACGGCGGATACGTGACCGCGGCATCGATTTCGCCGGAAAGATACGACCGCTCCATGGTGCTTTGATCTTTGGAGATCAAGGTGACGTCGTCGAAAGTGAGCCCGGCCTGTTCCAGCGCCCGTCCGAGGACAAAGATCCCCATCGATCCGCCTTCGACACCTACCCGGCGCTTCTTGAGGCCGGCGACGTTTGGAATATCGTATTTGGCCACGATAAAATCTGCGCCGTTGGAGAAGTCTACGATCAGCACCACTTGAGGACGCCGCTGCGTGTTATCGCGAACCATGAGCACTTCGACCAGGCTGCTGGCCATGGCGTCCACCTGGCCCCGCTCGAATCCGCGCCGCAGGTCGTTGAGAGAACTGTACTCTACGATCTCTACGGGCAGCCCTTCTTCCTCGAAAAAGTGCTTCTCCTGGGCCATTAAAATAAATTCGGTGGTGGCCCAGAAGTTGACTCCTAACCGGAGCGGCGGCTTTTTGGGGGAGGCGCAGCCAGAGCCGATGAGCGCAGGCAGAGTGACGATACCGATCATTTTCAGGATATGCATCTCATTTCACCTTTTCATGCTGAATGTCGCCAGCATTCCCAGAGTCACGGTGTTCTGAGACTTTAGGAACTCACCCGGGTTCTGACCAGGGAAGGTTGCCCGGTTGGACCAGTCCCTGCGATATTCCAGGCGGGACGCGAGGCCGCGGCACAACTTCCATTCGGCGGTCAGGGTGACCTCTTTCAGTCGCTGTTCTGTGCCGGTTGAAAAACCGTCGGCGTCGAAGAACCATTCCAAGCGAGGAGTTACGGCGAATTTCGGGCCGGCTGCGATGCGGGCCGCGCCTCCGATCCCTGCCCACCGGTTCTTGCCGCCATCGAGCCGGGACTCCAGGGCGTAATCGAAATTCACGTAAAATGTCACCGGTTTCCGTGGTGTTACCAGCAACGCGGTGTCGTAAAGATGCCGCCAGCCCTGGTTATTGCCGGTTTTCTCAGGCCCCCCGTAATAGACGGTCGTCCAACTCAGGCGGGACCATGCAAAGTTGGCCGTGAGACCCAAGGTCTTGCCCGTGTTGTTGTCCCGAACATCGTTCCAGCCGTTCACCACTTGCACGCCCGCCACGACATGCCTGGCGAGCGGTATGGTCGTGCGCAATCCGAAATGGTAGGCGGGTTGGGCCCAGGAGAATAACAGCGAGCGCGAATAATTCCAGTTTTGATCGGTGTCCAGCACTTCAACGCCGGTGCTGGTGTAGAACTTTCCAAAATCCAGCTGAACGCCCTTGAAGAACGAAAGTTTCCATTTCACATATGCTTGCGGAATATACTGCATTATGTGAGGCGCCGAATCAAAGCTGTTCATCAGCTTGTAAGTATTTCCCGCGCCCAGCTCCGCATGGAAACCCACCGGATCTGTTTCGCGATCGATCGCCAGCCGCGCCAGACTCAGGCTCCAGGCGTCGGCGTTTGTCTCAAACAAATGCCACTGATTACCCCCGGTAAACGGATGGTTTTTGTTCCAGCTGGAATAACCGTC
>DATJFH010000301.1:0-39822 GCA_035495815.1 Bryobacteraceae bacterium
TCTTGTCGGCGATGGAAGCGAACCGGTCCAGGTACACCTGGGTCGCCTGCAGCGGACCGTGCGGCGCGTTGAACGCCAGATAAAGAAAGAACGGATCGCGCGTGTGCCGGGTGACGAACGCCGCGGCCTCGCGGCCCAAGGCGGTGGTCAGGTATTCTTTTTCTGCGATCGCCTTGCCGTCCTCGCGGTGAATGGGGAGCAGGTGCTCGTACTTTGTCTGGTTCGCCGATCCGGGATCGAGATAATCGTGCCCGCCGCCGACGAAGCCGTACATCTCGCGGAAGCCGCGCCGGGTGGGATGAAAACGCGGGTGCGAACCGAGGTGCCACTTGCCCACCAGGCCGGTCTTGTAACCGATGTCCGACAGCGCGTTCGCCAGGGTCGTCTCCGTGAGAGGAAGCCCGGCGACCTGGTCCTCGACGCTGAAGAACATGTTGTTCTCATGGCCGAAGCGCTGCTGGTACCGGCCCGTCATCAGGCCCGCCCGGGTGGGACTGCAGAACGGGTGCGAAACATATCCGGACGTGAAGCGGACGCCGGTACGGGCCAGCGAGTCCAGGTGAGGCGTAGGAATGTCGGAGCTGCCCTGAAAGCCGAGGTCGGCGAAGCCGAGATCGTCCGCCACGATGAGGACAATATTCGGAGGCCGCGCGGACTGAGCCGCGCCAAGCCCGCAGGACGCTGCGCCGCCGGCGGTTTTGAGAAAATCCCGGCGATTCACGCCAGGAGTTCCTGCACGGGGGAGCCGGTCCGGTCGTCCAGCGAATTGGCGATCTTGACCGGGCGGCCGATGGGACTCATGTACTCTTTCTTCCAGTCGATGCCGAGTGTCTTGTAGATGGTGGCGTAGAGGTCGCCCATGGTCACCACCCGATCCGCGACGTTGTGCCCGCGCGCATCGCTCGCTCCCACCACCTGTCCGGTCTTGATCCCCGCGCCCGAGAGCGCCAGCGACCAGCAGTTCGGCCAGTGATCGCGGCCGAGGTTGGGATTGATGGTCGGCGTGCGGCCGAACTCGCCCATGGCGATGACCAGCGTCGAATCCAGCAGACCGCGTTCGTCGAGGTCCTCGACCAATGCCGTGAGAGTGCGGTCGAGAGGCGGAGTCAGACGGTCGCGGTGGCCCTTGTCGTTGTCGCTGTGCGTATCCCAGGACGTGCCGTGGTAGCCCGCGGCCGTTACAAACCGGCTGCCCGCTTCCACCAGCCTGCGCGCCAGCAGCACGGACTGCCCGATGGAATCCTTGCCGTACCGCTCTTTGGTTTTGTCGGATTCTTTCGATAGATCGAAAGCGTCGCGTACCGCGGGCGTCAGGATCATCTTCCACGCCTGAGCCGTGAAGGCGTCCATGTTGGTGTGCTCGGCGGTTTCGTTCAGCGCGCGGTAGCGGCGGTCGACCGCTTGCAAAAACGCCGACCGGCTCTCCACGGAAGCCTGTGAAACGGTTTTGGGCAGGCTCAGATCCGTCACCTCGAAGCCGGGCTTGCTCGGGTCGGGGATGCACATCGGATCGTAATCGCCGCCAAGGAAGGAAGCGCGGAAGTATTCCTCATACTGGCGGGAGCGGTCCCACTTCGGCACCAGCACGTGAGCGGGCACCGCGTTGCGCGAGCCCATTTCCTTGGTGATGATCGACCCGAGGCTCGGAAACTGCATCGCCGGATTGACCTCGTGACCGGTAATGGCGTAATGGGTCGCCTGGGGATGGTCCGTGCCCCGCGTATGCATGGACCGCACTAGGGCGAACTTGTCCATGCGCCTGGCGATCTTCGGCAGCAGCTCCGAAATCTGAATCCCGGGGACATTGGTCGAGATCGGCTTGAAGTTGCTGTTTGTCTTGGGGTCCCACGTGTCGATATGGCTGGGACCGCCTTCGAGCCAGAACAGGATAACGGCTTTCGCCTTCCCTTCCGGCGCTTTGGCCGCGGCTGCGGCCGACAGGTACTCGTTCAGCGAGAGGCCGAGAAACCCAAGCGAACCCACATTCAGGAAACTTCGGCGGCAAATCGGATGTCGAGTCAACATGCGTCCCCTCCTTACTCTAATGATTCTCCGCGAATTCGCGGGAGCTGATCAAGGCCCAGACAAACTCCCGCAGGCCGGCTTCACGGTCGCTGCGCCGCGCCAGCAGCGTTTTCAACGCCTGGATCTCTTCAGCCTCGGGCAGGCGGCTAAATGCCGCCAGGTAAAACTCTTCGAAAATTTTCTCGTCGGAGGCGCCGCTCTCGAGCAGCCGCGACAGCCGGCCGCCGGACGCTCCCAAGCGGTCCACATAGCTCGATCCCGCCAACACGTGCAGCGCCTGGCCCAGGTTCGGCTTCGTATTCCGCTCCGGAATAGCGCCGCGGTTCGAGCGTCCATAGAGCTCGAGGAACCGCGAGAAAAAGGTGTCGGGATCCCGCAGCTGAATCGCACGAGTTCCGGCCGGGGCCTGTCCCACCGACGTCCCGCCGCTCACCGCAGTAGAGAAAGTCTCCGGTATTCCGGTCACGTCGGCGACTGCGTCGAGCATCACCTCCGCGTCCAGGCCGCGGGCCAGTGAGCGCGAATAATTGGTGACGTCCTCCCGATTGGTGTCATTCGGGCGGTAGGAAAGCTGGTAGGTGCGGGAGGAGACGATAGTCTTCATCAGATGGCGCAGATCGTACCCGTGGCTCCGGAAATCGGTGGCCAGGGCGGCCAGCAGCTCGGGATGAGTCGGCGGATTGGTGGAGCGGAAGTCGTCCACGGGATCGACGATGCCGCGGGCGAAGAACTGCCCCCACATCCGGTTTACAGCCGCTTCGGCGAAATATGGATGCCCGGTCATCCACCGGGCCAGCTCTTTGCGCGGATTGCCGTCCGGTGCGATCGCCAGAGGCGAGCTGTCGAGCAGCGCCGGTTTGACCGGAACCTTCGTGCGCGGGTGCAGCAGAACCATGCTGCCGCCGGCGTCCTTGGTCCCCAGATCCATATTCACGGGATGATCGATCACCACGGCGCCCATCCGCAGCAGGCGCGAGAAGAAAGCCGCCATGCCCCAAAACTGGTCCTGGCTCCAGTTCTCGTAAGGATGGTTGTGGCACTGCGCGCAATCGAGCCGGCGTCCCATGAACACGCGGACTTCCTCTGCCATGGTGTCGGCGGGCGCGCCGATCTGGTTATAGGGGAGAAAATGGCGGGTCGGCGGGCGGTATCCCTCGGCGGAGATCCGCTCGCGAGCGACTTCGTCGTAAGGCCGGTTCGACTCGACATTCGCCCGGATCCATTCCCAATATTCCTCGCTCCATTTGGGTGAAAGGCCGTTCGAAAAGATCGAAACGCGGAAAATGTCGGCGAACCGGAAGGTCCAGTAGTCCACGAACTCGGGGGACCCGATCAGCGTGTCGATCAACTTTTCCCGCTTCTTCGGATCCTTGTCGGCCAGGAATTCGCGCACCCGGTCCGGCGGCGGCAGCGTGCCTGTCAGGTCGAGGCAGACGCGGCGCAGGAATTCCGAGTCGCCGGCCAGTTCGGACGGTACGATCTGAAATTTTCGCAGCTTCCCGAAGACATGCTCGTCGATGAAGTTCGCGCGGGGAACTTTCGGATAATTCCGTACCGGCGGCCCGATCACGCCCACTCCCGCGCTCGCCACCAGCCCGGCGGCGCGGACCAGGATGGAGGTCTCCCCACGGCGCTTCGCGCTGACCAGGCCTCCGGAAGAAACGGCGGCGATTTCGCCGTCATTCACGGTGTACATGGCCTGATGCGTATAGTCTTCGGCGTGGCCATCGGTGAAGTGTGCCGTGACCAGCAGCCGTTGCTCCGCGCCCGCGGGCACGATCGCCGTGAGCGGGTACAATTCGAGGCGCTTCACCCTCGCTTCGGCCGTATCGCCCTTGCTGCGGTAGGGCGCTCCGTTCCGGATCCAGCCCACGATCATTTTGTAATCGTCCGAGTCCGCTTCGAGCCGCTTGCCGCCGCCGTGCGGGACGGCCATGGTAGGCTTCAGCAACAGCAGGCTCTTCTCAGGCGCGGCCGCGTCGATGCGTGGAATCCGCTCGCCTTTCACATCTGCCGTCAACACCTGGTAGCCGCCGCCCTTGGTGATCCAGTCGTAATCATCGGCCGGGTAGAGAGCATTGGCCGAGAGCTTGAAGCCGCCCTGGCCTTTCACCCCGCCATGACACACGGCTACATTGCAGCCTTGCTTGGTGAGGATGCCGGAGATCTCCCGCACGAAACTCACGGGGTCGGCGGCGGATGCCTGCTCGATGCGCACCGTGGATTGCGCCCGCTTGCCGGAGAGCGCCGCGGTGAGGGTAACGACGCCATCCTCGAGCGGCGCCAGCCGGCCGGCGGAAATAAGTTTCGCTTTGGCGGGATTCGAAAGCCGCCACTCCACTTGCGCGGTGACGTCGCGCTCCGTGCCGTCCGGCTCCGTAGCGGTGGCGATGAACTGCTGGGTCGCGCGGGACCCACGCAGCGACGCCTGCGCAGGCCATGTCCGCAGCGTCAGATCGCCCCCGGCCGGCCACGCCGATGCAGCCGTCAGCAGCAGGATGAGAGGCAGTCTCATGGCTTTGCCACCACCATCAGTGGGAAAGATTTCTTGGACAGAACTTCGCCCTGTTTGCCATCCACCAGAGGCCGAACCACCAGCCGCACATCCTGGGGCTGCACTGACGCGGGCGCATCCGCCGCAGCGGAGAGGACGAGCACCAGGCGTTCCGTCCGGGGAACGTATCGTTCGCGTCTGGCTGAGGGCGGTGGAGGATCCTTGTCCGGTTCGAAGTCGGCGCCTGCCATTGCCGATACCCCTGGCGGCAGGGACTCGGCGGCCACCGTGACGGCGCCCCGGAAGTCCTCCTCGCGATCGAACACGACCAGCACGGTCTTCGATTGACCGGTTTCGAGATTGAGATGATCGGTATCGATCTTCACCTGGCCTACGTGCGGAACCTGGGGACGCAGCTGTACGCGATACCGGAAATCCGCTCCCGCCAGATCTGCAGTGGCATCGCGAATCTCGACGGTGTAGTCCCCGGTGTCGCGCAGCGGAACGAGAGTCTTGGCCTGCGCCGACTTGGTGATGGCTCCCGAGCAGGCGCCGCGTCCGACCAGGACGTTGGTGGCGACTTCCTCGCCCGCCGCGTTCAACAGGCGGACGATCGGGTTGAAATAGGGCGGAGCGGCCGCCGGTGTTTCCACCTCAATGGCGATGTCCGCCGGCTTTTCCAGATGAAAGCGGGCGCGATGGGTCTCCCCGGGCTGGACGAGGGCCCCCTCGATGGAGCCGGGGATCTTGAATACTGCGCCTTCCGGTGTCCCGCGGTAGGTCTCGATCTGTTTCCCTGCGCCAGGCTTTCCGCCGCGGGCCGCGAGTTGGCTAAGCCGTCCAGGATCGAGCCGCCGCGTCCAGGTTCGCTCTTCCCAGTTCCTGGCTGGACGCTCCGGATCCTGCGGCGCCGCTCCGGGCGTGATCTTGAGCGCATATCCGTAATCCGGCCCTCCTTGACCCGCGAACGCTTCGATCCGCAGCAGGTACGTGCCCGCGGCCTCGAAACGATGCTGCAGGTAAGCGTCGGTCGGCTTGCCGAACACCCAAACCGGCTCGTCGTTGTAGGCGATGCGCTTCAGCCGCTTGGGATCGAACCAGCTTCCACCGGCCTGGTAAATCGTGATGGATGGGTCGAAGTTGGCGACGGTGGCGGCGGACCCGGCGGCGGCGATCTGCGGGAGTCCGGAGATCACCTCGAAAGTGAGGGTCTGGCCGGCTTGCGCCTGGAAGGAATAATAATCGGTCTCACCCCGGCGCGAAAGCCGGCCGGAGTACACCGCCGGAAGCGCCGGGACCGCGACG
The DNA here is from genome assembly GCA_035495815.1 of Bryobacteraceae bacterium. Lineage (GTDB taxonomy): Bacteria > Acidobacteriota > Terriglobia > Bryobacterales > Bryobacteraceae > DATJFH01. Next base: position 5,825 of record DATJFH010000301.1, read on the forward strand.
GCAGAATCCTGGTTTTCGTGAGAGCCGGGCGGTTCGGGGTCCACGGCTGATTGCACGATGTGGATTGGCAGAGCATTCGACACGCCGTTGCGCGTGATCACCCGAACCGGATAACGCCCCGGTCTGGCTCCAGGCGCCACCTGGACGCGCAGTTTCACTAAATCCGAGACGGTCTTTCCTCTTCCGGTCGAGGTCTGTTCGGTTTCGGCGCCTTCCACGCTGACGGCAAACGGCGCATCGCCGCTGGCCACGCCCGTCGCGCCGGCCAGTCCTGACCCGCGCAGTATTGCGGTGAACGTGCCACCGGACTGGCCGGTGAACGGATAGATCGAAATCGCTTTTGGATCCGGGCGCGACTCGGCGAAAGCCGGCAGGCAGAGGATCGCGGTGAGTACCGGCCAAGGCGCGCGCATAAACATATCCAGTTTATCGTAACGCCGGACAGGAAATCCTACCGGCCGGCGCCCGGGGAGGCCGCGACTGAATTGAACCGTCCGGCTGCTCAAGCATCCCTATCCCTGAAGCGCCTGCCCCAGGTCGATGATCAGGTCATCGGCGTTCTCGAGGCCGATCGACATGCGCAGCAGGTTTTGCGGCGTGCGCGTCATCGCGCCCTCGATCGAAGCGCGATGCTCGATGAAGCTGTGGGGCCCTCCTAGACTGGTGGCGCGCGTGAACAGGCGGACTCCGGACGCTACCTTCATCGCCCGGTCCCTGCCCCCGCGCACCTGAAAAGACACCATCCCGCCGAAAGCGGACATCTGACGCGCGGCCACCTGGTGTCCGGGATGACCGGGAAGGCCCGGATAGTGCACCGCTTCCACAGCGGGGTGGGCCGCCAGAAATTCCGCGACGCGTGAAGCGTTCCCGGAGTGCGCGCGCATCCGGTAGGGCAGCGTATCGACGCCCCGCAGCGTCAGCCAGCACTCGAACGGAGACGGCACGGCGCCGCCGTATTTCTGGCTCTTCCGGGCTCGTTCGAAGAGGTAATTGTCGAAGCGGGTGACCAGCGAGCCGCCTACCACGTCGCTGTGGCCGCCGATGTACTTGGTGGTCGAATGGGTCACCATGTCGATGCCCAGGTCGAGCGGCCGCTGGAGAATAGGGCTGGCGAAGGTTCCGTCGCAGATGCTGATGGCGCCGGCTTTTCGGGCAATCGCCGCTACTGCCGCCAGGTCCGTGATCTTCATCAGCGGATTCGAGGGGGTTTCGATCCAAACCAGCCGCGTCGAGGGGCGCGCTGCCTGTTGGACGGCGTAGAGGTCCGTCATGTCGACATAGGTTGTCTTCAGACCTGCCTTCGCGAAGATCTCGCCGAGCACCTTCCGCAGGCCATAGTAGACATCGTCCGGCGCCAGGATGTGATCGCCCGGCTCGAGACCCTGGACCACCGCGGTGACCACCGCCAGGCCGGACGAGAACGCCAGCGCTTCCTTGCCGCCTTCGAGCGCCGCCAGACATTCCTCGAGCGCGCGGCGGTTGGGATTGTCTTCGCGGGAATAACTGTAGCTCAGCGGGTATTCACCGTCCGCGCCGCGCTCGAAAGTGGTGGAGAGATGAATGGGAGGAACAACCGCCCCGGTGGCCGGGTCGATGCGGCGTCCGGCATGCACTGCCGTGGTCTCGATTTTGTAAGGGCCGGGCATTCCGGCGCTTACTTGATCTCGAGGATCTCTTTCTCTTTTCCTCTGGCGGCCTGATCCAGCTTGCCCATGTAAGTATCGGTCATCTTCTGGATCTCGTCATGGGCGCGGCGATCCTCGTCCTCGGTGATGACTTTGTCCTTGAGCAGTTTCTTCACCGACTCGTTGCCGTCGCGGCGGATGTTGCGCACGGCCACGCGATGATTCTCGGCCACGACGTGGAGTTGCTTGACCAGGTCCTTGCGGCGCTCCTCGGTCAGGGGCGGGATCGGAATGCGGATCAGCTTGCCGTCATTCGAGGGGTTCAGGCCGAGGTTGCCGGCGCGGATAGATTTTTCGATGACGCCGATCTGAGACACGTCCCAGGGCTGAATGGTGATCAGCGAAGGCTCGGGAACGTGCAGGTTGCCGAGTTGATTGAGCGGCGTGGGCGTGCCGTAATAATCGACCCGGATATGATCCAGAATGGCGATGGAAGCCCGCCCTGTGCGGATGGAAGCCATGTCATGCTGCAGATCGTTGACCGCTTTTTCCATGCGCGTGCGCACATTCGCCTCGACTTCCTTCACGCTCTTGAGCGCATGTGGGGCTGAATCGGAGTGAGAATCTGTCTTCATATCAGTTGATCAGGGTGCCGACGCTTTCTCCCATCGACATTCGCATTATATTCCCGGCCGTGTTCAAATTAAAAACGCGTATGGGAAGCTGGTTCTCCCGGCACATGGCGATGGCCGTGGAATCCATCACGCGCAATCCCTTGGACAGAACTTCCAGGTAGCTGATCTTGGAGTACATGACCGCGTCCGGAAACTCGAGGGGATCCTTGTCGTAAACGCCGTTCACGCGCGTCGCCTTGGCGATCACTTCGGCGTGGATTTCGAGGGCGCGGAGCGTGGCCGCCGTATCGGTGGAAAAGTACGGATTCGAAGTGCCGGCCGCGAAAATGACGATGCGGCCTTTTTCCAGGTGCCGGATCGCCCGCCGCCGGATATACGGCTCGGCCACCTGATTCATTTCGATGGCGCTCATGACACGCGTGTGAACGCCCATCTGCTCCAGCGAATCCTGCAAGGCCAGGGCGTTGATAACGGTGGCAAGCATTCCCATGTGGTCGGCGGTGACGCGGTCCATTTTTCGGGCCGCGGCGGCCACGCCCCGGAAGAAGTTGCCGCCGCCTACGACCACTCCGACCTGGACGCCCGTGCGCGCAACGTCGGCGACTTCGACCGCGAGCGACTTGACCCGTTCGGCGGCGATACCGAACTTCTCGTCGCCGGCCATCACCTCACCACTGAGTTTCAGCAGAATGCGGTTGTATCGCGCGGGTTCGGGCATCGGCGCCCTACTCGTCGCCGACTTTGAAGCGGACGAAGCGGGCCACGCTGATGTTCTCTCCCAGCTTGGCGATTTTCGTCTTGATTAGGTCCTCGACCGTGAGCGTGTTCTCCTTGACGAAGGGCTGCTGGTAGAGGCAGACTTCTTCGTAGAACTTCGCCATCCGTCCCTCGACGATCTTGTCGGCCACTTTCTCCGGCTTTCCTTCGGCGATGACGCGCGCGCGCTGGATATCTTTTTCCTTCTCTATCGCCGCCGGTGTCACGTCCTCTTTGCGGACGAACTGCGGATCGGCCGCGGCTACGTGCATGGCCAGGTCATGCACCAGTTCCTTGAAATCGTCCGTGCGGGCGACGAAATCAGATTCGCAGTTCACCTCCACCATCACCCCAAGCTGCCCGCCGTGGTGGATGTAGGTTCCGATCAGCCCCTGCCTGGTTGCGCGGCTGCTCTTCTTTCCGGCGGAGGCGATCCCGCGCTTCCGCAGTACGACCTCCGCTTCCACGAGGTCGCCATTAGCTTCCTTCAGAGCGCTCTTACACTCCATCATGCCCGCGCCGGTGCGCTCGCGCAGGTCTTTCACTAATTGCGCGGTAATTTCCGCCATAGCTTTTCGTTAGCCCAATCCCGCGCCCCTGGACGCGGCCCCAGTTTGATTTTAGTGTCCGCCTTCGGTGACCGCGGCCGGTTCGGGAGCAACGTCGGCCGTCTCCGATGCAGGACCCTTGCGCAGGCTGGTGGACGGTAGATCGTCGTCAGCCACGCTTTCGGTCTCCGCCATCAATTCCGCGGCGTACTTCTCATCCACATACTGCGTGTATTCGGGGACTTCCTCGCCCGGCGCTTCGTCGGTGATAATCTTCTCTGCGGTGAAGTCCTGCTCGGTGGCCAGCGCCCGGCCTTCGATGACCGAGTCGGCGATCTTGCTGGTGAACAGCCGGATCGCCCGCAGCGCATCGTCGTTGCCGGGAATCACCCAATCGACCTCGTCCGGATCGCAGTTGGTGTCCACGATCGCCACCACCGGAATGCCCAGACGGCGGGATTCCTTTACGGCGATCGCTTCCTTGTTCGAATCGATCACAAAAACTACGTCCGGAAGGCCGGGCATGTCTTTGATGCCGGCAAGGTTCGAGTCGAGGTGCTTGCGCTCGCGCTCGAGCCGGATCACTTCCTTCTTCGGACGGGAATCGTAGCCGCCGTCGGAGGACATCTGCTCTAGTTCCTTGAGCCGTTTGATCGATTTCTGCACCGTGGCCATGTTGGTAAGCAGGCCGCCCAGCCAGCGCTGGTTGACGTAATACATCTCGCAGCGTTTGGCCTCTTCGGCGACCGCTTCCTGCGCCTGGCGCTTGGTCCCGACAAACAGCACGTTCTTCCCCTGAGCAGCCATCTCCCCGACAAAGCGGGCCGCGTCCTTGAACATCTTCAGGGTTTTCTGCAGATCGACAATATAGATACCGTTACGTTCGCCGAAGATATACTCTTTCATCTTCGGATTCCAGCGCTTGGTCTGGTGCCCGAAGTGAACGCCGGCTTCGAGCAATTCTTTCATCGATATTGCTGGCAAACTGCCTCCTCAAAAAATTAGAGGGAATCACTTCCCCTCCGCGCTGCCAAAACAAGCCGGGCGGACTCCGGGCGTGCGATCCAAAGCGAGATTTGCGCGCCCGCCGCCGGCGGCTAACGTTTGGAGAACTGGAATCGCTTGCGGGCGCCCTTCTGGCCGTACTTCTTCCGCTCGCGCTTCCTTGCATCGCGGGTCAGGTACCCAAGCTTCTTGAGCCTGGGACGCAGTTCCGCGTTGAACTCGACCAACGCCCGGGCCAATCCCAGACGCACCGCGCTCGCCTGGCCGTGAATGCCGCCGCCGTGCGCTAGAACCAGAACGTCGAACTTATCAGCCGTCTCGGTCGCGAGCAATGCCTGCTTGACCGCTCCCCGGGACGCCTCCGTGGGGAAATAATTGTCGAGCGCACGGCCATTCACCGTGATATCGCCCTTTCCCGGTCTCAAAAAAATACGGGCCACCGCTGTCTTGCGGCGCCCGGTTCCTAAGTATTGCACGATCTTCGATGCCACTCGATATCTTCCTCTGTCAGGCCACGTTCATCGCCACCGGCTTCTGAGCCGCGTGCGGATGCTTATCGCCGGCGTAGACCTTCAATTTCCTGTACATCTGTTTTCCCAGCTTGGTTTTCGGGAGCATGCCGAAAATGGCGTCCTCGACCATACGGTTCGGCCGCGTCGCCCGGACCCGCCGGACTCCCATTTCCACCAGGCCACCCGGGTAGCCGGTGAAGTTGCGGTAAACTTTGTTCTCTTCCTTACGCCCCGTCAGCCGAATCTTGGCGGCGTTGATCACCACTACGTGATCACCCGTATCCAGGAAAGGAGTGAAACTGGGCTTATGCTTGCCCATCAGAATGCGAGCTGCTTTGCTGGCCAATTTTCCCAACACCTGACCGTCCGCATCCATGACATGCCATGTTCGGGTAATCTCGTTCTTCGAAGGAAACTCTGTACTCATTAAACACACGTCTCCGGTTAGTTGCTGCCAAATAATTTAGGTTACCGGAGTGGGGCTCCGGTGTCAAATCGCTCCTGAACCCGATTGCTTGTGTTTTTCGCCGAAGCGAACCCGTTTGCTTGGCAGGGCAATTGCTCCTCACGTCACTGGGGAAGGGGGGAATCAAAATGACGCCTGAAGTCGGAGTGTTCAAGACCCGGATGGATGCGCAGCGCGGGATTGAGAATGTCCTGATGACCGGAGTGGCCCGGGATAAGATCAACCTGCTGACACCGAGCTCCAAAGAAAATATCTCTAACGTTGAATCTTCGGATACGGAGCAGCCGGGCATGGGCACAGCGGTTGGAAGCGTAGTCGGCGGCGCATTGGGAACTGCCGGCGGCTTCGGCGCTGGAGCGGCCCTGGCAAGCATGCTCGTGCCGGGCGTCGGTCCGATTCTGGTGGGAGGACTGATGGGGGCGAGTGTCCTCGGCTTGGGAGGAGCGGCCGCGGGCGCCAAAGTCGGCGAAGAAATCGACAACTCCGTCGAAGGAGTGCCCCGGGATGAACTTTACGTGTACGAAGACGCGCTTCGGCAAGGCCGTACTGTGGTATTTGTCGAGCCGGCCGATGACCGGCAGGCCGAATCCATCCGGCAGGCATTTTCCGATGCGGGGGCCGAAACCGTGGATGCGGCCCGCGAACAGTGGTGGATCGGGTTACGCAGCGCCGAACTCGAGAATTACACGGCCGACGGAGGGGATTTTCAACGCGACGAGGCTCATTACCGGAGCGGATTCGAGGCGGCTCAGGCGCGCGCGCTGCGCGGCAAATCGTATGAGCAGGCGCTCGATTATCTCACACGGCATTATCAGATCAGCGCCATCAATCCGGCCTTCCGCAGGGGCTATGAGCGCGGCCAAAAATACCGCGAAAGCTGCTGAAGCCGGTCAAATCTCGTATTCCGGCGGTTTCGGCCGGCCGTAGTCGATGTGATCCCAGATCCGTTCGTGAATGAAATACATGACGATCTTCACGATGCTGTCGAGAACACCGGCTCCCAGCGACAAACCGAGATTGCGGCTGAAAAGAAATACAATGGCGGCCGTCGAAGCGGAACCCAATACGCGGTAAGTGATTGCTTTGGCGATACTCCGCGCGTGGGTTTCCATTCAGCCGACTCATTGCCATTCTATCATGCCAAAGTCGATGGGCTATGGGGTGATTGCGCCAGGCTGGGAGGCTGCTGACACAATCCTTGGCTCTGTCCGGCTCCGCGGCGCGGATTAGGAAGGGGAAGATCAGGCTTCGACGCGGTTCCGGCCGTTTCGCTTGGCCCGGTAAAGGGCCGCATCCGCCGCGCGGATGAGCGGATCGCTGCTCTTGGGCTGCGAAGCCGACGTGGCGGCGACACCCAGACTGCAGGTCGTAATATGCCGTCCTTCGGAGGTGTCGAACGCTTCCTCCGTCAGGAGCATGCGGAGTCTTTCCGCGTGGCGCATGCCGGCTTCGAGGTCGCAGCCGGGCAGAAGGACCAGGAATTCCTCCCCGCCATAGCGCCCCACCGCGTCGTAGGGACGTAACGAAGCCGCGATTCGCCGGGTGAACTCCCGCAGGACGGCGTCTCCGGCCATGTGGCCGAAGGTGTCGTTGAGGTTCTTGAAATGGTCGATGTCGATCATCACGATCGCCACCTGCGTGCATTCGCGCTCGGCTCGCGCAAGCTCCCGCCGGAAGAGATCGAAGATCGCATTACGATTCCAGATTCCGGTCAGCGGATCCCGCGCCGCCTGGTCTTTCAATGCCTCCTGGGCGGACATCAACTGGGTTTGCAGGTCGAGAATGCGCCGGCCGGCGCGAAGCCGGACTTTGAGCTCGTTCGCGTCGAACGGCTTGGTAATATAATCGTCGGCGCCCGATTCCATTCCCCGCACCAAATCTTCCCGCTGGCTCTTCGCGGAGAGCAGCAGGATATAGACATAAGGCGAGCCGGTGCGTTCGCGCACTTTTCCGCAAACCTCGACGCCGTCCATTTCGGGCATCATCCAGTCCAGAATGGCCAGCCGGGGCGCATCTTCTTTCTGCAACTCTTCCCAGGCCCTTGCGCCGTCCTGGGCGACGACAACTTCATAGCCCCATTTCTTGAGGATGGTATCCAGCAGACGCCTGGAAATGGCGTCATCCTCGGCGATCAGAATCTTCACGGTAAAACCTGTTCATCCATCACTTTTACCAGCGCAGCCCGGAGTTGAAGCTGAAACCGGCCGAGAAGGGCCCGCAGATCCCTGAACTCGGCGGCGCCCGCCGAAAGATCTCCCTGCTTTCCCATGATCTCCAACCTCCTGGCCTGTTCCACCACGCCTTTTGCGCCGAAATTCGCGATCGACCCCTTCAGCGCGTGGGCGGCTCGTGAGAGCGCGCCTGAGTCTCTTTGGGAAAGAGCTGCCTCAATGTCCGACAGTAATTGCGGGCAGGTCTCCAGAAACAGGTTGACGACTTCCGCCAGGAATTCCCGATCACCGTCGAAAAGTGTGAAATCGACAGAGATTTCCGTCTCGGACAATTGTATTATAGGCGGGTTCTCGACCAGATTGAGAAGAGCTTCGAGTTCGACGGGCTGTTGGAGGCAGGCGTTCACGCCGGCGGCGAGGTAACGATCGCGGTCGGACGGGTCCGCGTTGATAGCGGCTACGGGAATGAGGCATCTTTCGAGGCCCCGGATGGCGGCGGTGGTTGCGACGACATCCAAGTCCGGTTTTTCAGCGTCCAACAGAGCGATGTCGAACCGTTCGCGGGCCAGGATTTCCGCCGTTTCCCACCCGGTGGCGGCCAGGGCAACGGAATGTCCGCGAAGTTCCAGCCATCGGGAGAAAAGACGGCGGTTCGCCTGAGATCCGCTCGCCAGCAGAAGGCGCCGGACGAGGTTCGCGGCTACCGGTTCGACATGGCCCAGCGGACTGCATGACCGGCCGCTGAACGCGCTGAGTCTATCTAGGGATTGCAAACCCGTCGCCGAGGCGATCACCTCCATCAGGTCCGGCGCAGTGGCGGGTATACGCAGAACACCGCGAACGCCGGGAATCCGCAAGTCCTCCGGGGCCACGATACCCGAACCCGGCGCCACCGCAATAAAGCCGGGAACCGCGGCCCCGCCGAGGCCCTGAATACGGCTCACGAGCGTCCCCACGGTGACCGCCGAGGCGCCAACAATCACCAAAGTGAAGGGCTGCCCGCGGACCGTGGCCGCATCGACAGCCGCCACCGCCGACTCGCAATTGACCGACATCGACGGTATCCCCAGCCGGCCGAGTAAATTCTCCAGGGTCGTCCGGCTACTTGTATCCTCGTCCACGACCAGGATGTGGGTATCTCCGGGAATCCGGTTCTCCATCATGTTGGCATCACCCGCCGCGCTTTTCCGCGACTCGGAGACGGTAAGTCACGCATATACTACAATTAATCGGACGATGTGACCGTTTTCGATAGGAATTTTGTGATCCGGCCCCCGGCGCTCTCTCGCAGAGATTTGCTTGCCGGTCTGGTCTTCACCCTTTCGGGTAGTGGCGCCACGGAGCGCGAATGGCGCTGCGACGTCGCCGTAATCGGCGGTGGAACCGGCGGTTGCGCGGCAGCCCTGGCCGCTGCCCGCAACGGCTTACGGGTCATCCTGACGGAGGAGACGGACTGGCTGGGCGGCCAGCTGACTTCACAGGCTGTTCCCCCGGATGAGCATCCCTGGATTGAGATGTTCGGCTGTACCCAGGCCTACCGTACTTACCGCCATTCCGTGAGGGAGTATTACCGGCGCAACTATCCACTGACGGAAGAGACTCGCGGCATACTGAATTTCAATCCGGGAGGCGGTGGGGTTTCAAAGCTGACTCACGAACCGCGGGTCTCGGTTGCGGTCATCGAGGAGATGCTGGCGCCGCACATCAGCAGCGGCCGGCTGACCGTCCTTCACCGGCACAAGCCGGTGGCTGCCGATTCGAGCGGCGACCGCGTCCGCTCCGTTGCCGTGAAAGACCTGGAGACGGGCGAGTCGCGAAACATCCTGGCGTCCTATTTTCTCGACGCCACCGAGCAGGGCGACCTGCTGCCGCTGACACGCACGGAGTATGTCACCGGATTTGAATCCCGCAAGCAGACCGGCGAACCGCACTCGCCGGAGCAGGCTCAGCCGCAAAATATTCAGTCCTTCACCTGCTGTTTTGCCATGGACCACCGCCCTGGGGAAGACCACACGATCGAAAAACCGGAGGAGTACGGCTTCTGGCGCGATTTCAAGCCGGAATTGCGCCCCGCTTGGTCCGGCAAACTGCTCGACTGGACCACGACGAATCCGATAACTCTCAAGCCGCGGGCGATGAGCTTCGATCCCGAGAGCGAGGAGCGCGCCACGGGAGGCTGGTGGCTCTACCGCCGGATTGCGCGCCGGAAGAACTTCACCCCGGCTTCTTATCCGAGCGATATCACGCTCGTCAACTGGCCGCAAAACGATTACTTTCTGGGAAACCTTCACGAGGTCAGCGAGGAGGAGGCAACGCGCCATTTGGGCCGGGCCAAACAGCTCAGTCTGTCGCTGCTCTACTGGATGCAGACGGACGCGCCGCGGCCGGATGGCGGGCAGGGCTGGAAAGGGCTGCGTCTGCGGCCGGATGTAACCGGCACGAGGGACGGCCTCGCGAAATATCCTTATATCCGCGAATCGAGGCGGATTCAGGCCGAATTCACCGTGCTCGAGCAGCACGTCGGCCTGGAAGCGCGGATGACGCGGACGAAGAAGGGCAGAGACGAACTGACGGCCGCATCCTTCGCCGATACGGTCGGCGTCGGCAGCTATCGGATTGATCTGCATCCGAGCTCCGGCGGAGACAACTACATCGATATCAGCAGCCTGCCTTTTCAGATTCCGCTCGGCGCGCTGATCCCGAAACGTATGGAGAATCTGCTGGCGGCGGGCAAGAACCTGGGAGTCACCCACCTGACAAACGGCTGCTACCGGCTTCACCCCGTGGAGTGGAATATCGGTGAATCGGCCGGTCTGCTGGCGGTGGAGGCGATCCGGATCTCCTCGCCGCCGCGAAGGATCCGGAACGTGGAGAAGCTGAGAAAGGAATTCCAGGCGCGGATTCAGGCCGAAGGCGTGGAAATCAACTGGCCGAAACCGGCGGCGCGATAGGTTCGGCGTCCGGGCGTGGTATCTTCGAAAAAGGTCGGAAACCGGGACCGATGGCTTCTCGAAAGATTCTCTTCCTTGCGTGCGGCGGCTTGGTTTTGATAGCGGCTGGTTACGCTTTCCAGCGCCCCTTCCGCGAGTATCCTGGTGTCGAGTACGAACAGTTCGAATTGCCGCGCGACTATCAGGAAAAGACGGAGTGGGTTTTTGCCCGGCTGATGTATCCGTCCTTCGACGGTTTCGGAGGGTTTCGATCGAGATACAGCCGCGATTGGATGCGTGGGGCGTCCAGTTGGACGATCGATTACCCGCGCTCCGACCGGCACTTCATTACCGCTCTGCGGAGACTGACCCGCGTGCACGCGCGCTCGGTCGAGCAGCCCGTGAACCTCGACGACGGCGACGACATCTACCACTGGCCGTGGCTCTACGGCGTCGAAGTGGGACACTGGAACCTCACCGAAGCTCAGGCCAAAACTTTGCGGGAATACCTTCTGCGCGGCGGCTTTTTCATGTGCGACGATTTTCACGGTTCGGCGGAGTGGGCTGTCTTCATGGAATCGATGAAGCGTGTTTTCCCCGACCGCCCCGTGGTGGAGATCGAGAGCACGGACCAGATTTTCCACACGCTCTTCGACCTCGACGACCGTTTCCAGGTACCCGGCGCACAGTACCTGTACCGGGGCAGAACCTACGAACAGGACGGCTACGATCCGCACTGGCGCGGAGTCTATGACGACAAGGGACGTCTGATGGCGGCGATCTGCTTCAACATGGACCTGGGAGATTCCTGGGAGTGGGCGGACGAGCCGCAATATCCCGAGAAGTTCTCAGCTCTGGGAATCCGCATTGGAGTGAACTACGTAGTCTACGCCATGACGCACTAGGGCCAGCCTCCGCCGTCACACGGCATTCCGCGTCCGCCCGTCCAGAAAATCCCTGACGTTCTCGACCGCAAGATCGAGCAGCCGCTTCCGAGCTTCCCTGGTGGCCCACGCGATATGCGGCGTAACGATACAATTGCGCGCCGATAGAAGAGGATTCGACGCAACAGGAGGCTCCACCGAGAGCACATCCAACCCCGCCCCGGCAATCTCACCTTCATTCAAGGCGTCCGCCAGGTCCTGATCCACCACCAGCGGTCCCCTCGAAGTATTCAACAGCAGCGCGCTCTTCTTCATGCGCCGCAGCCGGTCGCGGTTGATCATTCCGAGATTATCCTCGAACAGCGGGCAATGCAGGCTCACCACATCCGATTCGGCGATCAAATCGTCCAGGGTCTTCCAGGCGAATCCCTCGAAAGAGGGCGGGTTCTGCTCGATCGCGTCGTGCGCCTGAATGCGCATCCCCATCGCCGAAGCGATGGCCGCCGTCTGCCGCCCGATCCGGCCGAAGCCGACAATCCCCATCGTCTTGCCCGACAGCTCGACCAGCGGCGTCTTCCAAAAGCTCCAATCCGGACTCCTCGACCACTCCCCGTTCCGGACCGCGTCCCCATGAAGTCCGACGTGGTGACACAGTTCGAGAAGAAGCGCCGTCGCGAACTGGGCCACCGAAGCCGTGCCGTACGTCGGGATGTTGGTCACCGTCACGCCGGCTTTTTTGGCTGCGGCCACGTCGACGATGTTGTAGCCGGTCGCCAGCACGCCGATGTATTTCAAATCGGGCAGCGCCGCGATGGAGTCGGCCGAAAGCGGTGTCTTGTTGGTCAGCGCGATGGCGGCGCCGGCCGTGCGGGCTACCACCTGATCCGCCGGCGTGCGGTCGTGAATCTCTACTGCTCCGAACCTCCTGAGATCTTCCCAGGAGAGGTCACCGGGGTTCAAGGCGTATCCGTCCAGTACGACAATCTTCATGTATTCACCGTTTTTGCGCCGGTCCGGCGCCGAGCGTTCCGACCAATTATACGCCGCGCCGGAATCGCCCTCCGGGCCGCGCGAAGGAAGAGGAAGGAAGCGGAGGCGCGTGCCTTTCGACCGTCACCGGGCCGTAGTGTCTCCCGGCCGAGTGCGCCGGCGCAGCCTCGAGCGCGCGACTGGACATCCCACGCGGTTCGCGCTGTAATCTCTGCATGTCCACAAAAAACGGCAGAAAGCTGCGCAGCCAGGAGTGGTGGGGCCAGCCTAATTACGAGAGCTTCACCAGGCGCGCCTGGATGCGGTCGGAGGGATTCTCGTCGGACTTCTTCCAGAACAAGCCGGTCGTCGGGATCTGCAACTCGTGGAGCGAGCTCAACAACTGTAACGCGCATCTGCGGACCGTGGCCGAAGCGGTGAAGCGCGGAGTCCTGGCGGCGGGCGGGTTCCCGCTGGAGTTTCCGACCATCTCGCTCGGCGAGGTGTACATGAAGCCCACCACCATGCTTTACCGGAACTTGATGGCCATGGACGTGGAAGAGTGCATCCGGGCGTATCCTATGGACGCTGTCGTGCTGTTGTGCGGCTGTGACAAGACTACGCCCGCGCAACTGATGGGCGCGGCCAGCGCCGATATCCCGGCCATCGTGGTGCCGGGCGGCCCCATGTTGAGCGGCCAGTGGCGCGACCGCAAGCTCGGCTCCGGAACCGACGGACGCAAACTGTTCGACCTGTTCCGCACGGGCCGCGTGAGCGAGGAGGAATGGTGCGAAATCGAAGGCGGCATTTCGCGCAGCGCCGGCCACTGCACGGTGATGGGCACAGCCTCCACGATGACCAGCCTGGCCGAGGCCCTGGGCATGACGTTGACCGGATCGGCGAATATCCCCGCGCCTGATTCGCGCCGCCTGACGATCGCCGAGATGAGTGGACGCCGGGCGGTGGAACTGGCGCTCGAAGACCTGCGCCCTTCCCAGATCATGACCCGCCAGGCGCTCGAGAACGCCATTACCGTGGATATGGCGATCGGCGGATCCACCAACGCGGTCGTGCACCTGCTCGCGATCGCCGGGCGGCTCGGCATCAACCTGACCCTCGACGAATTCGACTCCATTTCGCGGCGGACACCCTACATCGCGAACGTCAAGCCGTCGGGCGAATACCTGATGGAAGATTTTTTCTACGCCGGTGGTCTGCCGGTGGTGATGAAGGAGATCCTCAACCTGCTGCACGGCGACGCCTTGACAGTGACAGGCAAAACCATCCGTGAGAATGTGCAGGGCGCCGTCTGCCATGCGCGCAACGTGATTCGCGCCGCGTCCGAGCCGCTGCACGCGGAAGGCGGCACGGTGATCCTCTACGGAAACCTGGCTCCGGACGGAGCAGTGATCAAGCAGACCGCTGCTTCTCCCCATTTGCTTCAGCATCGCGGGCCGGCTTATGTTTTCGAGAATTACGAGCAGATGCGCGCCCAGATCGACAGCATGGATCTGCCGGTGACGAAAGACACCGTGCTGGTGATGAAGAACTGCGGTCCGAAAGGCGCCCCCGGATTTCCGGAGTGGGGACACATACCCATGCCGAAGACGCTGCTCGAACAGGGAGTGGCCGACATGGTCCGGATCAGCGACGCGCGCATGAGCGGCACCAGTTTCGGAACGGTCGTGCTGCACGCGGCGCCGGAATCGGCTTTGGGCGGACCGCTGGCGGTGGTAAAGACCGGCGACGAAATCCGGCTCGACGTCGCCGGGCGCCAGGTGGAGCTCTGCGTTCCGTCGCAGGAGATTCAACGCCGTCTGCAAACCTTCACGCCTGCCGCGCCGAAGTATGACCGCGGTTACGGACGCATGTTCCTCGAGCACGTCACCCAGGCGAATCTCGGCTGCGATTTCGATTTCCTGCGAAAAGTCTGAGCGCCGCCGGCCGCCTGTTCAACCGCACGGCTCGCGGGCGCCGGGACGGCTCGGCAGGGGACTGCAGAATGCTTTATAGAACTATGCTGGGATGATACAGATTCGGCAGCTTGATCTCGCCGATCGCGACCAGCTCCCCCGTTCGCGACAGCGCCTTCATGTAGGGCGCGCCTTTCTGCACCCGGAACGGCGACACCTGGAAATCTCGCCCCTGTCGAATCTGGCCCTCAGTAATCTCGTCCACGTACTCGGACGGAAATTCGGGCAGCAGCTGAGCGGCGGGAATCAGCGCTTCGGCCAGCCGCCCTTCCGCCGACAGCGCCTGTAATTGCTCCAGCGTGCGCGCCTGCTCCAGCGTAAAATCGCCGGATTCGGTTCGGCGCAGTTCGTACAGGTGCGCTCCGCAGCCCACCTCGCGGCCAAGATCGTGCGCAATCGCCCGGAGGTAGGTACCCGCCGAGCAGAATGCCCGCACGCGAACATCGGGTCCGTCAATTCCCAGCGCGGCCAGCTCGTAAACCTGCACTTCGACCGGGGCCAGCTCGACGGCAATATTTTTGCGAGCCAGCTCGTATGCCGGCCTGCCGGCCACCTTTTTCGCCGACACCGGCGGCGGAGTCTGCATGAATTTGCCGCGGAATCGCTGCAGGTAAGGCTCGAGCATGGCTGAGTCGAGCGCCGGGGGCGCAACCTCCGGCGAGGTCGGCGCGCCGGCCCGGTCGTAGGTATCGGTCGAAAACCCGAAGCGGATGACCCCCTCGTACATCTTGTCCCGCCGCGTATAGAACTGCGCCAACCGGGTCGCGCGTCCTACCACGAGCGGCAGCACGCCCGTCGCCAGAGGATCCAGGGTGCCCAGGTGTCCGACCTTTTTCGTGCCGGCCAGCCGGCGCATCCGGTTGACTACGTCGTGCGAGGTCCAACCTTCCGGTTTATCGACAACGATGATTCCGTTCACTATTTCTTTTCCGCGGTGCAGATGTACCCTAGCGTGAAGTTCCGCTCCCGATCCAGAAAGTCGAGGAAGGGTAACGCCAGCGCGGGTGGGGCGAGCAGGAGAGCCGCCGGCAGGAACAGCAGCCAGCGTGCGCCCCCTGTAAAGAATTGTAACCCGTTCAGCATTCGCCTGGCGAGCAGGCGAAAATATCCGCCGACCGGATGAATCTCGATCCGGCCGAATCCAGCCTGCTCGAGCAGATAAGCGACACCGTGCCGCGTGTAGCGGAAAAAATCGTGCGGCGCCTGATGGACCTCCCACTCGTGCGGAACCACCAGCAGCAGCCGCCCTCCCGGCGCCAGCGACCGGGCCAGTTCGCGCAGCACCTGTTGCGGCTCGCGCACGTGCTCCAGCGTAACGATGTTGATACAGGCGTCAAATACGCCGCTGCGGAAGGGAAGCGCCTGCAGGTCGGCGATGGCGTCGAGGCCGCGATAGTTCCAGGCCTTGTCGCCTACCGCAAGGTCCACGCCACAGTACCGGGCGCCTGGAAAATATCGCGCATGCCGCCCCTCGCCGGCGCCGGCGTCGAGTAACCGGTCTCCGGCACGGACGGCGCCGGAGAAGAGCGTCAGCGCGTCGTCGATAGCGGACTCGAAATGGAGTATATGGCGCCGGAGAAATGGCGGCAGGCGTCCGGCCGCGGCGGTGTAACTCATGCCTTCTTGCGCGCTTCGATCATGATCGTCGACCCGGCCCGGCAGGCCGCTTCAAGCAAAGTGAACGGCGCCGCGGCCGCTACCAGAGCCAGATACAGCAGGTCCTTCGCCAGCCGCGCCCGCGGCGCCTCCGACGGCTGGCGGATCCGCCGGGCCATCGGGTCGAGCGCGGGCGCGAGGCTGGTCGCCAGACCCGCCGGATTGTCCCGCAGCGAGAAATACTTTCGGCGCACTGTTTCGAAGCCGCAGGAATCCAGCATGCGGTCAAGGTCAGCCGGACGAAAATCATAGAGATGGCGTGGAACGTCCACTCCGTTCCAGGAGGCGCCCAGAATCAGGAACTGCCAGCAGGCCGCGTTGGGAACCTGGATGATCAGCCGTCCTTTCGGCTGCAACAGGTCGTGTGCAGCCCGAAGATAGGAGCTTGGTTCGTATAGATGCTCCAGTACGTGAAACATGGTGATCGCGGCGCAGCTTTCGGAGCGAAACGGAGCGCGATCCAGGCTGGCGCAGGTAGCCGCCGCGTGGTTCCGAGACCACGCGAGTCTGGCAGCCTGCAGGGAGAAATCGAGGCCCATTACGCGAAAGCCGCGGTCCTGCAGCAGCCGGAGAAAGAGCCCGCCACCGCAGCCCACGTCAAGAACCGGCCCGCTTTCGCCCGACTCTTTGAGCGCCCGTTCGACGAAGCGCACATGGTCGCGCAGCACGATCCGCCGGTAGGCCTCCTCCAGCCGGCTGGCGGCGGACTCCTCCGGCGAAAACCAGTAATTCTTCGGATAATAATTCTCCAGCTCGGCAGGCGCCGGCTGGGGCCTGAGCTGCATCAGCCGGCAGCGGGTGCATTCCACCACGCGGAAGCTTTTGCTGGTGGTGTTGTAGAGGCGGTCGGAGGCTGTGAAAAGGAGCTCGAACTCTCCACCTTCGCAGGCCGGACAATGGTTAAGCATTCTTCCCGTCCGCCGTGGATTGGGCGCTCAACTCGCGCAGCGTGATGGTGTTCCCCAGGATCAATTCCCGGACCTGGCGCGGAGAAAGCTTGCGGATGCGCTCGATCTCGCGCCGTTTACGCAGCATGCGCGGCAGCAGGCGCAAGGCTTGGATGTCGCCGCGAACCAGCGCCGACGCAATCGTCAGCTTCCCGGCAATGCCCGGATAAAGCGCAGTCTCGCCCCGCCCCCGTGCGGCTCCCCACATCCCCGAAAAAATCCGCGCCATGTAGAACAGTGGGTTCAACCACAGCAGGCTCCATGGAAACAGCTTGGCCGCCAGCAGTACGCGGTTGCGCTCGATTAACTCGAGCCGACGTCCGGAATTCAGCCCGAGCGTCGAACCGCGATGGTGACGTACGACCGCCCGCGGCGTATACACGCAGCTCCAGCCGGCAATCCGCGCCCGCAAGCCCAGCTCCGCATCGTCGGCGTAAGCGAACAGGTCTTCGTCGAATCCGCCTATCGCCGACAGCATTTCCTTTCGATACAGGGCAGCGCAGCCGTCGGGCCACAGCGTATCCCCGGAATTGTCGTATTGGCCCCGGTCCAACTCGCCACTCCCACGGCCCCGATTCTGCCCATCCGGAAAGATCAGGTGCCCTGCTTTGTCGATACGGCCCGGATCCTCATGGACCAGAATCTTGGACGCCGCCATTCCGCAGTCCGGCCGTCCGTCCAGGGCCTTTATCATCGCGTCCAACCACCCCGGCTCCGCTTCGGCGTCATTATTCAGCAGGGCCACGAACTCGGCATCCGAGGCTCGAATGCCCTGGTTGTTCGCAGCGCAGAATCCACGATTTACGTGGTTCCGGATCACGCGAGTTCGAGGATAATCCCGCTCTACCATTTCGGCGGATCCGTCGGTCGAGCCGTTATCCACGACGATCACTTCGAAGGCCGCGGCGGTCTGAGACTCGAGGGATTTCAGGCAGGCGCGCAGCAGTTCACGCCGGTTCCAGTTTACGACGACGACGGAGACCCTCAATCTTGTTGCATCCGCTCATGTTATTATACAGATAGCGCTAGGCAGTGCGCGGTCATGACCTCCATCGGCGAACGGTTACGCCGTCAACGGCTCCAAAATCGGCAAAGTCTCGAGAAGATAGCGACCGAGACAAAAATCGGTGTCCGGCTCCTCGAAGCCATCGAGGCCGAACAGTTCGAGAAACTTCCCGGCGGCGTGTTTCGCCGCAGTTTCGTCCTTCAGTACGCCCGGGCGCTCGGTGTGGACGCGGACGAAATCAATGCGGAACTGAAGCAGCTCAATCAGTTTGACGAGCCTCCTGTGAATCTGGCCCCACAGATGACGCAGGAGCGCGAGCAGCGGCTCCCGATCGGGTTCCCGATCCGGGCAAGCATGAGCGGAATCGGCGGCTCCACTCTGGGATCGCTGATCGCAGCGGTGGGTGTCATGCTGGCCTGCGCTTTGATTTATTCCTGGTGGCAGACACGCCATGAACCGCCCGCTTCGGCGAAGGTGGCGCCGGTCGCAAGCGAAACGCGAAAGCCCGCTGATCCGAAATCGGTTGATCACAGGGCCGCCGCCGACCATCCCACCTCGCCTGCACCTGATTCGGATTCGGCTAAGGCGTCGGCTTCGCCAACCTCCTCCGATGGGGCGGCGCTTCGCGTCGGCTTGAGCGCCGACGAGAAGACCTGGATCTCCATCTCCTCGGATGGAAAGAATGTTTTCGCCAACGCCCTTCAGGCGCACGAAACGAAGACCGTGGAAGCCACGGAGAAGGTGCGGCTGCTGATTGGCAACGCCGGCGGTGTTGAAATCAGCCTCAACGGAAAGCCTATCGGACCGGTGGGACCGCGCGGTCAGATCCGGGTGGTGGAACTGACTCCGGCGGGTTTTCAGATCGTGCCGCGGAAATCTTCCACGCTCGAACCGCTCTGACCCAGGGCGCCCAGCCGCTGACGTCGCGCCTTTCGCTCCATCCGCAGCAACTCGCGGCGGCGGCGCTTCTTTACCCGCACGTCGAGCTTTCGCCAGAACTTACGGAAATAATCCACCGCCGAGGCGATGGCAAAGACCACCACCCCCCACATGAGCCAATTCCCGATCGAAGCTAATTGCGGATGACGAATGCTCAGCAGCAGGAACGAAATTGCTACGACCTGCGCCATCATCTTGGTTTTGCCGAGGTCGCTGGCTTTGATCGTGTATCCCTCGGCGGCGGCAATGCTGCGCAACCCGCTCACCGCGAATTCGCGGCCGATGATGAGGATCACCATCCACGCCGGGGCCGCGTTCACCTGGACCAGTGAGATGAGCGCCGCCGAAATCAGGAGTTTGTCGGCGATGGGATCGAGCAGCGTGCCGAGCGTCGTAATCTGGCCCCAGCGGCGGGCCAAAAAGCCGTCCAGGAGATCGGTGCCGGCGGCGGCCAGAAAGATGGCCAGCGCCAGCCACTCGTTGGTGATGACCGTCTCTCCGATCCGCACGGACACGCTTTTTCCTACCAGCGCCGCCACCAGCAGAGGCACGAAGAAAATGCGAGCGATCGTCAGGGAATTCGGGACATTCATTTTCGCGCCGATCTCACCCGTTACCATGCTACTACGGGTTTCGGTTCTGCCCGCCGGCCCTTGTTCCGGCCGGATCCAGCGGTATACTGTATCCCAGTTGATTGAGGAGTAATCGCCATGGAGCGACGGAAATTTCTGCACTACGCCGGCGCCGGATCGCTGGCCTCTTTGTCCGCGCAGGGAGCCCCGAAAGTCATTCGCGCGGGAATCCTCGGCACCCAGCACAGCCACACGACAGGCAAGCTGGAGGCGATGAAGAACTCGCCCGACTACGAGGTGGCGGGCGTCTGTGAAAACGATAAGGCCGCCAGGGGGCGGGCGCAGGAGAACCCACGTTTCAAGGGCCTCAAGTGGATGAGCGAGGAGCAAATGCTGGCCGACGCATCCATTCACCTGATCGTCGTCGAATGTTGGGTATGGGAAGCGATTCCGCTGGGCCGTAAGGTCATCGCGGCCGGCAAGCATCTTCATCTCGAAAAGCCGCCGGGCAACACGATGGAGCCCTTCAAGCAACTGGTGGAGGATGCCCGGCGCCAGAACCTGGCGCTGCAGACCGGATACCTGTGGCGCTGCCATGACGGTGTGAACGCCGCGCTCGAAGCGGCCCGCAAGGGCTGGCTGGGAGACGTGTTCATGGTGCGGGCGACCATGAATTCCGATCGCGGCCCGGCGGAGCGTGCGAAGGAAGCCCGATACCGCGGCGGGGGCCTGTTCGAGCTGGCGGGCCACGTCATCGACCGCACGGTGGATCTGCTCGGCCGACCGAAGAAGGTGCAGAGCTGGCTGCGGCACGACACCAGCATCGCCGACAAGCTGGCCGACAACAATCTGACGGTATTCGAGTATGACAAGGCGCTGGCGGTGATTGCGCAGGCGGCTCGGATGTCGGGCTCGGGCGACCATCGTTCCTTTGAAGTGATCGGGACCGACGGCAGCTTCATGGTGTACGCCGAATCGTCGCCCCCCCGGATGCGGGTCAACATGCGCAATCCGCAGGGGCCGTACAAGGCCGGCTGGCAGGAGATCACGCTGCCGCCGCAGCCGCGGTTTATCGGGGATTTCAAAGAGCTGGCGCGCGCGATCAAGAGCGGCCAGCCGCTGAAGCCGTCCTACGATCACGAACTGCTGCTCCATGAGACTCTGCTTCGGGCGTCGGGTGAAATCAGCTAGGAGAAACCGATGACAGATCCAAAATTCACCTCGCGGCGTAATGCGGTCAAGGCCGCGGCGCTGATTCCTTTCGCGGCGCTGCGCGGCAGCGCCGCCAACTCCGCGGTCACCGTGGGACTGTTCGGCTCGGGCAACCGCGGGACGTATGTGGCGGGCGCGCTGGCCAAGAACACTCCCGGCCGCGTGGTCGCGCTGTGCGACATCTTCGACGCCAAAATGGAGAAGGCGAAAGCCTCGATAGGGGTCGAGAATCCTAAACTGTACAAAGACTTTCACCAGTTGCTGGCGAGCGACGTGGACGCGGTTATCATAGCCACGCCCGTTTTCCTGCACGCGGAGCATTTCGAGGCGGCGGTGAAATCGGGCAAGCACATCTACATCGAGAAGCCGGCGTCGGTGGATGTAGAGGGCTGCAAGCGGATCATGCGGGCGGCCGATTCAGCCGACCGGAAACTGAATATCGTTTTCGGGTTTCAACGGCGCTACGGGCAGGTGTATCAGAAAGCGAAGCGACTGGCCGACTCCGGCGGCGTCGGCGCCATCCGGCTGGGGCACGCCCATTTCCATAAGAGCGAGGGCGCGTGGACCGAAGCCGAAAAGCTGCCGCCGCCGAAGACCGAGGTGGAAAAAGTGGTCGCCTGGCACGGGTGGAAGAATCTTTCGGGCGATCTGATCGTCGAGAACAACGTCCATTCGATCGACGTGCTGAACTGGTTCCTGGGCGGGCGTCCGACGAGCGCGATCGGAACCGGGAGTTCGACGATTCCCAAGCGGGGCGACATGCGAGATCACAATTTTGTCGCCTTCGAATACGCGAACGGAGTGCAGGGCCAGCTTTCCGGGACGACGCTTGCTTCTCCGGGATACCGCGACGTGACCGAGCAGTTTTTCGGGGAGAAGGGCATGATCGAAACGTCGGAGAACCACTGGCGGCACTTCGCCGGACGGGGCAAGGAAACGATGGAGAAGTCGCCGCGGAATATCACGATCGACTCGGTCTCGGAATTCGTCCGCAGGATTGCGGAAGGCAAGCCGGAAAACACGGCGGTGCGCGGGGCTGAGAGCACGCTCACCGCGATCCTGGGTCGCATGGCGATGGACTTGCGCCGGGAGATTACGTGGGACGAGATGATGAAGGGATAGCGGTTCCGCGTGACTTCCCCGTGAAAGACTGAATCTCACGGCTGCTGGCAGTCCTTTTTGCTAGCTTGGGAGTTCGATGATTTCTTTCTCGAGCATCCACAAGCAGTACGGCCGGCAACTCATCTTCGTCGACACCTCCTTCCAACTGAATCCTGGCGAAAAGGTCGGGCTGGTCGGACCAAACGGCTCCGGCAAGACCACGCTGTTCCGCATGATCGTCGGCGAAGAAGCGCCCGACGAAGGCGACGTCTCCGTTCCGAGGAAACTCACCATCGGCTACTTCCGTCAGGACGTGGAGGAGATGAAAGGCCGGTCGGTGCTCGACGAAGCCATCGCCGGCAGCGGGCGTCTGGGCGATCTGCACCATGAGCTCGAAGCGTTGCATCGCGCCATGGAAGATCCCGCGCAGGCGGATCAGCTGGACCGCATTTTGGAACGCTTCGGCGAAGTACAGGAGCAGTACGAGCACCTCGGCGGCTACATGCTCGAAGCGCAGGCGCGTGAGACCTTGCACGGGCTCGGATTCCAGGACGATCAGGTCGAAGGCGACGTGGGCGCGCTGTCGGGCGGGTGGAAGATGCGGGTCGCGCTGGCCCGCGTCCTGCTCGGCCGTCCCGACGTGCTGCTGATGGACGAACCCACCAACCACCTCGATATCGAGTCCATCATCTGGCTGGAGCAGTTCCTGAAATCCTACGAAGGCGCTCTGCTCATGACCTCGCACGACCGCGAGTTCATGAACCGGATCGTCTCGAAGATCGCCGAAATCGACGCCGGGGAGATCGTGGTCTATTCGGGCAATTACGACTTCTACGAGCGCGAGCGCGGCATCCGGGAGACCAATCAGCAGGCGGCGTTTGCGCGGCAGCAGGCCATGCTGGCCAAGGAGCAGCGCTTCATCGAGCGGTTCAAGACGCACGCGGCCAAGGCGGCGCAGGTGCAGAGCCGCATCAAGGCTCTCGACAAGATCGAGAAAATCGAACTGCCGAAGAAACGGCAGGTGGTGAAGTTCGAATTCCGCGTTCCACCCCGCTCGGGAGACCAGGTGGCCGTGATCGAGGATCTGCACAAGTGTTACGGGCCGCGCGTGATCTACGACGGGTTCGACCTCACGATCCGGCGCGGAGAGCGCTGGGCAGTGATGGGGCGCAACGGGGCGGGCAAGACCACTTTGCTCAAAATGATCGCCGGCGCAGCCGAGCCCGACGCCGGAACCGTGCGCCTGGGCGCAAGCCTGGTCATGGGGTACTTCGCGCAGCAGTCGCTCGACGTGCTCGATCCGGATCTGAGCGTGATCGAACAGCTTCAGAAGGACTTCCCGCAGGACGGCCTCGGTTCGCTGCGGAGTCTGGCCGGCGCGTTCCAATTCTCGGGCGAGGACGTGGATAAGCGGATCCGCTCGCTTTCCGGAGGAGAGAAATCCCGGCTGGCGATGGCGCGTATGCTGTACAACCCTCCGAATTTTCTGGTCCTCGACGAGCCGACCAATCACCTGGACATCGCGACCAAGGAGATGCTGGTCGAAGCGCTCAAGGAATTCGAAGGAACGATGATCTTCGTCTCGCACGATCGTATGTTTCTGCGCGGCCTCGGTTCACGCGTGTTGGAGCTGGGTGGAGAGAGCGGCAAGGAGCGTAATCCGGTGGTTTACCCGGGCTCGTACGTGGAGTACGTGGCCAAGCTCGGGCATGAAGCGCCGGGTATTTATCACTGAGTTCGGGCGCGGCGGCCCGCCGGGCGTCGAGATGCGGGGAATTCGCGCCGGGCGCGTGAGTCAATCTCCGAACGCCATCGCGCGGGTCTCTTTGAGTGTCTCCATCGCGTCTTTCGACGGAACGTATTCCATCGCCACGAAATCCCTGAAGCCGGTTGCACGGATGGCGCGGAACACGTTGGGGTAATGAATTTCGCCGGTGCCGGGCTGATGGCGTCCGGGGACGTCGCCCACGTGGAAATGGCCGATCGCGCCTATATTCTTGCGAATGGTCTCGATCAGATTCCCTTCCATGATCTGGACGTGATAGAGATCGAACAGTACCTTGACGAACGGACTCCCGACTTCGCGGACGATGTCGAAGGCTTCGCTCGTGCGGTCCAGATAGTAGTTGGCGTGATTGTCGCCTTCGGGGCGCAGCGGCTCGATGGGCGCGAGCGTGTTGATCACCTCGACGATCATGGTGACGCCATGAGGCGCAACCACGTCGTGCGCGCGCTTCAACCCTTCCACGATGCTGGCGTGCTGCCGTGGACGCGCCATCCGCGGGACTCTGAATCCGCTCAAAACGACCAGGCGGCTGCTCTCGAAACGCTGGGCCGCGTCCACCGACGCGCGCATCTCGGCCAGGAAGCCGGCTCGTTCCGCCGGATCGCAGAGACCCATGCCAGGCGGGTTCACGCCGCGATTGCCCACCAGGCAGGCGCATTCGAGTCCCAGCCTGTTCTTGAGCCTGGTGACTCCGGCGGCGTCGCCGGCGCGCCAGTCGCCGAACTCGAAGCCCTGATAACCGGCCTCGCGAACCCTTTCCATCTGAGTTTCGAGATTCAGTTTCGGGAAGAGAGGCTCGACGCGCACCGAAAGCTTGAATCCCGCCGGTTTCGGCTGCGCCATGGCCGCCAGGAAAGGCGTCTGCAGCAGAATTCTTCGGCGCATGGGTTCGTTATATCATAGACGGAAGCTGGTGCCGCCTCGTATGCGCCTTACAGTTCTGATCGTGTTCGCCGCCCTTGCTCAGGCGCAGTCTATCCGGGTTGTCAGGTTCTCCGAGAGCAAGCCGTTCCAAATGGGGGAGGTCACCTCCCGGCGCATCATACATCCCGATCTGGGCGCCAGGAAGACCACGCTGAACTATTCAGTGTCGAAACCCGGCGCGGAGTTCGCTCAGCATGTCCACGATTATTCCGACGACACGATCCTGGTGCTCCAGGGCGAGGTAGATCTTCGGCAGGGGGATTCGCGGCGCCGTTTCAAAGCCGGTGAATGCGCCTTCGTGCCGACCGGACAAATTCACGGCACGGTCACGGCAGGGTCGGGCGAAGCCGTCATGATCAGCTTCCAGAATCCGCCGGACCTGATTCTGTATACCGGCGCCAGGGACTCGAAGCGGCCGGGCGCCGCGCCTCCCAAAGGCGTGATCACGCCGGGCGCGGTGAAATTTTTGAATTTCGGAGATAAGAACGGATTCTTCACCTCGGCGTCCATGGGATCGAAGCGGGCGGCCGGCGCCAGGCGTCCGCTGAAGCCGGGCGAGTCATTCAAAGCCCATGTAGACGCGGGCGGGGAACGACTGCTGTTCGTCTGGCGGGGCGGAGTGCGGGTCAAAGACAAATCCGGCGACTACTCCGCCGGGGAGAAGGACACGGTTTTCGTCCAAGGCCCCGCGGATTTCGAAGTGACCGGCGGTTCAGGACAGGATACGGTGCTGATCGAGGTGCAGGCGCCGGCGGTGCAGCCGTGACCCGGCGGACCTTTTCCGCGGCGGCGGCGGGCGCGGCGGCTCTTTCGGCGGCGGGCGGCCGTATCCGCGTGGCGATGATCGGGACTGGCCACGGACACGCCTTCAGCAAAATCAAAGCTCTGCGCAGCATGCCGGAGTATGATCTCGCCGGCGTGCACCGGCCCGATTCGAGAGATGAGCCGAAAGACGGCGATCCGCTTCGCGGCGTCCGGTGGCTGTCGCTCGACGAGATCATCGGAGATTCCTCCGTCGAACTGGTGGCGATCGAATCTGCGGACGTCGATCAGAACCTGGTGTTTGCCGAGAAGTGTGTGCGCGCCGGGAAGTTCGTCCATTTCGACAAGCCGCCGGGAGCCGACCTGGAACGGCTGCGGAGACTGCTGGCCGACGCGGCGGGGCGAAAGCGCGTAGTGCAGATGGGCTACCAGTGGCGCTACCATCCCGCCATGCAGATGGCCATCGAAGCGGCCCGTAAGGGATGGCTGGGGCAGGTCTATCGCTTCCGGGCGTCGATCGACAAGCTGATCCTGCCCGATGAACGACGGCATCTGGCTAAGTTTCGCGGCGGCACGATGTTCTCGGAAGGCTGTCATCTGATCGACCGCGCCGTGGACCTGCTGGGGAAGCCGAAGCGCGCGGCCGGGTTTCTGCGCCACGATTCGACGCTGCCGGACACACTGGCGGACAACAACGTGGCCCTGCTCGAATACGACGGGGCGCTGGCCGAAATCTCGATGGCCTCTTTTCACCCGCATGGGGCGCGCTACCGGTTTCTGGAGATTCTGGGGACGAACGGCTCGGCCCGGATGCAGCCCTATACTTTTCCATCCCAGCTTTCGGTGGATCTGGGCGAAGCGCGCGGGCCGTATAAGGCCGGCGGGCAGAAGATCGAGGTCCCGGCCCCGAGCGGACTAACTTACACTCACGACTTCGCGGAGATGGCCGGCGTCATTCGCCGGGGCGAGAAGCCGAACTGGTCTCCCGAGCACGATCTGATGACTCACGAAACCCTGCTCCGCATTTGCGGAATGCTTGGTTCCTGAAAAGGAGATGTCGATGGCAAACTTATCCAGAAGAGCGCTTGTTCAGACTGCAGCCGTGGTTCCCTTTCAAGCCGTGCGGGGAACCGCGCAGAACAGCGCGGTCAGGATCGGCCTGATCGGCGCCGGAAGCCGAGGCTCCTACACTTCCGGCATAGTGGCCAAGGATCCGCGCGCGAAGGTAGTGGCAATCTGCGATATTTTCGACGAGCAGATCGAGCGTGCCAAGGCCAGAATCCCGGCGCCCGAAGCGAAGACCTACAAGAATTACAAGGACCTGCTGGCCGGCGACGTGGACGCGGTGATGATCGCCACGCCCGTGTTCCTGCACCCCGAGCACTTCGAGGCGGCGGTGAAATCCGGCAAGCACATCTACATCGAGAAGCCGGCCGGGATGGACGTGGCCGGTTGCAAGCGCGTCATGCGGGTGGCGGACCTGGCCGACCGCAAGCAGAACATCACGTTCGGATTCCAGCAGCGCTACGGCGGTGTCTACGTGAAAGCGAAAAAGATGCTGGATTCGGGCGCCATCGGGAAGATCCGCGAAGTGCACGGCGAGTTCCTCAAATTCGCGCTCAAAGGCGACGAGCCGCCCCTGCCGCCGCCCAAGACCGAAGAGGAGAAGATCCGCCAATGGAAACTCTGGCGGGCGACGTTCGGTGAAGTGATCGTGGAAACGTACGTCCATAATCTGGACGCCATCAACTGGTTTATGGGCGCGCATCCATTGAAGGCGCTCGGGACCGGCGGCCGCACAGTGGAGAAGCGGGGGGACCTGCTGGATCATCTGAGCGTGACCTACGATTATCCGGACAAAGTGCAGATGACGTTCGCGGGATCGCAGATGACCCCGAAGTTTTACCGGTCGAACTTCGAGCGCTACATCGGGGACAACGGCTTCATCCAGACGGCGCGGGAATACTGGACCTACGACACGGGGTCCGGTCCGGTGACGGAGAAGTCGGGGCGGGATATCTCGGTGGATTCGCTGCAGGAATTCGTCCGGCGTGTCAGCGAGGGAAAGCCCGAGAATGCGGGTGTACGGGCCGCGGAGAGTACGCTCACCTGCATCCTGGGGCAGATGGCGATCGATCGGCGGAGCGAAGTGACCTGGGACGAGATGATGAAGTCCGCCTGAACGCTACTGTGGCGCCGACGGTGGCGCTGCTGGCGGCGGTGGAGGAGGAGGGGGCGGCGGCGGATCCGGCGCTCTGGTGTCGCCGACGGCGCCTCCAGCAGTCCCGCCCGCCGGAGTCGAAATACCGCCCGGACCGCGCTGCCGGCCGAGCATCACTTCATAGAGCGCCCGGGCCAGACCGCGCGCTACTTCCTGGGCTACCGATCCCTTGTCGATGCGGCTCTGAGCCAGTGGTACGTTCTTGTAGACACGGATCGCCTGGCCGTCCCGCAACTCGACTTTCTTGCCGTTGCCGATCAGGACATGCTCCACGTCGACCACGCCTTCCTCGACCATGACGAAGGTGGTATCGCCGTCGTCTTCGACGTTCACATGGAAGGTAGTACCCCGAACCGAAATCACCGCCGTCGGAGTCCGCACCCGGTTCGGATTGGGCTGCCCGACCAGGTGCTGGATGTGAACTTTCACGTTTCCAAGAAAGACGTCCAGCAGTTCCCTCCAGTTGCCCTGGCTGGCCCGAAACTTCACGTGGGAATTGGCGTAGACCTCGAAAGTACTGCCGTCCGCCAGCTTGAATATGGCGCCGCCGTCCGGACCGGTGACGATCATCTGTCCTGGTTTCACGGCGTCGCCGACGTTGAGGACCCAAGGGGTGGAATCCCGCAGCACATCCACGCGGCCGGTAAGGAAGGTAACGGTGGCAGTGCCGTCCGTAGAGCCCAGGAACTGGGCGGAGGCCGGGCACACGAGTACGAGCACGGCTGCAAGCAGCAGCCACCTTCCGTGCAGGAGCCCCCTCACGCTAGGACGCACGTACATTTTGTTTGAACCACCAATAGCCAGACTACCGCTTCACTATACTAGAAACGAAAACCGCCGTCCAGCCGATCTATGCCTTAGCAGGTGGGCCGCCAAATGCACTAGCGGATTGGCAACCCTGTTAAATTCAATGGGTTTGAAATGAAGTCGCGGCCCAGGATGCGATAGAATGGACACATTGATGTGTCACAGCGCCACAAACGAAAGGTACCGCTCAGCGATCGTAGCGGTATTCTTCCTGGCCGCCCTGACGGCGAACGCCCAGACCGCGACGGATCCTGCACGGCCCAACTGGCGGAGAATCGGGAGCGCGGCAATGGATTTGGCGCTGGCGTCGCCCGCCACGGGTCCGGTGGCCCGGGTCTGGTTCTCGGCGGACGGCGGGCGC
This sequence comes from Bryobacteraceae bacterium, assembly GCA_035495815.1. Taxonomy (GTDB): domain Bacteria; phylum Acidobacteriota; class Terriglobia; order Bryobacterales; family Bryobacteraceae; genus DATJFH01. Next base: position 34,593 of record DATJFH010000301.1, read on the forward strand.
CTCTACGCTCTCACGGCCTCCGGCCGAACCTTTGAATCGGCGGACCTGGAGACCTGGTCGCCATCCGCCAACCCGCCGCAACCGCCTGGTCCCCCCGCGGCAGGCAGCGGACTGTCGCCCGTTCCCGGAGCCAGGCTCTACCCACAGGACTCCAGGCGCGCCTATGCCTTGGCGGCTCACCTTTACCGCTCCGACGACGCAGGACGTTCCTGGACTAATCTGACAGCGTTCGGCGACGCCTCGGTGATTGGGGCGGGACAGCGCGACCTGGCCGTTTCGCCTCGCGATGCGGATCTGCTGATCGTGGCGAATGACTACGGCGTCTGGCGCTCGGCCGATGGCGGGCTGTCCTGGAGCGGGCTGAATCAGTTTCTGCCCAACCTCACGGTGCGCCGGATCGTGGCCACTCCGCAGGGATTAGCGGGAACACGCGTTCTCGCCGAGGGAGCCGGATTGCTCGAATTCCAGCCGGGGGGAGACAACGACTGGCGGCCGATGACCGATGAGCAGCTTTCGCAGCAACTTCTGCGCGAAGCGACTCAGCGGCGCGCCGCTTCCGAGCAGCTTGGCGCGGAGATCACGGCCCTGGGCGGCTTGGGTGAGATCCGCTATGCCGGCTCGTCCGACGGGCGTATCTGGATTTCCACCGACAGCGCCCAGACTTGGCGCGGTCCCAGGCCAGCGTCCGGAGTTCCGGTGGAAAACTTTTACGTGGATGCCCAGCAGCCCCGCATCGCCCTTGCGGTGCTGGGTGGAAAGGGCGCGGCGCATGTGCTCCGCACGATTAACACCGGGGTGAGTTGGGACGATCTGACGGCCAACCTTCCCGATTCGGCCGTGCACGCCGTCGCGGTCGATCGGCCTTCCGGCACGGCGTATGTGGCGACCGATGGCGGCCTGTTTTTTGCATCCATCGATCTGGATCGTTCGAGCCCGGCCACCGGTTGGACGCTGATCTCGGGCAGCCTGCCGGCCGCGATAGTGACCGATGTGAAGCTTGATCCCGGCGGGAACCAGCTGTACGCGGCGCTCGAGGGCTACGGTGTGTTCGCCACGGGCGCTCCCCACCGGCTTCAGCAGCTCCGGCTGGTCAACGCAGCCGATTTCAGCACGCGCCCGGCGGCGCCCGGATCCCTCATGAGTGTTCTCGGGGCCAGAATTACCAGCGCGAGCGCCGGCGATTTGCGATTCCCTGTGCTCGACGCCTCGGAAACCGAGTCGCAGATTCAGGTTCCATTTGAAGCGGCCGCCGCGGCCTCGCTATCTCTCGCTCTCGAATCCGCAGGCCGCCGGTTCACCTTCGGCGTTCCGGTCCAGAATGTTTCCCCGGCTATCTTCGTGGACCGCAATGGTTCCCCGATGCTGCTCGATTCCGACAGCGGGCTGATGTTCGATGCCCGCAATACCGCCAGATCGGGGTCTCGCATCCAGATCCTGACGACGGGCTTGGGCAAGGTGCAGCCGGATTGGCCCACGGGCATGGCCGCGCCAATCCTGCAGCCTCCGGCCGTCAGGGCGACAATGACGGCATTTCTGGACCGGGCGCCGGTGGAGGTTCTGAGCGCTACGCTCGCCCCGGGCTACGTCGGACTGTACCTTGTCGAGATCCGGCTGCCGTCGATCGTCAATGCCGGCCCGGCTGAACTATACCTGGCCGCCGATGGCCAGGAAAGCAATCGCGTACGCATCCAGCTCGAACCGTAGCGCCTGGAAAATACGTTCCGAGGCGACGGTGTGGTTTTAACCTGCCGCGCCTTGGCTCGCAGCCGGCCTACGGAGCGAATTGCGGCAGCACGTAGGCGTACACCATCACGATCAGTCCGAGCACGGAAGCGAGCAGTATGCTGTGCCGCAGGGTGAAGCGGAACAGCTTCGATTCGTCGGCGGTCGCCATGCCCGTCGCCGCCGCAGCCACCGCCACGCTCTGCAGGCTGATCATTTTCCCCATGACCCCGCCGCTCGAGTTGGAAGCCGCCATCAGGACCGGATTCAGGTTCAAACTGCCGGCCGTGATCACCTGCAGGTTTCCAAACAGCGCGTTGGCAGAGGTGTCGCTGCCCGTGAGAAAGACCCCCAGCCAGCCCAGCATCGCGCTGAAGAACGGAAACATCACGCCGGTAGCCGCGAAGGCAAGCCCCAGCGTGGCGGTGGCTCCGGAATAGTTCATCAGGAAGGCCAGACCGAGCACGGAAGCGATAGTCAGCTCGGGCAGGAGCATCTGCTTCACGGTGCCGGCGAAGACCCGTCCGAAGCGCGCCGGCGACATCCCCAGAATCAGGGCGGAAAGTATCGCCGCGAACAGGCAGGCCGTGCCTGGCGCCGAAAGCCAGTTGAACCTGTATCCAGCCGCGTAGGGCGCGGCCGCCTTGACCACCGGCGGCATCTGTTGGATCTGGTTGTGCAGCCCGGGCCACCCGAAAGCGACGGTCTGCGCATCCAGGACGGCCTTGACCGGCTTGGCCGCCCAGGCCAGCACGAAGATCACCAGCAGCAGGTAAGGCGCCCAGGCCATGAACACCTCGCCCGCCGTATGCTGCCGCGGCGCCACCGCTACCGTGCGCTTGTGATCTTTGTGCGCCGGCGCGGCCTGCGCGGTGTGTTCTCCGGCCAGTTCGAAGCTGTCTTTCGGCTGCCACATCTTGAACAGCACGATCAGCGAGCCGATCGCGGCGAGCGACGCCAGGATGTCCGTCAGTTCCGGCCCGATGAAGTTGGAAACGAAGAACTGCGTGCCGGCGAACGCGACACCGCACAGCACGGCGGCCGGAAGCACGCCTTTGAGGGCTGGCCAGCCTCCCATTACCAGGATCAGGTACGCGGGCACGATCAGCGAAACCGGGGCGCATATGCGTCCGACGCCGGCGCTCAGCCTATCGAGCGGCAGTTTCGTGATCGTCTGGAGCATGAACAGCGGTGTCCCGATGGAACCGAATGCCACCGGCGCCGTGTTCGCGAGCAGGCAGATACCGGCCGCGTAGAACGGTGAGAAGCCGAGCCCCGTAAGCATCGCCGCGGCAACCGCTACGGGTGTCCCGAATCCCGCTGCCCCTTCGATGAACGCCCCGAACGCGAATGCGATCAGCAGCGCCTGCAAACGCCGGTCCTGGGAAAGATTTCCGACGGAATCCTTGAGTGTCTCAAATTTCCCCATTTCCACCGTAACCCGGTACAGCAGGATGGCCGTGAAAACCACCCAGCCGATCGGAAACAGGCCGTTCGCCGCCCCGTACATGATTGCGCCGAACAGCTTGTCCACCGGCATGCCGTACACCAGAACGGCGATCACGGCGGCGGTTGCCAATCCGGACAGCGCGGCCACCCAGGACGATGTGCGCTTCACTCCCAACAGGAACAGCAGAATAAAGATCGGCATCGCGGCGGCAAGGGAGGACAGGGCCAGGTTGCCCGCGACAGGTGTATAGTTTTGGCTCCACATGGTAGTGAACCTTGATAGTGCATTAGGACTCCGGATGTCAAGCCGGTCCCGCCCAGCCCGAACTTCGATAACGGCGGATCACACCTTCGCGGCGTCGATGCGGGCCACCTCGAAGGGCAGCAGCGCAATTTCAAAGCCGGGTTCGGAGAACGTCCGTAGCGAGCCGGCGTCTTTGCGAAAGTCCTCCGGCGACTGCATCGCCCGGAGAGCGGTCCGTCCGTTAAGGCTCCGGATGCGAACGGCCCGCCCGAGTTCCGCCTTCTGCACGCGGACGTACCTGATGCCCGGCCCGAAATTCGCGAGGAGCATCCGCGCGCGACTGCCCGACCGCAGCAGGAGCCCTTCGACGATGAGCGGATCGCTCGACAGCAGAGGCCGCGCTTCGGCCGCCGCTCCCATCTCGCCGACGTCGGCGAGCACGTGATACAGCGGGACCACGCCGCCGGGCAGCGATCGGAACAGCTCGGGAAGAGGGGACCCGGAGGCGCGCTCCATGAGGCCGCCCCACCCCGTAGCCTCGTAGTAGGTCGCGCTGCCGGCGCCGCTTTCCGCCAGATGCCGGATGCTGCCGAGCGTCCAGGCGGCGCCGAACAGCGACATCTGCCGCGGATCGATGCGGGAAGGGAGCGTCCCCGGTTTCGTCATCTCCGGGCCGGACGCCTGCGGGTTGAATCGCGGGCGGAGGGTGACCGGCGAGACGGCTATCGGGCTCGAGCCGCAAAACGATTTTGCGCTTTGGACCGCGTAGGCCTGTCCGGCAAGCGCCTCGACCAGGCTGACATTGTCGAAGGCATGGACTTGCGGATTGACGCTGAAGGACACCGTGTCCATCACATCGATGGCAGGGCGATTCCGATTCAGCTCGGTGAAATACTGATTCGTGCCGCCGCCGATCGGGGCGCCGCCGGAGACCGGCGCAAGCTTCGCGCGCGCCAGCCGCAGACGTTCCGGACCGGTAGTGATATCGCCCTTGTGGAAGATGAGCCAGCGCGCGACGCGCGGCCTCAGCCGGGCGCAGGCGGCAGCCAGCGCGCCGAGTTCGCGCTCGGCCTGATCGGTGAGGAACACCGCGATCTCCAGGGGCAAGCCGGCGGCAGCCGCCTGCTCCAGGCGCTGCGGCATATCCGGCGACGCCGAATCCAGATCGACACGCAGGTGCGACAGGCCCAATGCACGCAGCCGCGCGGTCTCGATCCGGCTGAGCGCACCCTGATCGGCTCCCCACCCCACACCGATCTTCGGCAGCTTCACGCGCGTGCCTGCCTCGAGAGTAATTTCCGTACGGGTCTGCGTCCGGCCCCGCGATTGACCGCCCGGCGCGGCGACCGACAGCGTGACCGCCTGTTTGACGCGAGCGCCTTTCTCCACCGGGGCTGGATACGGCAAGGCGAGCGGAGTGCAGTAGGTCTTATAAGAAGCGTCGGTCCAGTTGCGCTGGTCCTCCATCTCGAAGATGTCGCCCTCGAAACGCACCTCTGCCCTAACACCCGGCGCCGCCTCATGCGAGATCGCGCGCATGTTCTGGAACGGCTGATTGGGCGAGATCAGGTCCGGAAAGCGGCCCTCGTGTTTCTTGCCGTCGGGAGTTTCGATGGAGCACGGTTTCCCGGCGCACTCGGCGATCGGATGCAGGACGCAGAACCCGATCCGGTTCCGCCGGAACGTGCTCCTCGCCTCGCCGTCGAACTCGAAGCGGATCGTGCCGTCGGCGGCGCCACTGATGTCCGCCCGCCAGACGAAGTGGATGTTGCCTCGGCGGTGCGTGCTCGTGTACCGGACGCGGAACGAGTCGGG
>DATJFH010000302.1:0-6364 GCA_035495815.1 Bryobacteraceae bacterium
ACACCATCTCATGCTGCCCCTGCACGGACCCGCTGGGGGAAAGCTCCTGGATCTTGAGGCTTTGCCGGTAAGTGTAATTCTCCCGGGCTTTGGCGAACTCCGCTTCCTTGGCGGCGAACTTCCTGATAATCTCTTCCGGCGGCATGTCCTTGGTCTCGGCCGCCTGGACGGCCAGACTCAGTGAACACAATACCGGCGCAAGTAATCCGAGCAATCGAATTCGCATCGTTCCTCTTCCTTCAATGACGCTCCGCCGGACGGAGCGGTTTCTGCTAGCCAAGCAGATGCCTGGCGATGGTCACGAGCTGAATATTGCTCGTCCCCTCATAGATCCGGCCGATCTTGGCGTCGCGGTACAGCTTTTCGACCGGGTACTCTTTCGTGATGCCCACGCCGCCGAATACCTCGATGGCCTTCGACGCCACTTTTTCGGCGATCTCGGAGCTGAAATATTTCGCCATGGCCGCCTCGCTGACGAAGGGGCGGCCGGAGTCGCGCAGCCGCGCCGCATTGTACACCAGGAGCCGGGCGGCTTCCACTTCGACCGCCATGCGGGCCAGCTCGAACTGCACACCCTGAAATTCTCCGATCGTCTTCCCGAACTGCTTGCGCTGCCTGGCGTAGCCGACAGCGTGCTCGAGGGCGCCGCGCGCCAGACCGGTCATCTGGGCGCCGATGGCGATGCGGCCCTCGTTGAGGGTCTCGATGGCGATCCTGTATCCCTTGCCGGCCTCTCCCAGAACATTGGCTTTCGGCACTGCGCAGTTTTCGAGAATCAGCTCGCAGGTGGACGAAGCCCGCAAGCCGAGCTTGTCCTCCTTCCGGCCGACCTGAAAGCCCGGGAAATCGCGCTCGATGAGAAAGGCGGTGATGCCCCGGTAGCCGGCCTCCGGGTTGGTGTTGGCGAACAGGAGGAACAGGCCCGCTTCCGCCGAATTGGTGATCCACAGCTTGCGGCCGGTAATCAGAAACCGGTCGCCGTCTTCGACCGCGCGCGTTGCCAGCGCAAACGCGTCGGACCCGGAGCCGGCTTCGGAGAGAGCGTAGGAGGCTACCGTGTCGCCCGCCAGCCGGGGCAGATAGCGCCGCTTCTGGTCGGCATCGGCCCAGCGCAGAACGGCGTTATTGGCGATGGTGTTCTGCACGTCCACGATTACGCCGGCGGAAGGGTCCACCGCCGACAGTTCTTCCACGGCGAGAATGCACTGAAAGAAATTGCCGCCCTGCCCGCCGTACTCCTCGGGGATTTCGATGCCCATCAGGCCCAGCTCGAAGAACTGCCGGAGGATGTCCTGGCGAAAGACGGCGGCCTCATCCATCTCGCGCACGAACGGGCCGATCTGTTCCCGGGCGAAGCGACGGACGGTCGCCTGGAACAGTTTCTCCTCCTCGCTCAGCACGGTCAGCGCGGCGGGGCTCGCCGGAACGGTCGCCGAAGCAGGCATATATCTAGCAGTTTACACCGGGCGCGCACCCTGTGGCCGCGCTTACGGGCGGGGATCGCCAGCGTGGTGGAAGGAGAGGGAAGTCTTACCCGCCCGCTCCGGCGCGAGCCTGCTAGAGGTGGGCGGCTTCCCTGCCCTGCGATTCGGCTACTCCCGGGTGCGTTACCTCTCCGCGATACGTATTCACGCCGGCCCGCAAGCCGGGATTTTGCAGCATGGCGCGGTCGAGACCCAGGTTGGCCAGCTCCAACAGGTACGGGAAAGTGGAATTCGTCAGCGCCAGCGTCGAGGTGTGCGGAACAGCCGCCGGCATGTTCGAGACGCAGTAATGCAGCACGCCGTCCACGAAGTAAATCGGATCGGTGTGGGTCGTCGGATGGGAGGTCTCGAAGCAGCCGCCCTGATCGATCGCGACGTCGACGACAACCGCGCCCCGCTTCATCTCCGAGATCATCTGGCGCCGCACGATCTTCGGGGCCGACGCGCCAGGCACCAGGACCGCGCCCACCACCAGGTCCGCCGTTTTCACCGATTCGCGGATCGTCCAGACGTTCGACGCCAGCGTGACTACGTTACCGTTGAAGATATCGTCGAGCTGCCGCAGGCGGTTCATACTCCGGTCGATGATGGTGACCGCGGCGCCGATCCCGAGCGCGACCTTGGCCGCGTTGGTTCCCACCACGCCGCCGCCGATGATCACCACGTTCGCCGGCGCCACACCCGGAACGCCCGCCAGCAGGATGCCGCGGCCGCCCATCGGCGCCTCGAGGTACTGCGCCCCGACCTGCACCGCCATGCGGCCGGCCACTTCGCTCATGGGAGTGAGCAGGGGCAGCGATCCGTCCGGTTCCTCGATCGTCTCGTAGGCCACGCCGGTAACACCGGCTTCGAGCAGGCGGTCGGTCAGCTCGCGGGCGGGCGCCAGGTGCAGATAGGTGAACAGGATCAATCCCCGGCGGAGAAAACCATATTCGGACGGCTGGGGCTCCTTGACTTTCACTACCAGGTCCGCGCGTCCCCACACTTCAGCAGCGTCGGCGACGACCTCCGCGCCGGCCTGGGTATACTCGGCGTCGGGAATCGAGCTCCCTTCGCCCGCCCTGTTCTCGACCAGCACCCGATGCCCGGCCTCATGCAAATGGATGACGCCGCTGGGTACCAGGCCGACGCGTGTTTCGTGATCCTTGACCTCCCTGGGGACCCCGATGATCATGGGAGATCCTGCTGGGCGGGGGCCGCCGGCGAATCGCGCCTGGGTCCCAGACCGAGCCCGATCAGGGAAAGCGAATCGATCTTTCCGGAAGGTTCCAGATTCTGATCCTGCTGAAATCTCTTGAGCGCGTCAACCGAAGTGCTGTCCCACACCCCGTTGGGCGATTCGGAAGAAAGGTATCCCTTGGCGGCCAGAGCCTGCTGGATCTCCTTGTAGCGCTCCGGCGTCGGGGTGCGCTGCGTGCTCCTCCAGGAAGGAGTCGGGGCAGCCTTTCTTTTCGAGCCTGCCTTCTTCTTGCCGGCGGCTGCCTTGGCGGTCTTCTTGGGGGCGGACTTGGGAGGCGACTTCTTCTTTTGACCGGCGGGGGTGTCCGCCGACAGGAGTACCATGCTCAACACGAGCAAAACCGGCGTCAGTGCTTTGGTCAAAAGATTCTCCGCTCAAAGGTCCGCCGGCCCGGACCGGCAAACAATCTGCCGCTCCGGAGCCGGCGGGTGGAAAACAGCACAGGTGGCGTTCTACTGCGTGCTGGGCATGGTACCCGCCAGGTAGGCGCTCACCCACTTCGAGGAGCCGGACTGGCCGCGCCGCGCGGCGCCGAGCCCGTCCGACCGCATCACGTGAAATACCACCGGATCGCCGGGTTTGAGAGTGTTCTGAATCCGCTTGACATCCTCGGCGGTCTCGACCGGCTGGCGGTTGATGGAGACCAGAATGTCATCCTTCGCCAACCCGACATCCTCGGCAAAGGACCCCGGGGTGACTTCGTCGATCAGGACGCCGCCCTTCTCCTTGAACCCGATGGCCTCCTTGCGGGCCGGCGTCAGGTTGACCAGAGCGATACCGAACTTGGCGGGCGTTGCATCGGCTTTCTCCGGCTCGACGGGATTAGGACGCTCGACTCCCAGATTGCGGCTCAGGACCTCCTTGCGGTCGCCGATCTTGACAATGAAGTCGCGGCGTTTCTTGTCGCGCAGCACGGTGATTTTCACGTCCGATCCCACCGGCGTATCGGAAACGCGGCTGACCAGCTCGTTACCGTCCTTGACGGGCTTTCCGTCCACGGCGACGATCACGTCCTCGGGCCGGATTCCGGCCTTTTCCGCCGGCATGCCCGGCGTCACGTCCTGGACGAACACACCTTCCTTGGCGCCGTAAACGGAGAGCAGCTCGGGCTTGATTTCACCCGGTGCGAAAGAAACTCCGATAGCGCCGCGGGTCACTTTACCGGTCTTGATGATCTGGTTATAAACTTTGGCCGCGGTGTTGATGGGCAGGGCGAAGCCGACGCCCTGGTAGCCGCCCGATCCGGTCACGATCATGGTATTGATCCCGATCACGTCGCCGTTGATCGCCAGCAGCGGACCGCCGCTGTTGCCGGGGTTGATGGCGGCGTCGGTCTGGAGAAATCTCTGGAACTGGTGCTCCTGCCCGCCGCCGAGGTCGCGTTCCTTGGCGCTGATGATGCCGGCGGTGACGGTGGCCTGGAGTCCGAACGGAGAGCCGATGGCGACGGCCCAATCGCCGACCTGCACGGAGTCGGAGTTGCCGATCTTGGCGGCGCTCAGCGGGCGGTGGGCGTCGATTTTGATGACGGCCAGGTCCGTATCGGCGTCGGTTCCGATGAGCTTGGCGTCGTATTTCGTAGTCGTCCCTGCCAGGGTGACCTGGATGCGGTCGGCCTTTTCGACGACGTGATTATTGGTGAGGATGTATCCCTGCGGATCCACGATGACTCCGGATCCGAGACCGGACCCGCGGCGGCCGGGAGCATTGGGAGCGCCGCCGCCGAACGGGTTGTTGCCGAAGAACCGGTTGAAGAAATCCTGCATCGATTCGTCGCCCCCGTCCTCATCGTCGTTGGGAACCGCGCGCCGGCGGGGACTGCGCTTCTGCGTCGCGGATGCGGACTTCGGCTCGTAGCTGATCGAAATATTCACGACCGAAGGCTCCAGCTGCTTGGCCAGTTGGGAGAAGGCGGTCGACAGCTGGACAGGGTTGGGAATCACCAGGGGTGTCGCCCCGGGAGCTGCCTGATCCTTCGCCGCCCTCACGCCCGTGTTGAGCAGCGTTCCGATCAGGATCCCGATCGACAACGTAAACAGAATCAGACAGGAGGAAAGTAACTTCCGCGTGCGAATTGTATTCAGAAAGTTCATAAGCCTTTATCTATACCTCTGCCGCCGGGGCACACAACGCCATTATATATCGAGCTAGCTGGATGGATGTCGCTCAAAGGCAATTGGTTTCAACTCCGCCACCAGGATTCCGGCCAGAATCAGCACTCCCCCGGCGGTCGCGCGGGGTGTCAGCCTTTCTCCGACGATCAGGAACGAGAAGGCCCAGGCGACCACCGGCTCCAGGGCAAAAATGAGCGCTGCACGGGTGGCCGTGGTCACCTGCTGGGCCCAGGCCATCACCGTGAACGCCAGGGCGGTAGAAAGCAGCGACGACACGGCCAGTGCGAAGCCCAGCTGCGGACTGGGATGGAAGGAGGGTTTTTCCATCCACCAAAAGCTCGCCAGCGCCAGAGCCGCCGTGGTGGCCAGCTGCCAGACGGCCAGCGGCTCGAATGGCGCCTCTTTGCAATAATGACCCAGAACCACGATGTGGGCGGCAAACGAGAGCGCGCATAAAGTGACGAGAATATCTCCCCGGGACAGTCCACCCAGGCTGCCTTCGAGCGTCATCAATCCCATTCCGACCGTAGCAATCACAACTCCGATGGCTTCCGAGGCGTGTGGATACACCCGATAGACGATGGAATTCAGCAAAGGTACCACGACTACCGCCAGACCGGTGAGGAAGGCCGCTTTCGAAGGACTGGTCAGTTTCAATCCGGCGGTCTGAAAGGCGTAACCGCCATAAAGGAAGATCCCGGCCAGCAGTCCTCCGCGCAGGGGACCGGAGCGCAGGCTCCACCGCCGGCGGAAAATCCAGCCCATCACCAGGGCCGCGATCAGAAATCGGATAGCGACGTATAGAATCGGCGAGCAGTCGTCCAGAGCGCGTTTGACGAGCACGAACGTGGAGCCCCAGATGACCGTGATCCCGGCCAGGGAGAGGTCTGCGCGCCACGCTTCAGGACGCCGGCTGGTAGGGCTCACGCGGGTACTCACAATCAGATATCGCCGAGCACGTACAGCTGGTTGTCGTGGACTACCGGCGGGGGCACGCCGAAATTGCCGCGGGCGTTGGTACGCAGCACCGAGCCCGATCCGGTGCGGTCGCCGGCGCGTCCCATGCGGATCGCAATGAGGTTCGGATTCTGGTTGCCGCTCATGGCGAAGATCACGTTGTCCTGACGGACCACCGCGGGAATCGCGTTCCGTCCCAGGCCGCCGCATTCCCGGAGGACGCGTTTCGCTCCGCCGGAGACGGCCTCCCGGAGCCGGCCGGTCTTCCGGTCGAGGCAGAGCACTTCGAACCGATGCTCGGGCTGCGCTCCGGGAGTTCCACGCCGGCCCCGCGGGCGCTGCCCGGTGGAGCGGCCCGGGGCGGGCGGCCGGGCGGGATTCAGATTCTCCGTGTCGCTCCAGCCCGCCCGCAGGATCCCGCATACCGCAACACACAAAATGAGAGTGCGCACGATTCTCATCGTAGCTCGGCAAGGCGGTCTTCGATCGGTAATAACGGATGCGCGTTGGGGGAGCATACGCCGCCGGTCGTTTCCGGGGCGGCCGGCGGCGGACCGGGTGCGGAATGC
>DATJFH010000303.1:0-28988 GCA_035495815.1 Bryobacteraceae bacterium
CTCACCGTGTGGCCTGAGACCTCCATGGCGAGCGCGTCAAGCTCTCCAGGGGTTTTGTTCGGGAGGATCAGCGGCAAGTCCGCGGCCTCTGTCGGGAAGAGGCCCATAGGTACGGTATCCGGTCTCGCGTGGCGCTCGAAGCGGCCAGCGATCGGTTCCCATACCAGAATGTCAAATAGGGGCGGATCGGCGGCCTGGACTTGCTGAAGGGTTCTCACCGAGGCAGCTTCCTCGACGGGATGTCGCCGGCGATCTGCTTCGCGGAGCGCTGTTCTGCCCAGGCGGCGACCGTCGCCCAGTCAACGCTCCATCGCTGCTGCGTGCCCTTCAGGCGCACTACCAGGAAGCCTGAGTGGATCTCGGGACGACGAGACGGCCTCGATGGTCGCCGCGCGTCGCCCGCCGCGCGCCGCCCACACTGTGATGAGTCCGCCGGCGCCGATTGCAGCTGCTCCTTCGCTGATACCAGAGGCCTGCTGTGTGCGCTGTCTCTAGGCCTTGGGGAGACCTTCCCCGACGATGACGCCCACGAAACTGCCCTCCGCTGTCTTGCACGCGACAAATTTGGGTGGCCGTACGGACATCTTAGCGACCCGAATTCTTGGATTGCGCTGACCATTTTTTTACGAGTCCAGGGCCGAGGTAAGCAATAGAACCGCCGAACATGCCGTTTCCGCCAATTGGGCCCAATTTGTAATCAGCAACTTACTGATACTACAAGCACTTAGATGGTTCGACTCCCACTAGCTTCCGCCAAGTTTACGACCCTGGCCAGGGAAAGGCGGCGGCGTTTCACGGTTCGCGGGTGTAAGTCTGGAAGGGCGCCCAGTAATACGGCCTTCCATACTCGCCCCGGATGAGCGACAATTTCGCGGAACGCAGCGCTTCGGCCGGCCGCCGTCCCGCTCCGATCTGCTCGTACAGGCGGTCCATCAGCAGAGAAGTGGACTGATCCGCGACATCCCACAGGCCGGCGATGACCGAATGCGCGCCCACCTGCAGGAAGGCCCACGCGAATCCGACCAGTCCCTCGCCGGCATAGGTCCTGGCGCCCGAACTGCGGCAGGCGGATATGGTGACCAGGTCCGCCTTCAGCGGCACGTTCAAGACGTCGCGGGCGTAGAGCTTGAAGCCTTCCGCGCCGGGGGAAAGGATGACCGCCGAATCGAGAGGGCTCTGCGGGTTGGCTTCGGCATGGGCCGCGATGTGGATGATGGGGAAGCGGCCGGGCCGGGCTTCGGCATATGCGCCGGGTTGCGCGGCCGCCCCCGCCAGCACCTTGGTGGCAGGGTTGGGGAAGCGCGCGGCCACACCGGCGATCTCGGCCGCGGCGGAGGAGAGCCTGGGATAGCCGGGCTCCGCAACAGGATCGCCGATCACCAGCGCCGAGGGCGGGAGCACGGAGCGGGCGGAGCCGTTTTCCAGAAAGACGCTGAAGGACGGGGCGATCGCGGCGGTCACGTCCTCAATCCAATAATGCGGCCGGCCTTCAAAGACGGGGAGAGTTTCAAAATTGAGCTGATGGAGCGGCCCGTCCGGGAGCAGGGTGACTCGCGATCCCGCCGGAATCAGGGACTGCGCCGGCCCGATCAGCGTGGCGGAAAGCCAGCGCCCCGCCTCGCTTTCCCGCAGCGGGTCGCGCAGTGATTTCTCGATCCATTCGCGATACTGCCCGACATATTTCGCGATCTCGCTTCCCGGAGGCAGAACGAAGTGACGGATCTCGCGCGGCGTCACGACCCACAGGAAAGACCGGCGGGGAGCGATCCAATACGACAGCCACACGCTGTTCGACCGCCGGGCGACGTCCCGGAACTCCCGTCCGGGGCCGGCTCCGGCCGTGTCCAACTTCAAGGACAGGCGCTCGGCCAGGATGCGCGCGCGGCTTGAATCGGCCACTTCGAGGGCTCTGGCGGGAGCGTTCTGTTCCATCAGGGCATCGACGTAATCCTGATAGAAGCGGATCAAGCTCGCGAGAAAGGTGATTTTGAGATCGCTCCGGTTGAGGTCCGAGCGGCTCTGCTCGATGATCCGGATCGCCTGCTCGAAGTTCGAATTGGCCTTTTGCGTATCTCCGGACGCGAGGAAGAGACTGCCCAGTCGGGCGTAAGAGGCCCACACGGCCGGCGGGCTGCCGGGGTCCGATGCGATCACCTTCTGGTAGATCCGCTGCGCTTCATCCACGCGGCCCCTGCCCTTGGCGATGGCGGCGGCATTCAACTCCAGGAAAGCGCGGGACCGCGAATCCGGCTTTGAATGCAGAGCCTCGTTGTTGATACGCTCGGCCTCGGCCCAGTCGCGCACTGCGAGCAGCGCCGAGGTAAGATTTCCGGCCCAGCGGGCGGTCTCGGCCGGTACGCCAAACTGCCGGGAGGCCGCCAGAGCGCGGCGATAGTAGGGAATGGCGTTGGCCGCCTGGTCCTGCAGCATGTAGAGGCTTCCGGTCTCTCCCAGGACCTCGGCCAGCCGCGCGCTCGGTTTTACGAGCCGCAGCGCCTCCTGCCGGTAATCCATGGCTTTGTCGAATTCGCCCAGGTGCGAGTAGCACATCCCCAGGTTGTTGTCGGCTCCGACGATGAAGTGGTCGGCTTCGAGCGCCCTCCAGATTCGCAGCGCCTCGTGGAAAAAAGGCAGGGCTTCGTCCCATTGCCAGCGCCGCGTCCGAATCATCCCGAGCCCGTTGGCGGCGGCCGCCTGGCGGAACGAATCGCCGGCGCGCAGGGCCTCCTGTCGAGCCCGGCGATAGGCGCGCTCGGCGTCCTCCATGCGATTCTGCCGGCCAAGCAACTGGCCCCGGAGAAGGTCGGTTTCAGACCGCAGGTCCGCCACGTCTTCTCCAGCCGGGAGATCGGCAGCCTCAGCGAGCAGAGTGGAGGCTTTTTCAAACTCCGACTGGCGAAGGTAGAGCCTGGCGCGAAGCGTCCGGCGCCGGATCCCGAAGCGCGGATTTTCGGCGCCGGCGCCGGCATCCAGCAGCTCGAGCGCCCGGGCGCTTTGTCCCTGCTCGAGCAGGATCTCCGCCTCGAGCAGGCGGAACTCCCGGAACCACTCCGCGTCCGGCCGGTCCTTCCATGCCAGGGCCGCTCCACGCGCTTCCGCCAGGGCTTCCGGAAAGGCTCCGCGGCGGAAGTCGGCCAGCGCGCGGCGGCGGCGCTCTTCGGGAGGTAATGCCGCGGGCTTCGAAGGCGTAAACCAGACCAGCGCGCCGCACAATAGAAGCAGGCCGAGGAGAGCCGGCCGCCACATTACTCCCAGCTTCCGTTTGGATCCACCTCGGCCAGCGCGGTGTCGGCCTCGACATCGGAACCCATGCGGAGTCGCACGAGCGTCAGCCGGCGATTGTACTCGTTGATCAGCATTTCTCCGAAGTAGATACTGCCGAACCCGTCCAATTGGAGAACGTTCCCCGGGATCTTCCGGTCGCCCCAGGTGATTCCACTGACGATCGAGCACGACACGTATCCCGATATCCGGGGAATGCTGCTTCCAAACGAGGGAGGGCTGCTTCGCTTGCGCCTGAACCGGCCGACATAGGAATCAAAGAATTTCCGGTTGGTTCTGAATTCACGGTCAAGGCTCTCCAAGGTCGCCAGGGTCTGGAAAGTGTTCAGATCCACATCCAAAGTTACCGGGAGCGTATTGAACGTCATCTTCTTCTTGTAGAAGACGACTTCGGTGGGAGCGATGGACGGCTGGCCGCGGACGGGGTGGTCGGAGACCACGGTCACACTGAGCAGGTCGGTCTCGAAGACGATGGGCTTGTTGCGAGCGCGAAAATTCTTGATTCTGGCGGTCACCGTGGTGACGGCCGAGCCCTTGGCGTTGACGGCGCCGGAGCTGTCCGCCAGACAGTCTCCCCAGGAGAAGATGTCTTCGAAGGTGGAGCCGGCGGCGGTCGAATGCGACGCTCCGCCGACGACGGTGAGCGAGCTTGCCGCCGGGCTCGCGATGGATTTGGAAACGCGCTTCTCACCGACACGATAGACCTGCCCGCCGAGTGGAATCGCGTTACCGCGGTAAATGAACCTGCGATCTGCAGGTCTCTCGGAAGTCGGCATGGATCGGTTCCTCACTCAATCGATTCTAAAACGACAGGCCGAGTCCACGGTAACGGCGCCGCTCCGGGGATCCGGCCGCGAGCGGATCGTGAGCAGGTAGCGGCCCGGCGCGAGGGGAGAGGCGGGCAGCAGCAGCTTGAGCGAATCGCCGGGGGCGGGAGCGGCGGCGGCGCCCGCCATCAGCGGGGTTGGCGAGCCGGGGCCGCGAATCTGCCATTGCAGCTCGCCATGGGCCGCGGGGATATCCAACTCCAGCAGCAGGAAGGCGCCGAGCGCTCGCGCGGCGATGGACGCCTCCTCTCCGCGGGTTTCGGGACGCAACAGGATCGAAGCCAGCGCCTGCGGCTTCGGCTGTCCGCGCCGCGCGCCTGCCTGGTAGGCGGTAGCGGAACTCAGGACAACCAGGGCGGGCAAACACAAAGCGGCGAAGGCCGGGCGCGGCCATGACAGGCGAAATCGATCCAGCCAGCCCGGCTTGTCAGCCTGGAAAACGCGCGGCTGCCCGGCCAGGACGGTCCGTGCGCCGGCGGAGAATTGAGAGAAATCCCGCAGGTGGCCGGCGCATTCGGCGCAGTCGAAATAGTGCTCCTCAAACAGGTCCCGGTCGGCTTCGGAGAGCTCGCCGAGCACATATCTTTCGAGCGTGTAGGTGGTGGCGGCTATATCGTGTTCCACAGGTTCGTCTCCGTCAGTAAGTTGCCGTAAGAGCTTTCGGCCGCATGATCAGCTGGCGAAAGCGGCTTCGGGCGCGGTGAAGCAGGACGCGGAGATAGCCTCTATCGACGCCCAGCTCCCGGCACACTTCGTCCTTGTCCCGCTCTTCGAGCAGAACAGCTCTCAAGATGCTGCGGTCCTTGGAGGAGAGTTCTCCAATCAGGGCCCGGACTCTCTGCTGGGTCTCGCGGGAAAGCAGCTGGCCTTCCAGGTCCACCGTGGAGTCCCTCCGTTCAGGCATATGCTCGTCGAACTGAGCTGCCCGGCGCTTCTGGCGGTAGTGCTCGAGGACCAGATTGTTGCAGACCGAGTTCACGAAGGCGCCAAACCGCTCCGGATGCCTCACCCCGGCTCCCTGGCGAAGCGCGCGCAGGACGCGCAGGAACACTTCCTGCCGGAGTTCTTCCACCTCCCCGGCGGACCTCAGGCGGAAGCGCAGCTTGACGAAGAGCAGGGTCTCGAAATAGCCGACGAAATGCTGTTCGGTGGCGGCGTCTCCGTCGGTGAGTCGGCGGATGTAGCCGGCGTCGAAGGAGAAAAACTCGACGGGCCAGTTCTTCTCACGACCGGAGTTGAAATCGACAGGACGGCTCTTCCGCCTTTCCCCGCGGCCGAATATCGCAGGCGGCCGTAATCGGGGCGCGCCGGGCGAGTGGTTCGAAGCTCCTGGTCTGGGTGCGGGATGAGGGGGAAGCGACATGGACTGCGTGTCCTTTCGTAAGGCGGGCGAATGCCCGGGACCCGGAGCGGCTCAGCGGGCTATCCGGCCTCGACGGGTATCCTCACAGCGTATAGTGCTGCGGCGGCCGGATTCGTTTCACGAACGGCGGGTCAGGCCACGGACCGCTTTAGGCATCGACAAGCCCGGACGCGTGGCGAGCGCCGGAGAAGGCTGGCTCGCGGCGGCCTTCAGGCGGCGGGGACGTACTGCTTCAGATAGGTGTGAGCGGCGCGGAATCCGTTCTTGAAGCTCTCGGTGAAATCCGTGCCGTCGTAGTTGGGGTAAAAGAACTGGTCCTCGTTCTCGATATTCATTCCGCCGTTGTAACCGGTGTCGGCCAGGGCCGTGAAGAACGCTTTCCAGTCCAGGCCGCCGCTGCCGGGGATGCGGAAGCGCCACCAGCGCGTGCCGTCCAGCGCCTGCACGCCGACGCGGCGCAGCACGGGCCACAGAATCTCGGTGTCCTTGAGGTGAAGGTTGAAGATTTTGCCCGCGAATTCGCGCACACACTCCGCCGGATCGATCATCTGCCAGACCAGGTGGGAGGGATCGAGCTGCAAGCCGACGTAGGGTGAATCGCCAAAAGCCTTGAACAGCGCGCTGAAGCCCACCGGACTGGTGGCGATGTTACCGGGATTCACGTGGGGCTCCCAAAGGATGCGCAGCTTGTATTTTTCACAAACCGGAAAATACTTCTCTTCATACAGCCGCACGATCTCCGGAATTTGCGCGGCGAACGGCTTGCCGGGAATGGCGCCGGAGGACCCTCCGATGTAGGGCACGCCCAGCTTCCCGGCCAACTCGAGGATTTTCACGTAGCGGGCGGTGAAGCGGGCTCGCGCCGCCGGGTCGGGCTCCAGATGATTCCCGGGGGATCCCAAGGCGGCCAGCATCAAACCGGACCGCTGCAGCTCACTCTTGAAAGCGGCGATCTGCTCGTCGGTGAACGTTTCCGAGAGCCCTCCGCGGTCGACCGAGATCTGGACACAGGTAAAGCCTTCCTTGCGCGCGAACTCGAGGTTGGCCGGCGAGTACCGGCAATAGATTCCCAGCTTAGGGCGCCAGGGCGTCCGCTGCGTTCTCTGCGCCTGAGCCGCGGCCAGGGCGCTTCCGAAACCACCGATGAGCTGCCGTCTGTTGACTTGCATGGTCCTCTCAAGATACCGGACGCGGGCTTCGATCACCACTGCGGGTATGAGATACTCGCCACATGAATCGCCGCGTCTTTTTTCAGTCCGCGCTCTCGGCGGTCCCGCTGCTTTCGGCGCAGCCGGGGCGGAAGTACAAGACGGCTCTCATCGGCTCCGGATGGTGGGGCATGAACATCCTGCGCGAGGCGCTGGCCTCCGGGGAGTGTTCCGCCGCCGCCCTGGCCGATCCCGACCCGAATCAGATGGACCACGCCGCCGCCGAGATCGCGAAGCTGTCCGCGGACCAGCCGCGCCGCTACAAGGATTATCGCGAGATGCTGCGCAAGGAGCGGCCCGACATCGCCATCGTGGCCACGCCGGACCACTGGCATGCGCTCCCTACCATCGACGCGGTGAAAGCCGGGGCCCATGTCTACGTCGAAAAGCCCATCAGCCACACCATCGACGAAGGGAAGGCGATGGTCAAGGCGGCGCGCGAAGGGGATCGCGTCGTGCAGGTGGGGCTGCACCGCCGCGTCTCTCCTCATCCGATTACCGGGATGGCGTTTCTCAAGTCGGGGAAGGTCGGCAAAATCGGAATGGTGCGCACGTTCGCGCACGCCACCGGCGGCCCGGGCGTCAAGACTCCCGACGGGGATCCGCCCCCGGGAATGGATTGGGACCTGTGGCTGGGGCCCGCGCCGCGGCGTCCGTTCAACAAGGCCATCCACCCCAAGGGGTTCCGGCACTTTCTGGACTTCGCGAATGGAACTCTCGGCGATTGGGGAGTCCACTGGATGGACCAGCTCCTGTGGTGGACCGAAGAGACGCATCCGAGGAAAGTATTCTCGACCGGGGGCCGCTTCATCCGCCAGGACTCGACCGACGCGCCCGACACCCAGATCGTCACCTACGAGTTCGAGACCTTCAGCGCCACCTGGGAGCAGCGGCATTACGCCGGAAACAACGCCGAGCAGCACCTGATCGGCGCCTATTTCTACGGTACGGAAGGCACGTTCCACATGGGCTGGCGGGATGGCTGGACTTTTTATCCGGTCAAGAAGGGCGCCAAGGTCATTCACGTGGAGCCGCAGCTCAACGATCCGGACGGCCAGAATATCCGGGAACTCTGGGCCGATTTCCTGGAGGCCATCAAGACCAGGCGGCGCGCGGTTCGCGACATTGAAATCGGATACAGGGCCACGGCCGCGGCGCTGCTGGGCATGGTGAGCCTGCGCGCCGGACGCAGCGTCTCCTGGGACGGGACGCATTGCACCGGCGATCCGGCGGCTGAAGAGCTCCTGCGCAGGGCCTACCGCAAGCCGTGGGAGTATCCGCAGGCCTGAGGTCAGCCGGCGGAGTCCGCGGGCTGAGCGCCGAGGCTCAGCAGAATGTTCTGCTGTGACGCCATCAGCTCATCGAGCACCTGTTGCCGGGGCCGGGGAGGCGCGGCGGGGCGGACCGGCTCCACGAGCGCGGCCAGCTGACTGACGATCGCGCCGGAAAGATTGCTCTCGAGATACTCCAGGGCCAGGCCGCGCAGCATGCGGTCACTGCTGTGCATGGCCCGGTAGGCCACCTTTAACGGCTCGGCGGGGAGTTCGAGCGCCAGCAGGGTGAAGATGTGCTCCAGCGTTTTGTCTGCTCGGTGGTGAAGGACTTCGTCGCGGAATCCGTACTGATCGTCATTGTCTTCCTGGTCGATCAGCTTCCGTCCCTCGCGGATGGTTTTGGAAACGGATAATTCCATCTGGATGGCGGCCAGCATGGCTCCCGAATCGAAATGCAGCGTCCCGCTCATCCGGTGCAGGAATTCGAGCGCTCTGCCGGCATGGTAGCGGATTTCGAAACGGGAATCTGCGAGGGCGGCTGTGAGGCCGTCCACGGCGCGCTGCGAGCTGGAGTAGGCGAGGATTCGCGGGATGCGGCGGCGGATGGCGAAATCCCGATTCTGATCGAGCAGCGCGTCCACCAGCTGCCCGACGCCGCGATGCGCATGCAGCAGCAGGAACGCCCGGGCCCACTCGTAGACCTCGTTCCAGGCCAGGAGCTGGATGGCCTGCGTAGCCACCAGCGGGTCGAAGGGAAGGTCCGGACGCAGCGCGGCAGTCACGCGGCTGGGGACGCCGGACCGCAGTTCGCCCAGCCGGACCAGCACCGAGTCCTGCGCCGGAGCCAGCGGCGCCGCTGCGGGCGCGTCCTGGTGTTCGAGGGTCCTGGCGGCGGCTTCCGACGGAAGCTTCCCGGTGAGGGAGCCGGTGAGCATCAGGGCCGACAAAGTCGTCGAATCCTCGACATCCGCTTCATTGACGGCAATCGCGCGGCGCAGCAGTCCGTGAGCCAGCACGCCCTTGTAGGCGAAGTCCATGCGGCGGGCGATGTGGATGCCCGCGCCGGCGGCGGCAATGGCAATCACGAGGATGGGCTTGACGGCCTGCTGCGGTCCCAGCAGGAGCAGCAGCTGCAGGACACCGGCCCCGAAGGCGTCTCCCATCCGGTCGCAGCCCACGTCGATGAAGGTCTTGACGGCGCGCTTTTCGCGGGGCGGGACCGGCGTGAAAAACAACTCGTACCCGGAGCGCAGGAAGGAGCCCCGGAGCACCAGTTCGAGGCTGCGCGCGAGCGGCGCCATCACGACGGCGGGTCCGGCCAGCGAGGCGCCCGCGCCGAATGCGACGGCCATCGGATGCCAGGCCACCGTGCGTCCCAGGCCGAGCCGCCGCAAGGCTACCGGAGTCAGAAAAGCCTGCACCACAAAGCTCAGAACCTGATTCGCGGTGTAAAAAAAAGCGAAGTAGCGGGTCAGCGCCGGGCCTTTGCCGAATTCAGCCGCGGCGTTGCTCTTGAAAAGGTAGTCGAGCAGCGCGGCGCTGAGCGTTCCGAGCAGAATCAGCACGGCCAGATTGACCAGGAAGGGGGCCTGCCGGAAGGCTTCCCGGGCCGCGTCCCAGACCGGGCCGGTTTCAGGCTGCACCGGCGAGCCGGCGCTATCCGCCGGAATCCGCCAAAGAGTGACCGCGGCGCCGAGATGAAGGGCCGCCAGCAGAAGCAGCAGCGCGTCGACTCCGAACAAGGCCGCGCCCCGCTCGGCCAGCAGACCGCCGGCGACTCCGCCGATGGTTCCCGCCCCGGTGATCCGGCCGAAGCGCAGCTTGGCTTCACGGGGATTGAAGAATTCGTTGACAATGCTCCAGAACCCGCTCAGCAGGATGGCGCCGAATCCGACCAGGTGCAGGTAGACGATGGTGATCACGACGGCCCGCACCCCGGCGCCGCCGTTTCGCAGGAACCCGAACTCCACCAGGTGAAGCGCCGCGCCGCCCGCGAACGCGGCCGGAACCAGACGCAGCGGGCCGTAGCGCCCGAGCAGCCTGGCAAAACCGAGACCGAGCAGGACGGCGGCGACGGCGGCCGAAGCCACGATCATGGGCAGGTCGGAGGGAGCGAAACGGGAGAGGAACAAGCCGTCGCGAACGGCCTTGCCCGCCACCTGATGGGCCACCATGAGGCTGGAGGCGACCAGAAAAACGAGCCCTGCTCCGTCCGCTTGGCCCTGGTTACGCACTAATCAAAGATTGTCGTCGATCCGCGTGCAAAGCGCATCAACCGTGAGCCCGGGCGCCCACGGGACTCGGAGACGCAGGCTCGAAAATCACCCCGCTGGTATCGGTGGGCGACATGTTCGGAATGTTGGTTTCCCACCACAGGGCGGCGCGGTCCGGGCACCATTCCCGCACGTCCCGCAGGGTCCTCAATTGCCTGGCCAGCTCCCGGGCGCTCTGAATCCGCCGCGCCGGATCCTTTTCGAGCAACCGCATGACAATGGCTTCGAGCCCGGCCGGGATGGGCAGCTCGGAGCGCTGGCTCATCGGCGTCGGCGGAGTCTGCGCGTGAGCGATGGCAAAAGCCGTCGGCGACGCCTCTTCGAACACCATGCGGCCGGTCAGCAGAAAATAAGCGACGCAGCCCAGGCTGTACAGGTCCGCCCGGCCATCGATATCGCGGACACCCAGCGCGATCTCCGGCGCCAGGTAGGCGGGGGTGCCGGTGGTTACGCCGTCCATCGTCAGCAGCGAATCGTCCTGCTCCCGGGTGCGGAAATGCTTCACCAGCCCGAAGTCGAGGACTTTCGCAAAATCGTACTCCAGCCCCATCCGGCACAGAAAAATATTCCGCGGCTTGATATCGCGGTGAATCAGTCCGGCATGGTGCGCCTCTTCGAGCGACTTGCAGGTCTGAAAGAGAATTTGGACCACGCGGCCGGGATCGAGGGGGCCGAAGCGGTCGACCACGGTCTGCAGATCGATCCCGTCCAGCAGTTCCATCACGTAATAGAAGGCGCCCTCCCTGGTAAGGCCGAAGTCGTACAGGGCGACAGTGTGGGGCGAGCGCAGGCTGGCGGTCACCTGCGCTTCGCGCTCGAAACGCTTCTGCAACAAATTCTCTTCCCGGCCCGTACTGGCCTGAAGCACTTCCGGACGGATCAGCTTGATGGCGGCGTCGCGGGCCAGCATCTTGTGCTTGGCTCGCCACACCTCGCCCATTCCACCGTTGCCGAGGCGCGTATCCAGAACATAGCTACCGATGTCGTCGGCCCGCTGCTCCTTGATGTATCCGGCGACGGCCCGATTGTTCAGCAGGTACATCCAGACGCCTACGACCGCGAGCGGGATAATCCAGACCAGCAGGCGGCTGAGGGGCATCGGCGGATACCCGAAGATGCGCAGATCCACCCAGTAGGCGAAGGGCCACATGAGCACGCACATCACGGCGCTGAAGGCCGCCCGCAGGGGAGCGGTCGGCATCAGCAGTCCGCAGAGGATCATCCAGACCGCGATTCCTGAATGGCCGAACACCACCGCGTTCGGGTTCTGGTAGGCGGCGCCTTCGAACAAGGCGATGGCAAAGGCGATCGCCACCTGATAAAGGAGGCCGACGTCGAGCAGGCGTTCCTTCCGAAGCCAGCCCATCTGCTGCACCACCATGAAGGCCACCGACAGAAACAGGATCCCCAGCGAGGTGAGACGGAGAGCGGGGTGCCGCCAGGCGCTGGCGAACTCCGGCTGGAACGCGTGCTCGACAGCCGTCATGACGACCGAAGTAACTGCGGTAAAGATACTTATCCAGCACAGCCCGTCAACGGCCCGATCCACGATCTGCGGCGGCAATTTGGACGCTACCGGACCGGGGGTAACGATTTCATCGGACGTCACGCGTTGGATTCTCATGGTATTCCCTTGAGTTACTCTATAGGACGTGTCAGCACCCGGCGCAGATGCAAATTCAGCCGGGCCACATCCTAAAATATAGATGCGGAAAACCCGCCGGAACCAGATCATATCCTGCGGTCAAGGCCGCAAGCAGTTCAGCAATTTCAGAAAGTTGCGCAGGGGCCGTCGACTAAAGCGCCGCTTCCACGAGCCTCCTTTGCCATACTTTCATACTATCGCTGATGCGAGACGAGTGAGGTACACTATTCGAAATACGGCACGGCCGGTGGGAATATTCTTTAGAAGGTGTGTGAGGAAATCAATTTCACTGCCGTGTGGTTACTAACCCGAGTTTCCAGCCAGATTCTCATTGCGTGCGCATTCACGGCCCTTTCCGCCGGACAGTCTGCCGGTCCGCCTGCCACCCGGACGGACGAGATCGAACAGGCCCGAGCCGCGAAGGAGGCTACGTTACACCCCGAGGAAGTCTCCCGTGCTGAAGGGTTCCTTCGCGACCTGAAGGACAAGAAATGGCTGGAGCGGGTCAGTTCAGGGTACAACGGCTTCCGCGTCAAGCTGGGCAACATGGTCACCGGCGGCGGCTTCGCTCTCGGGCCGGAATATTTTCGCGAGGACGTCCTGGGCGGCCGGCTGACTACACGGGCTTCGGCTCAGTTCTCCACGCGCGGCTATTCGAAATACGAAGCCGAAGCCATGGCTCCCAAGCTCTGGTCGGAGCGCCTGGTCCTCAGCTTGGTGGGATCGCACCGGAACTATGCCGGGCTGAACTACTATGGGCCCGGACCCGATTCATCGAAGAACAACCGGACGAACTACCGGCTGGAGGACACATCCGCCGACGGGATTGCGGTCTTTCAGCCCGTGAGGCAGGTCAAGCTGGGTGGGGCAGTGGGCGGATTGTGGGTCAATGTGGGGCCGGGGAACGATTCCCGGTTTGCCTCGACGGAGGAGGTCTTCACCGCGGCGCAAGTCCCCGGGCTCGAGCGTCAGACCCATTACCTGCGTCCAGGCGTGTTCGGCCAGCTCGATCTGCGCGACAATCCCACCGGGCCGAAAGCAGGCGGCAACTACGTCTTTCAATACTCCTGGTACGACGATCGCAAGCTGGGAGCCTACAGCTTCCGCCGGATGGATATCGACCTGCAGCAGTACATAGCGTTCCTCAACAAGACGCATCGCTTCGCGCTGCGCGCCAAGGGTACCTTCACCGAATCCGATGGAGGGCAGACGGTTCCCTTCTATCTACAGCCGGTTCTGGGGGGCTCGGATGACATGCGGGGATTCCGGCCCTTCCGCTTCAGCGACCGCAACAAGGTAGTCTACAACGCCGAGTATCAGTGGGAGATTTTTTCAGGCCTGGACGGCGCATTGTTTTTCGACGCCGGCAAGGTGATGCCGCGCAGGTCGCTGCTGGGCTTTTCGGACCTCGAGACCAGCGCCGGCTTCGGGCTGCGCTTCAATGTGAATAACGCGACGTTTCTGCGGCTGGACGTCGGCTTCAGTCACGAAGGCTTTCAGGTCTGGTTCAAGTTCAACGACGCCTTCAATTCACGCCGGTTCGGGACCGCGACCGGTCAACCGGTTTACTGATGAGTACGATGCCGAGCTTTCCGCGAATCCTTGCAAGCGCTGTGCTGTTGCCGATGGCGGTGACGGCGTTGAGCGCGCAGCAGCGCTTCTACCCGGACGACCCGCTGGAATTCGAGCCTCCGCCGCACAACGTCAAAGACATCAAGAACCGCAAGCTCAGCGACTATTACGATCTGCTGACGAACCAGTTCCGGAAAGTGGGCGAGCGCCAGCCGGTGAACGGCCCGCCCATCCGGGCCAAAGCGGTGAATACGCTGGGCGAGCCCATGCAAGGCGCCTGGTGGGTCAAGCGGCACTATTACAAAAAGATGAGCATCGATGAGTTAAAGCGCGTTCCGCGGCCGGACGAGCTTCCCTCGGCCGATGCCAAGTGGACCGTGGTTTCCGCGAAGAACGAGGGAGTCACTCCCGGGTTCGTGATCATCGACGGGAATAAGCGGCGGTTCTTCATCAAGTTCGATCCACTCACCAATCCGGAGATGGCAACCTCCGCCGACGCCATCAGTTCCCGATTCTTTTACGCGCTGGGTTACCACGTGCCCGTGAATAATCCCATCTACTTCGACCCGGACCAACTGGAGCTGGGGGCCGATGTGACGCTGCCGGGCAAGGACGGCAAACCGCGGAAGATGAGCCGGCGGGATCTTCTGGAGATCCTGCTCAAGGTTCCGAAGGGCGATGACGGCCGTTACCGGGCGACCGCCTCGCTGGCGCTGCCGGGCAAGCCGGTCGGCCCGCCGCGCTATTTCGGCGCCCGCTCCGACGATCCGAATGACATTGTTCCACACGAACATCGGCGCGATCAGCGCGCGCTGCATGTGATCGACGCCTGGCTCGATCACGACGATTCGCGAGCCATCAACAACCTGGACATCATCTTCACCGAGGGCGGGCGATCCTACCTTCGCCACTACCAGCTCGATTTCGGGTCCACGCTCGGGAGCGGCACGCAGCGTCCCAACAGTCCCCGTTCGGGATCCTACTATTTCACCTGGAGCTCGGCCGCGCGGCAGTTTTTTTCCCTGGGCCTGGCCCCACCTTTTTGGGCGTTCGCCAGGTTCCCCCATTTTCCGTCCATCGGGAACTTCGAGTGGAAGGTTTTCGATCCGGAACGCTGGGAGCCGGAATATCCGAACCCTGCTTTCCTCAACCGGCTGCCGGACGACGAGTTCTGGGGAGCCAAGCTGGTGACTGCGTTTACCGACGAGGAGATTCGCGCGATTGTCTCGACGGGCCGGCTCACGGATAAAAAGGCGGAGGACTGGGTGGTGGAATGCCTCTCCAAGAGACGCGACAAGATCGGCCGCGCCTACTTCCCGAAGCTCCTGCCGTTCGACAAGTTCGAAGTAGTGAACGGAGAGATCGCCTGGGAGGATCTGGGGGCTAAATTGAAGTACCTTCCGGCGGCCGAGGTGACCCTGCAATGGTCGTCCTTCGACAACGCCAGCGGAGCGAAGACGCCGGTCGCCGGCGCCGCGTCCCGGAAAATTCCGGCCATGCGGAGCGGATATTCCTGCCTCACGATACAGGACAAGAGCAAGCCCTCGCACACCATCGACGTATTCCTGCGCCATGAGGGCGCGGCTGCGCGAATCGCCGGCCTGGATCGCGGCTGGTAGCCCAATTCAATGTCAGATAAACGTCTAGCGACCGACCGGCCCGAGTATCAGTCGCGGGCCGAACTGCGGCACACGCAGAGCCTTCCGCGGTTTCAGACGATCGGGGATGCTCCCAAATCGGCTCTCGAGAAGCTGCTCGGCTATTTCGCAGACGTCCGGGCAGGGGAAGGCTCGAGCGCTCTGCTGCTGACATTGAACGTCTTCCTGCTCCTGTTCGCCTACTATCTGCTCAAGACCGTGCGGGAAGCCCTGATCCTGACGGAAGGCGGCGCCTACGTGAAGGCCTATTCGAGCGCGGGCCAGGCTGCGCTGCTGATGGCGATCGTGCCGCTGTACGGTTTCGCCGGCACGAAAGTCGTCCGCATCAAGCTGATTGTCGGTCTGCTGCTGTTCTTTGCCTGCAACCTGGTGGTGTTTTACCTGTTCGGCGTAGGCGGCGCGAAGGAAGGGGTGGTGTTCTACATCTGGGTAGGCATCTTCAACGTCTTCGTGGTCAGCCAGGTCTGGGCCTTCGCCAACGACATTTACACGGAAGCGCAGGGCAAGCGGCTCTTCCCCATGATCGGCGTGGGCAGCAGCCTCGGCGCGTGGCTGGGAGCGCTCGGGGCGAGCCGCCTGGTATCGATATTGCATGCCACCCCCTATCAGCTTCAACTGCTGGCCGGCGGCATCCTGTTGATCTGCTGCGCGCTGCTGGCGGTGGTGAACCGCATCGCGGCGGCCGCCTCGATTCCGGAAGTTGCCGGCCACGCGGACCAGAAGCTGGCCTCCGGCGACGGATTTGCGCTGATCGCCCGGAGCCGCTATCTGACCTGGATCGCCGTTCTGACGGTGCTCCTCAACGTCGTGAATTCGACCGGAGAATTCATTCTGGGCGATCTGGTGAGCACCCAGGCGCACGATCGCTATCCAGGGGATGCGGCGGCGCAGAAGCAGTTCGTCGGCGGCTTTTACGGCAGCTTCTTCGCCGGCGTCAACCTGCTGGGCTTCCTGCTGCAGACGTTCGCCGTTTCGCGGCTGTTTCCCCTGATCGGCGTCCGCGGGGCGCTGTATATTTTGCCCACGATTTCACTGCTGAGCTATTCGATGCTCGGGCTGGTACCCATCCTGGGCATCGTGCGCTGGGCCAAGATTTTCGAAAATTCCACGGACTACTCCATCCAGAACACCGTTCGCCAGGCGCTTTTCCTTCCGACGACGCGCGAGGCAAAGTACAAGGCCAAAGCGGCGATCGACACGTTTTTCATGCGTTCCGGCGACGTGATTCAGGCGGGCATCGTGAAACTGGGCTCGCAATTTCACCTGGCTTTGACCGGATTCGCGTGGGTGAACGTCGGGCTCGTTCTCGCCTGGCTCTATGTGGTCACCCGCCTGGACCGGGAACATCGGCGGATGGGATTCTGAAAGCGCGAGCAACGAACTCCGGGCCGGACCGGGCGATCCCCAAAACATCGTATTGACGAAAAGATCCACCTTGCCGATGATTGACTCATCGGCGGCGCGTGCCGCGTAACGGATATTCCCTGGTCAGCCTTAGGCTGAAACGGGAAAGCGGGTGAGGTGTGTTCCATGCAAGCAAACCCACCGGTTCGCACCGATAGCCATGCTGTGCCTTGCAGCAACGGGAGTAAACGATGAAAGCCCCTGTCTCCTCCGGAATTCGGTCAGCGATTCGATTCGCCGCGCTCGTGATGGCGGCGGTTTGTGTTTTCGGACAGGCGAACCTGGCCACCATTACCGGCGTCGTTACCGATTCCACGAACGCCGCGGTTCCTGCGGCCGGCGTGACTGTTCGCAATGTCGATACCAACATCGACCGCGCGGTGGTGACGGATGCCGCCGGCCACTTCACCTTTTCGAGCCTGGCCCCGGGGAACTACGAACTGAAGGCGGAGCGCAGCGGGTTTCGGACCCATGTGGAGCAGGGCATCACACTGCAGGTCGGCCAGGTTTTCCGGTCGGATGTGACCCTCGAGCTGGGGGCGGTGACCGAATCGGTCCGCGTCGACGCCAGCATCGTCACCATCAACACCGAAAGCGGGACGATCAAGGGCGACGTCATCGTCCAGCAGGAAATTCAGGAGCTGCCGCTGGCCGGCCGCGACTTCACGGATTTGGCGTTCTTCACTCCGGGCGTGATTCCCAAGGCGCAAGGCGGTCAGGGCTCGGCGCTCAACGTCAACGGCGCGCGGGCTTCGAACACGAATTTCTATGTCGATGGCTTCGACAACCGCAACGCGCGCGGCGCCGCGGCCCAGACCCGCCCCAACATCGACGCGCTCCAGGAATTCAAAATGGAAGTCTCGGGCTACTCCGCCGAATACGGCCGTATGGCCGGCGGCATTCTGAATATGGCGTTGCGCTCGGGCACCAATCAGGTTCACGGTAATCTCAACTATTACGTTCGCAATGATATTTTCGACTCCCGCGGCTTCTTTGACAGCGACAAGACCGTCCTGAGGCAGCACCAGTTCGCGGCGACGGTAGCCGGGCCGATTATCCGTAACAGGACGTTCTTCATGGTGAGCTATGAAGGATTGCGCGCCAAGCAGGATGACACCCGCCTGGTGCGCGTCCCGACGCTGCTCGAGCGCGCCGGAGACTACTCCCAATCGGTGAATATCAACGGCGGGCCGCTGTTCCTGGTCGACCGCCTGAAAACCGGCGCCTGCAACGCGAAAAGCGCGGCTGCCTGCTTTCCCGGCAACATCATTCCGGCGTCGCGATTCGACCCCATCGGGATGCGCCTGCTCGGTTCTTTCCCCGCTCCGAATCGGGCCGCCGAAGTGACCGGCTTCAATTACTTCACCAGAGTTCCGGACGTGGACCGCTGGGACAGTCCGCTGTTCAAGATCGACCACAAGATCGGCCAGAACAACCTGGCGATCCGGTATCAGATTCGCCTCAACGACACGCAAAATCCCTTCACCGGAAGTGACTTGGGCACGTACGGCATCGACACGCGGGACGATCGCTCGCTGGGCGGGATCGACTACACGCACATGTTCTCGCCGAGCTTGCTGATGGAGGTCCGCTTCGGCTTCAGCCGGAACGCCACCTACCAGCATGGGCGCTTCGCCGGAACCGACATCATGACCCAACTGGGCCTGCCCAATCTCATCCCCGAAGGCGAGTCGAAGAATGATCCTTATCTGCTCGATTGGCCGCAGATTTTCGCCGGCAACAATTATCCGCAACTGGGATCCGGCGCCAACATGCCCGTCGAATATTTCGTGACGGACTGGCAGTACGGCGCCAAGTTCACCGCGATCAAGGGCGCCCACAACATAAAGTGGGGTTATAACCACGACACGGTGCAGATGAACCAGCCGTTCCTGAACAACCAGCGGGCCACCTACCGCTTCGTGGGCAACCGCACCGGCCATTCCATCGCCGACATGCAGCTGGGATGGCTCAACAATGTGACCCGCCAGGTGGGCTTCAACCGCAATTACTGGCGCCAGCACGCCATGGGCGTATTCGTGAATGACGACTGGAAAGCCACCCGCAAGCTGACCTTGAACCTGGGCGTGCGCTGGGAGGTGAACCAGGCGCCCTACGATAAATACGACCGCCTCGGCAGCTACGACGTCAACTCGCGCAAGCTGGTGATCGCCGACGACAGAAACGCGCCGGCCAACTATCCGGAGCTGCTTCAGCAGGCGGGACTCGACGGCGTCGTGGTCACGGCCAAGCAGGTGGGCCGGGGCCGTTCGGTGACCTCCACCGACTGGATCAACTTCTCGCCCCGCGTCGGCCTGGCTTACCGCATCCGGGAGGGTACCGTGCTGCGCGGAGGATACGGGATGTTCCTGGGAGGAGACATCCTCAACAACCTGCGCAACAGTCTCTCGAACCAGTTTCCCTTCTCGATCAACCAGAACTTCGTGGGAGTCAATAACAATCCGAGCCAGGTTTCGCTGGCCACGCCTTTTCCCGACGCGCGCGCGACGCTCACCGGCACGACGAACGTGGCCGGGTTCACGATGGACCCAAAGCAGTCCTATCTGCAGTCCTGGAACCTGACGATCGAACGCGAGCTTTTTCGGGACACCACCGTCGAGATGGACTACCGGGGGTCCAAGGGGACACATCTGCAGCGGCTCTATGATTTCAATCAGCCGTTCCGCGATCTGGACTCGTACATCGCGGGCGAAGGTTTTGCGCGGCCCATTCCGGAGTGGAACGCCATCAACATCTACAACACCGGGTCGAACTCGATTTACAATGCCTTCAACATCTCGTGGCGCAAGCGCAGCCGGGGCGGGCTGTTCTGGCGCGTGAACTATTCTTATTCGAAGTCCATCGACGACGCGTCGCAGGTGAACGGCGCCTCGAACGGCGGTTTTGCCGGCGCTCTGGATTCCCGCAACCTCCGCCTGGACCGCGCCCGCTCCGACTGGGATCGTCTGCACGTCTTTACGATGGTAGGGAGCTTGAACATGCCCTTTGGCGCCAGACGGCGGTGGGGTTCGAACTGGAACCGGCTCGTGGACGGCATTCTCGGCGGATGGCAGCTTTCGGGAACGGCGACGGCCTATTCCGGCGCGCCGTTCACGGTAGAAACGGTGACGCCGAATCTCAACCTGGGCGGCTCCGCCCGGCCGAACCGCATCCGAAACGGCGCGGTCTCCGCCGATGCCCATGCCGGAAAGAAGGGCGCGGATTTCCCGTGGTACGACGGTTCGGCATTCGAAGCCGTACCCTGCTATATCGTGCCGGGAACCGCCCCTCCGGCGGGCTGCGCCGAAAGCCGCTACGGGTTTGCTCCGTTCGCCCTGGGCAATTCGGGCCGGAATATTCTGGACGGCCCGGGCTTGTTCTCGGCTGACCTGGCTTTGGCCAAGAACTTTCGGATCAGGGAGAATCATAACCTGCAGGTCCGGATCGAGTCCTTCAATTTCCTGAACCACACCAACTTCATCGTCACCGATGCGATGACGCAGTTCGACTCCCTCACGGCCGGGCTGCTGAGCCAGGTGGGCACGGTGGGCCGCGGCGGAGGGCCGCGCATTTTCCAGTACGCGGTGAAGTATCGCTTCTGATACGGAGCGGCCACCGCGCCGGACGCGAGGGCGGCGGAGCCCCACTGTCGTCCGCCGGCGTAACGCCCGTAAGGATCAAATGGCGCGTCGCTTCCCACAATTCCACACATGAATGTCGCAGGCCTCGAAGCTCAAAATTCTGTAATACTGTATGGATGCGCCTGACAGGCGATCATGGAGTGATCGGGATGAAAACGCATTTCACGCTGTTGTGGATGGGATTGATGGCGGCCGGCTGCGCCGCCGCTGTGGACGTGGCGGCTCCGGCCGATCAGATCGCCTCTGCCTTGCAGGCGGCGCCGAAGGAGCGCCGGAACGAGGCCACCGTGCTCGGCTACAACGAGCAGGGCAAAGTGGTGACTCTGCGAAAGGGCAGCAACGACATGATCTGCCTGGCGCACGATCCAGCCGAGAAAGCCTTCAGCGTGGCCTGCTATCACAAGGACCTGGAGCCTTTCATGGCGCGGGGGCGCGAGCTTGCGGCTCAGGGCGTAAAGGGGAAAGAGCGTCACGAGATGCGGGCAAAAGAGGTGGTGGACGGGAAAGTCAAGATGCCGCGCGAGGCCCGCATGCTTTATGTGCTGAGCGGCAGCGGCTATGACCCGGGCAAGGGTCAGGTGACCGATTCCTACCTGCGTTGGGTGGTCTACGTTCCGTTCGCGACCGCGGAATCGACCGGGCTGTCCACGACCGCCGGACCCGGGCCGTGGCTGATGTATCCGGGCACCGCCGGCGCCCACATCATGATCAGCCCCCCGAAGAAGTAGCCGCCGACGGCAGCCGCGGATGTCCGGTTTCGGATGCCTGAAGCCTCCCTCCCACGCGGTGATATACTTTTGTGGATTCGCGGAGGAAGTTTCATGGACCTTCGGGTTCGCCTTTGCTTTCTCGCTATAGTAGCGTCCACATTCGGCGGGAGTATCGCGTGGGCGCAGACCAACTCCGGGCGTATTTCCGGCACGGTTTCCGATTCTTCCGGCGCGGTGATTCCGGGCGTGAACGTCGTCATCACCAACCAGGGGACCGCCGCCCAGTGGAAAGCCAGGACCGGGACGGGTGGCTTCTACGTGGTGACGAACCTGCCCGTGGGCGCGTACGTAGTGGAGGTGGACGGCGCGGGCTTCCGCAAGGCGCAGAAGACCGGGCTCGACCTGGCGGACGCCGGCCGCCTCACCGCGGACTTCAAGCTTGACGTGGGCACGGTCAGCGAGACGGTGGTGGTCAGCGAAGTGATCGGCGAGACGATCAACACGGTTTCCGGCGAGGTCAGCCACACCATCGATTCCGAGCAGGTGCAGGACCTGGCTCTCAACGGCCGGAACTACCTGCAGCTGGTTTCGCTGATTCCCGGCGTGGCCCTGCTCGATGAAGACCAGATGGCCACCACCACCAGTCTGAGCGTCACGACCTGGGCGGCCAACGGCGGCCGGCCCGGCACCAGCCACCTGATGGTGGACGGCGGCATGAATCTCGATTCGGGAAGCAACGGCAGCCAGATCAATAACGTCGGCGTGGATTTCGTGAGCCAGCTTCGCGTGCAGACATCGAACTTCGCGGCCGAATACGGACGCAACTCCGGCGCGGCGGTCAACGTGGTCACCAAGAGCGGCACGCTCAAGTATCACGGCGGGCTGGTCGAAACTCTGCGGAACGATTATTTCGACGCGAAGGACTTCTTCGCCCCCGTGAAGCCGATACTCCGCTTTGCCGATTTCGGGTGGAACCTGGGCGGTCCGATCGCGTTTGGTCCTTTAAAGAAGGGAAAAGTGTTCTTCTTCGCCGGACAGGAGTGGAAGCGGATCCGGCGGTTCACCAGCCCTACCCGCCGCACGCTGCCGACGCTGGCCGAGGTCCGCGGCGATTTCTCCGCCCGCACCAACGCCATCCGCTACCCGGGGACCACCACTCCGATTCCCAACAAGGACCTGACCAGCCTGATGACGCCCGACGGACGGGCGATTCTCAAGGTTTTCGGCGACATGAGCAAGTTCGCCCCCAACTACGTCAGCACGCCGACGACGAACAATGCGACTTTTCAGGTGCTCGAGCCGTTCAACTGGCGCCAGGACATTGTCAAGATCGACTACCAGCCGACCGGCAGCCACCGCATCTATGTCCGCTGGATTCACGACAATTACGATCTGATCAACGCGTTCGGCACCTTCACGGCCTCGCAGCTGCCCACCACGCCGACCGCCCGCAACCGTCCGGGCTACGGTCCGCAGATGGGCCACACGTGGAACATCTCGCCCCGCGTCCTCAATGAAGCCAAGATCAACACGGCCTGGAACGGCCAGCGCACTCCTCTCGAAGGAGAGAACTGGAAGCGCAGCACGTACGGCTTTCAGTTTCCGCTGGTCTTCGGGGGAAACGGTCCGTGGGGAGGCGGCATTCCCGACATCAATATTTCCGGCTTCGCTACTTACAACGGGCCGGCGCGGGTCTACCTGCTCTCGCCTACCACGGACATCGCCATTTCGGACAATGTCACCTACATCCGCGGACAGCATACGGTGAAGGCGGGCGTGATGATCATCCGCAATCGCAAAGACCAGAACGGCCGCACGCCGTATGACGGCAGCGCGGTATTCAACACGGGCTCGCCGAACAACAACACGACGGGCTTCGCGCTGGCGGACGCGGCGCTGGGGAACTTCCAGACGTACTCGGAAGCGGCCACCGATCCGGTCGGTTTTTTCCGGTTCACCCAGTACGAAGGCTTCGCGCAGGACACGTGGAAAGTCGGCCGGCGGCTGAGCCTCGATCTCGGAATGAGGTACAGCTACTTCGTCCCGACCTACACGCAGGGCAACAACATCGTGAACTTCGATCCGTCGTTGTACGATGCTTCGAAAGCGGTGCGGGTGACGGCGGCGGGCGCGATCGTGCCGAATTCGGGAAACCCGTTCATCGGACTGATCCGCGCCGGCGACAGCGTTCCCCCGGACCAGACCGGCCGGGTGACAGGCGCCGACATTACGGCCGTGCCGGCAGGCGCTCCGCGCGGCCTTTATCCGTCGTACAATCTCTGGAGTCCGCGCTTCGGGTTCGCCTGGGCGCCTCCTTTCGGCGGCGGCAAGACCGCCATCCGCGGCGGGTTCGGCGTCTTCCACGACCGCGTGCAGGGGAACCTGATCTTCTCTCAACTCAATATTTCGCCGTTCTCCACGCAGGTGACCTATGAGAGCGGCAACCTCGCCAATCCTCTGGGCGGCACGGCTGCGGCGCAGGCGGTGATGGGCAGCATCAACGCCATCGACTCGCGCCTCAAGACGCCGGTGAAATACGACTACAGCCTGAGCATCGATCGCGAACTGCCCCGCGGCCTGTTCCTGCAGGTCACCTACAGCGGCAACGTTCAGCATCACCTGCTGCGGCAGCCGGACATCAACTTCCCGAGGTTCGATGCGCTGGTGGCGAACAACAGCCTGCCCACCGCGCAGCGCGCCGTGGTCAATGCGCTCCGGCCGTACAAAGGCTATTCCAACATCCGGATGTTTCTGAGCGACGCCAACGGCAACTACAACTCGCTGCAAACCTATTTCACCAAGCGCAAGGGGAGCGCCGTGCTCACCGCCAGCTATACCTGGTCGCACGCGCTGGCGGACGCGAGCAGCGATACGGAGAACGCCGACAGCGGGCTCGGCTATCTCGACCGGCGCTACAGCTACGGCCCCACCACTTTCGACCGCCGGCATGTGCTGGTGGTGACCTATACGTACCGGCTGCCGTTGCTGAAGCGCCGCCGCGGATTTCCCGGGACGGCATTCGGAGGGTGGGAGGTCAGCGGAATTACGCGCGCCCAGTCCGGCCAGCATCTCACGCCGACCGGAAGCAGCACGGGTGTGACGCGCCGCGCCGATTACGTGGGCGGGGACGTGACGCTGGCCACCGACAAGCGCAGCGACGATCTGTGGTTCAACAAAGCTGCCTTCAGGACGGCGCCCGCCACGGCGCTGGGCAACGCGGGCGTGGGAACCATCGTCGCCCCGGGTTTGTACCTGTGGGATGCGACGCTGCGCAAAGTGTTCCGGGTCCGGGAAGGCTGGAGCCTGCGGTTCAACGCGCAGGTGTTCAACCTGATGAACCACGTCAATTTCCGCAGTCTCAACGTGAGCACCAGCAACACGGATTTCGGCACGCTGGCCGCCTCGGGCCCGGCGCGTAACGTTCAGTTCGGCCTGCAGCTGACGTTCTGACGAAGCGCTCTGTAGGGGATGTCGAGCCGAGTTTCTTGCTTCCGCCCCGGGGGCCCCATTGGCGACGGCGCGGCCCGGGGGGCGGAAAGCGGTTTCGAGGCGCGCCGCGTCCCTTATCTGCCGGGTGGCAGCGCGGCGCGCCAACCATCGCGCAGGACCCGGCTGAGCTGTTCTTTCAGGGTGGCGTCCTTAGGGGCGGGCGCGGGGCCGAAGGCAAGGTTGCGGAACTCGTGAATATCCACCTCGTGGTCATACAGCTCGGAGGTTTTCGAATCGCCCCACTCGGTATAGCGGTAGCGGTCCGTTCGGACGCTGCGTCCCATCACGTTCCGGCCGTGCACCACCTGAGTGAACACCGCCTTTTTCCATGGCCTTTGCGGGTCCTCGAGCAGCGGAGCGAAGCTGATTCCTTCGGCGCCCTGCGGCGCGGGCAGGCCGCACAGTTCGGTGAGGGTGGGGTAAATATCGACGTACTCGACAAGCCGCGGGCAGGCTACGCCGGCCTTCATTCCGGGCGCGCAGAAAATCATCGGAGCGCGGGCCGCTTCCTCGAACACGGTCATCTTCCGCCATAGGCCGAGGTGTTCGTCGAGGTGCCAGCCGTGGTCCCCGAAGAGCATGACGATCGTGTTGTCCCACATCTTCAGCCGGTCCATCGTATCGAGAAGATAGCCGACCTGCGCATCCATAAAGCTGGTGGCGGCGTGATACGCGGCGATCGCGCTTTTCTTCTCGAGATCGGTCATCTGGTCGTCGCCGACGGTGCGGGTGAGGGCGATGGGCGGGATGTCGCCGCGATCGTCGGCCGGAGTTTCGGGCAGGCGGATCTTCTCCGGAGGATACATGTCGAAATACTTCCTCGGCGCGATCCAGGGCAGGTGCGGCTTGTGGAATCCGGCGCCCAGGAAAAACGGTCCGGCTTTATGCTGCTCCATCAACCGGGCGATGCGGCGGGCGGTGTGGCCGTCGGGCTCGTCTTCGTCCTTGTTGTCGGTTTTGACCCATTGCAGCTTGAGTCCGCCCTCTCTGGCCTGAGTGACCGCGGCCTTCTTGCGGCGCTGTGCAATTTTAGCTTCTTTGGCTTCCCGGCCGGACTTGCCGCGGCTGTCGTCATCATCGACGCCGGAGTTCTCCGAGATGTCCCAGGTGACGGCGTCCTCGTAGCGCCCGTGCGCGATTTTGCCGACGCGTGCTGTGAAGTATCCGTGGTTGCGAAAGTGTTCCGGCAGAAATACGACATCCTTGAGGAAGGTCCGGGGCGGCGTGGTGTTGTTGAAAATCTGAGTCGAGTCGGGACGGCGGCCGCTGAGAAGCGAAGTGCGTGACGGGTTGCAGAGCGGATACTGGCAATAGGACCGGTCGAAGCGCACGCCGTGTCTGGCAAGGCGGTCGATATTGGGCGTGCGGACGACGGGATCGCCATAGCAGCCGATGCGGTTGTTGAGATCGTCCACGGCGATGAAAAGGACGTTGAGCTTGCGCGCGGCCGCGGCGGAAGCGAGGCCGGCGAAGGGCAGCGACAGGAGCTGGCGTCGGGAGAGCGGAACAGACATGGTACGAGAATACATGAGTTGCGGAATCGGTGGGAACCGGCTAAATTAGAGGAGTCCTGCCTTCGATGCGCCCGTAGCTCAGTTGGATAGAGCGTCTGGCTACGAACCAGAAGGTCGCATGTTCGAGTCATGCCGGGCGCACCATGATCATCAGGAACCTGCAAAAAGTATCCCGCTGAAATTGTGTACCTGAGCGCAAATGTTGGATGGGGTGTGGATCTTCCGGCAATTGCCGACAATGCGGTTTCAGAACTTGCGGGTCAGGCGCGGGCCACTGCCTTGGGGGTAACTTCAGTACTCCTGTTCTTGGCTTGCCGTTATGGGATGGCCCGCCGGTGCGGTCGTCGGCGAGTAGCTTGTGATTTCATTCCACCGTTGAAGCCCGTTCAAATCCGCCGTACCGCAAAGCCAGGGTCGGGAGCACCAGAAGGTTCAGAGCCGTCGATGTGACCAGTCCACCGAGAATGACAATCGCCATCGGGCCTTCAATCTCCTTGCCCGGTTTTCCGCTGCCGAGTGCGAGAGGCAGAAGGCCGAGGGCTGTAACGACCGCCGTCATCAGGACGGGCGTCAGGCGCTCCGAGGCGCCGCGGATCGCTGCATCCAGTCCCCAGGTCATACCTTCGCAGGCGACCAGATGTTCGAAATGCGAAATCATCATGATCGAGTTCCGCATGGTGATGCCGAACAAGGTCACGAACCCGACCATCGAACCCACCGAGAACTCGGCGCCTGTAAGAAATGCAGCGACGATTCCGCCCACCAGCGCGAACGGCAGGTTCGCAAGCATCAGCAGGGTGTGCCGGACTTTTCGAAAGACGATCTGTAGCAGCAGGATGATCCCGGCGCCTGCGAGCAACGAGTAGACGAGGATGTCCTGCTGCGCCTGCGTTCTCGCCTCCTCCGCGCCGCCGAACGCGATATAGACACCGGCGGGCAGTTGAACTTTTTCCCGAACCACGCGCCGCGCTTCTTCCACGAAGGACGCCAGATCCCGCCCGACCACGTTGCACGTCACTGCCTGACGCCGGCGCGTTCCCTCGTGCGAAATCGA
The DNA here is from genome assembly GCA_035495815.1 of Bryobacteraceae bacterium. Classification (GTDB taxonomy): domain Bacteria; phylum Acidobacteriota; class Terriglobia; order Bryobacterales; family Bryobacteraceae; genus DATJFH01. Next base: position 26,915 of record DATJFH010000303.1, read on the forward strand.
GTAGCGGCCGGACGTCTCCTCGACGTCCGCAAGCTCACCAAGCGGCACGCGAAGGCCCTCGGCATTTTGCAACATGAGCCGGCTGACGGCTTCAGGCTTCTCGCGGGTCTCCGGAGCCAGAATCGCCGCCACACTGAAGACCTGGGCCCCTTCGCTGATCTGGCCCACCACCGCCCCCTGGTACGCCATCTGGATCGAATCGAGGACCTGAACCGGCTGAAATCCGAATTGCTGCAGGCGGTCGCGCCGCAGCTGGATGAGCATCTCCGGGATACCCGCCGGCGATTCGACCTGGACATCGGCGGCGCCGCGAATAGACGAAATGGTCTTGCTGACCTCGCGGGCCTTCTGGTCAATGAGGTCCAAATCATCTCCGAAAATCTTTACCGCCACCTCGGCGCTGACGCCTGCCAGAACCTCCTCCATGCGCTCGGTCAGGAACGACTTTACACCGGACGAGACGCCGGGGAAGCGGCGCATGGTCTCGCGGATCTGCGCCTGGACCTCTTCGGCGTCCTCCTCAAAACCAGGCTTCAGGTCGACGTGAAACTCGCTGTAGTGCGTCCCCCAGGTGTCGTCGTGGAGCTCCGCCCGTCCAATCTGCTGGGAGACAGAGCGAATCCGCGGATTCCTGAGCAATTCAGCAGTGATGAGTTTGCCCTGCCGGACCGTTTCCTGCAACGCCGTGCCGGGCAGAGCGGCCGTGTGCAGAATGAAGTGACCTTCGCGAAGTTCCGGCAGGAACTCCCCGCCGAAAAAGGGCAGGATCGCGACGGCGGCCAAGCACAGCGCAACCGCGCCGCCTACGGCCACGGCCGCATGGTTATCGAGCCATCGCAGCAGCGAACGATAGGCCTCTTTCAGCTTCGAAACGTGAGCGGGCTCGCCGGCATTCTCCGAGGCGCCCGGCAGCAAAAAATAGGAGAGCGCGGGCGTCACCGTCAGCGCCACCACCAGCGAAGCCAGGATCGCGAGAACGTAGGCCCATCCGAGCGGAGCAAACAGACGGCCTTGAATCCCGCTCATCGCCAGCACCGGGAGGAAGACGACTGTAACGATGAGAGTCGCGTATACCACGGCGCTGCGGACCTCGAGCGACGCGTCGAGCACGATGCGAAACAACTTGCCAAGGGCAAGCGGGCGCTCACCTTCCCGCAGACGCCGGAAGATGTTCTCAACGTCGATGATGGCGTCATCGACCACCTCTCCGATCGCGATTGCGAGTCCGCCCAGAGTGAGTGTGTTCAGCGTTTCGCCAAGCTTCGTCATCACGATCACAGCCACGAGCAATGACAGCGGGATCGCCGTTAGGGAAATCAGCGCGGTACGGAAGTTGAACAGGAAAAAGAACAGGACGATGGCAACCAGCACGGCTCCGATAAGAAGCGCACGAGTGACGCTCCGGACCGAAGTCGTGACGAAACTGGCCGGCCGGAAGAGATCCGGATGAAGCTGGACATGTGCCGCCGCGATGTTCGGTTTCAGCTCGTCGAGCGCTTGCTCCACTCTCCCGGTGACTTCGAGCGTATTGGCGCCGAACTGCGAGCTTACCAGAAGAAGGACGCCCGGCTTGCCCATGATGGTGGCCGCGCCGATCCGGGGCTCGGCCCCTTCGGCGACCGTGCCGATATCCTTGAATCTCACGGAAGTTCCGCCGGCGACGGTGAAGACCGTCTCGCCAAGCTCCCGCGGTGTCAATGCCTGGCCTCGCGTCTCGAGAACAATTCGTTGCAGAGGCGTCTCCAGGAATCCCGCGCCTCGAACTCCGGTTGCCTGCCTCGCCGCGGCGAGCAGCGCATCGGCCGAGATGTTGAAGGCAGCCAGCCGGTCCGGCTCGACCTGAATCTGAAGCTGCCTGACATCGCCTCCGTAAATCGACAGACGGGCCACGCCGGGCACGCTCAGCAAACGGGGCCGTATCGTCCAGTCCGCCAGCGTGCGCAACTCTGCGGCGGTGCGGACATCGGAGGTAAGACCGAAGACGAGAGTGAGGCTCGTCGCGCCGGTGAGAGGCGCCATGGCCGGCGGCCGGACACCGGCCGGCATCTGACCGGACGCCTCGGCCAGCCGCTCG
>DATJFH010000304.1:0-3120 GCA_035495815.1 Bryobacteraceae bacterium
TTCCGCATGTAGAAATACCCTACCGCCAGCGCGGCAATCAGCCCGCCGTAAAAGATGCCGGCCGCCTGCAGCGTCCCCAGCGAAAACAGCATGCCCGGGTTGCGGACGTAATCGCCGAAGTCCACCAGGATCATCATCAGCTTCGCGCCGCCGATGCCGGCCATCGCGCAGTAGATCCCTAGATTCAGCACCGTCTCCGAGTCGAGCCCGGCCGCCTTGGCCAGCCGCGACGTCAGCGCCAGCGCGATCAGAAACGCCAGCGCCACCAGCAGCCCGTAGGTGGGCAGGTGGAAGCCGCCGATGGTGATCAGGTAAGGGAACATGTCACGCGCCCGCGATCTGCTGCTTCGGCCGCAGCAGGCTGATCAACAGCAGTCCGCTGCCGATCACGATCGCGCTGTCGGCCACGTTGAACGCCGGCCAGTGGAGCGCGCCGATGTAGAAGTCCAGAAAATCGGTCACCGCTCCGCTTACGATGCGGTCGAAGACATTGCCCAGCGCGCCGCCCAGAATCAGCGACAGGCCGATCGCCGTGGGACGGTCCAGCTTGGCCGTGTTGCGCAGAATCACCGCCACCAGCACCAGCGCCGCCAGCGACATCCCGATCAGGAAAAAAGGCCGCCACGGCGACGTGGAATCGGCGAACATGCTGAACGCCGCCCCGCGGTTCCGCGCGTGCACGATATCGAAGAAGCCGGGAATCACCGTGTGCGTGTCCATCACCGAAACCCGCGATTCGATAATCTGCTTGGTGATGCGATCGAGCGCGAAGATGACCGCGGAAATGCCGTAATAGCGCAGTCCGCGCAATTTATCCATTCGCCGCATCTCCTGGAAACATCTCCGTCACCGCGGCGGCGCAGGCGGCGCAGATCGTCGGAAAATCCGGATTCGACCCCACATCCTCAGTGTACTTCCAGCAGCGCTGGCATTTGACGCCCGCCGCCCGCTCGATGGCCACTCTCAGGGAATCGCCGTGGTTGTTCACACTCACCTGGGAGACCACGAACAGCGACGGCAGCTCGCGCGCGTACTGCTCGAGCAGCGGATACAGATCGCCGTTGGCCGTCAGACGGACCCGAGCCTCGAGCGGCGCCCCAATCAGCTTCGACTGTCGCGCCGTCTCAAGACTTTTCAGGACATCTTCCCTTACTTCCATCAGACGGTCCCAGTTGCCTGCGCGTTTCCGGTGGCTTTCGGAGAGGCCCGCGGTCAGCTCGCCCGGCTCCGGGAAATAGGCCGTGTGGACGCTGCCCGGCTGGCGCATATGCTTCCAGACCTCTTCCGCCGTGAACGCCAGCAGCGGCGCCGTCAACCGCACCAGCGCGTAAGCCAGCCTGTGAAGCGCCGTCTGGGCGCTCCGGCGCGCGTGGGACTTCGTCGCGGAAGTGTACAGCCGGTCCTTGAGAACATCGAAATAGATCGCGCTCAGGTCGACCGTCGCAAAATCGTAAACCGCGTGATAGATCTTGTGGAACGCGAACTCGTCGTACCACGCCCGGCAGCGCCCCACCAGGTCCTCCGCCCGGACCAGAATCCACTGATCGATCTCAAGCATTTCGTCCACCGCCACGGCGTCTGCCGCCGGATCGAAGTCGCTGATATTGCCGAGCGCGTAGCGGAACGTGTTCCGCAGCTTCCGGTACGCTTCGGTCAGCCGGGTCAGTATCGTCTCCGACAGCCGCACGTCCTCGTTGAACTCCACCGACGACACCCACAGCCGCAGGATCTCCGCCCCGTACTGCTTGATGATCTTCTCCGGCTCGATCACGTTGCCGAGCGACTTCGACATGGCCCGGCCTTCGCCATCCAGCGTCCAGCCGTTGGTCACCGAGCCGCGGTACGGAGCCCCGCCGCGCAGCGCGACCCCGATCAGCAATGAGCTGTGAAACCAGCCCCGGTACTGGTCACCGCCCTCCAGGTACAGATCGGACGGCCAGGGCAGATCGTTTTCCGGCGTGAGCACAGCCAGGTGGCTCGATCCGGAATCGAACCACACGTCCAGAATGTCGCTCTCTTTCGCCAGTTCCGTGCCGCCGCACTTGGGACAGCTCGTCCCGGGCGGCAGCAGTTCGGCCGCGGTGCGCGAATACCAGATGTCGGCGGAGTGTTTGGCGAACTCGGCGACCACCGGGTCCAGATACTTGCGATCGGTGATCGGCGTCTGGCACTGGCCGCAATAAAAGGCCACGATCGGGACGCCCCAGATCCGCTGCCGCGAGATGCACCAGTCCGGGCGCGTGGCGATCATGTTGTAGATCCGATCCTCGCCCCAGGACGGCATCCACTTCACTTTACGAATCGCCTCGAGAGCCCGCTGCCGCAGGGTTTTCGCCTCCGGCTCGCCTTCGACGCGGAAGGGCTTGTCCATCGCGACGAACCACTGCTCGGTCGCGCGGAAGATGGTCGGGTTGTGGCAGCGCCAGCAATGCGGATAACTGTGGCTGACCTTCTCCTCGGCGACCAGCGCGCCGGCGGCTTTTAAAATGTCGGTCACGACCGGATTGGCCTTCCATACGTTGAGGCCGATCAGCTGCTCCGGAAGCCTCCCCGCCGCCCCTTCGGCGTGATAGAAGCGCCCCGCCCCATCCACCGGACAATAGGTGGCGATGCCGTACTGCCGCGCGACCACATAATCTTCCTGCCCGTGCCCCGGCGCCGTGTGGACCGCCCCCGTGCCCTGCTCGAGCGTCACGTGATCGGCCAGGATGCCGAACGAATCGCGGTCGAGAAAGGGATGCCGGAACACGGCGTGCTCGACCGCCGAGCCCGGAAACCGCGCGATCACCCGGGCATCCTGCCAGCCGGCCTTCTCCGCGGTCGTCCGCAGCAGATCGCTGGCCGCAATGTAGACGTCGCCGCCCACGTCCACCGCCGAATACTCGAACTTGGGATGGTAGGCGATCGCCATATTGGCCGGAATGGTCCACGGCGTAGTGGTCCAGATCAGCCCGTATACCTTGCGGCCCGCCAGCGCCCCATCGATCTTGGCCGGATCGGAAGCCAGCGAGAATCGCACCCAGATCGACGGGCTGGTGTGGTCCTCGTACTCGACTTCCGCTTCGGCCAGCGCCGTGCGGTCGGAAATGCACCAGTTGACCGGCTTGAGTCCTTTGTAGA
>DATJFH010000305.1:0-2286 GCA_035495815.1 Bryobacteraceae bacterium
GCGCCCACGCCCAAGCCCGATCCGGACGCCGCGTCGCGAGGCGTGGATCGCGTCACGCTGCGTCCCGCCGGAGCGAATCGCTTGCCGATTTCCGCCAAGTTCACAAAGCCGCCCGTCAGATACGCCCCGGCAGGGGAGGGAACCAGCGCCGCTGGGGAAAAAATCGACGCGCGCCGCTTGTCCGCGGCGACGAACTGGTGCTTGACCAATAAGCTCGGATCCGCGTTTATCAGCAACCCATCCGCCTCCAGGGCAGCGGCGTAGACCAGCCCGCTGAGAGCCGTGGCCATCGCCGCGGGGTCCGATCCTTCCGCCAGTTCTTCGTTGAGTACGGGAACGTTCTGCAGCTTGAGAACCCGGTCGAAGGCCGCGCGCCGTTCTTCGCTCAAGCGCAACAGATTCACGGCCACGGCTTCACGCAGTTCGCCAGCGCCCGCGATTTCCCGGAGCACTGCCAGCGCCTTAACCGAATGGTCGCGCGTAAGCAGATCCTGGCAGACACGCCGGAATTCCGCGGCTCCTTCTATTTGGCCGATCGAGCCCGCTTGTACGCCGCGCGAGATCAGCTCCATCAGCGCATGCCACTCGCCCAGTGCAGCGTTTTGAGAGGCGGCCGGACTCGGGCTCACGCCGTCCGCGAAAAGCTCCAGTGCACGGAAATCCTCTTCGCCCAGCGCCGTCAAAACCGCGAAATACGGGAACAGGGAACTCCACTCGGAGTAATGCCGCGCCAGGAGCTTCACCGAACCAATGTCCAGGGGGCGTTCCCGGCGCTGTTCGAGTTCGGCGATGGGGACCAGCGTTTCCAGCGTCGGCAAATTCAGCAAAACATCGTCGTCCGATCCAGCGGAAGCTGTCCACGCGGCTTGGCCCCCTGGATATCGCACCTTACCGGCCTCGTCACCTGCATCGAGCAGCGGTAGCTTCAGCAGGAGTTCGGTCCTCCAACCCTCTACTTGCCGGGACTGGCCGTTGCGGAATTCGTCGCCCTGGCGGTACCAGGCATAGAATCGCTCGGCCCGCGACGCGGTCTTCGTGAAGTAGCGCTGGTGGGCCGCATCCGATCTCGCCAGTACCGAGTAGAAGGCCGCCAGCGTTCCGAAAGGCTTGTCCAGGAGCGCGCGGAAGAAAGGCCCGGAGTTGCGAGGATTCTCGCCCGCCAGTTTCTGCCACGCCGGCGCCGCCTCGGCGCCTCCCGGAAGAACAACCACGCCGCCCGAGAGCGAAAACGTCCCGCCATGGCGCGCCAGCTGATCGGAATAGCGAGTCGCCAACGTCCGCAAATCGGCGGCAGTCAGAAGCGCCGAGGCTGCGTCTTCACTCATCGAATTCAGACCCGCGCAGGTCTTGGCCAACCGCCAATCGCTGGCGAAGCTTGCCGCCACGCCGCCGGGCGGCACGGGAGCATCTTTTAATAACGCGCTCCAAGCCTCGCCGCCCGCAAGCCGGACGTTTTCCGTGGGGATTTCGAACTGGTACTCGCGGCCCGCCTCGAGGGTCTCCTGCATTTGAATCTCGTCGATTCCCAAGGCCCCGGGGATGGCCTGACGCAGGCCGTCCTCCGGTTGATCGCCCGGCTCGACGGTTACCGAAGAGTCCTTCTGGCCCAGCTTCCAGCCCATCAGCCGAAGGACCCTTTCCGTTTGCAAGCGCTGTTCCGCGGTCGCCAACGAAAGCGTGATGCGAGTGCCGTCCTCGCTGCGCTCTCCCAGCGGCGACATCTCCGAGATGGAAGCAAAGTAGGTCCGTAGGGTCTGGATAAATTGCGGTCTTCCCGTGGTAGTTCCTATCGAGACCTCGCCGACAATGGCGCGGCAATAGTTGGAATAGAATCCGAAGTAGGTCAGAGGCTCATCCAGATGCGCGATCGCAGCCAGGGCCTTCATTCCGCCGGGAACCCAGGCCTCTTGGATCCCGGACGATGACTTAGTCGCTTGCAACTGCAGCCGAGGCGCCAGACGTGCCTGCTGCGATCCGGCTTGCGCCGGCGGTTGCGGCTTGCCGAGATTATCCATGCGGGCTCGAACTTCGGCGGCATCGGCCGCCTTCGAATCCAGAGCCAGGTACTGGCTCATGTGCTCCCGGGCTCCGGTGTAATCGCCGCGGGCTTCGAGAATCACGCCCAGCACGTACTCGATCCTCGGAACTTCGCGCCTGCGGTCCAGGCGGATGCCGTTCCGCGCGCTGGCGTCCGCTCCCTCCAGATCGTTCAGGTAGTAGCGCGCCGTTGCCTGATGCAGGTAGATCTCCGGATAACGCTGCTTGGTGTCCCGCTCGATCAAGGCC
>DATJFH010000306.1:0-11654 GCA_035495815.1 Bryobacteraceae bacterium
GCGTTTTCTCCGCATGAAAAGGCGTACTATGCTTCACCCAGCGCAATCAATTTCGTGCGCCCGGGTCTGGTCACAAAGATCCTGTCGGCGGACATTGCGGCCGACGGAACGATCCGCGCGCGCATCCGCATCACCGATCCGCAGGGTCTTGGGCTCGACCGGTTGGGTGTCGATACGCCGGGCGTCGTCTCGACCAGTTTCATCGCCGCATTTATTCCCCAGGGGCAAAAACAGTATGTGGCGTACACCACGCGCGTTCAGACCAGTCCGATCAACTCGGTGGCCGCAACCCAGGCCGGCTCCGATGCCAACGGCGTTTATGTAAAGACGGCCGACGGCGAGTACACCTACACGTTCGGAACGAAGGCTCCGGCCACGATCGACCGCACCGCGACGCACAGCATCGGCGTGTACAGCTCCCGCAACCTGACATTGTTCGACATGGGGACACAGTATTCGGATAACGTATTCAATTTCGTGCCCGACGGATCGGCGGTGAAAGTGACTCGCGACGTGGTGCGGACGGCTGCCTGCAACCAGTGCCACAATCCGCTCGGCCTGCACGGCGGCTCCCGCCGGAGCGTGGAGTTGTGCGTCATGTGTCATACTGCGCAAACCACCGATCCTGACACCGGCAACACGGTGAATTTTCCGGTCATGGTTCACAAGATCCACATGGGTTCGAGTCTTCCCAGCGTCCAGGCGGGGGGCAAATACCAGATCATCGGAAATGCGCAGTCCCTGCACGACTGGTCGAACGTGGAGTTTCCGGCCGACGCGCGCAACTGCCAGACCTGCCACGATGCGAAGTTCGGAGCGGCGCAGGCCAACGCCTACATGACCCCGAACCGCGCGGCTTGCGGAGCTTGTCACGACAACGTAAACTTTGCAACAGGACAGAATCATGTGAGCCTGCCCCAGGTTTCTGACAGCCAGTGCTCGAGCTGCCACACGCCGCAGGGCGAGCTGGAGTTCGACGCCTCGATCATGGGAGCCCATACGATCCCGACCAAGTCCAAGACGCTGCCCGGGGTCGTCATTCAGCTGCTGAAGGTGGATAACGGCTCGGCCGGCCAGAAGCCGGAGGTGACCTTTACCCTGAAAGACAATTCCGGGGCGCCCATCCCGTTGACGGGGATGAACAGGCTGGCCCTGGTGATGTCCGGTCCTACCACCGATTACGGGTCCACGAATTTCGGCGTGGCCACGCCCGGCTACGTTTCCGAGAACGCGCTCACCTCCTCCACCTGCAGCACGGACGGGACCTGCGTCTACCAGTTCGTCAACGCCATTCCGGCGGGATCGAGGGGAACCTTCACCATCGGCGTCGAGGGCCGCAGAACGGCAACCCTGCTGGCCGGGACGGAAAAGCAGATGACGACCAACTATGGCGCCATCAACAAGCAGATCAACTTTTCCGTGGACGGGTCTCCCGTCAAGGCGCGGCGCACCGTCGTGGCCACCGCGAAATGCAATTCGTGCCACTCGTTCCTCTCGCTGCACGGCGAAAATCGCAATCAGGTCGAACAGTGCGTTCTCTGCCACAATCCGAACGAGAATGACAAGTCCTTCCGGCCGGCGGCCGAGGGCGCTCCTCAGTCGGTCAACTTCGCCCAGATGATTCATAAGATTCACACCGGGGAAGAAATGACGGCGGATGGAGGATCGCTGATCGTCTTCGGATTCGGCGGATCGAAGAACGACTTCTCCGAAGTCCGATTCCCGGGGGATCGGCGGGATTGCAACACCTGCCACGTGAACGGCTCCGAGCAACTGCCGTTGCAGGCGGGCTTGCAGCAGGTCAGCGACATGCGCGGGCTGATCAATCCCATCGGTCCGATCGCTTCGGCGTGCACCGGTTGCCATGTCAGTTCGGCGGCGGCGTCGCATGCGCTGGCGAACACCACCTCACTCGGGGAAAGCTGCGCCGTCTGTCACGGCCAGACGGCGGACTTCTCAGTCAATAAAGTGCATGCCCGCTAACGAGCGCCTGACGGAGCGACCATGCGACCCCTCGCACTGATGCTGTGCCTGTCCTGCCCGGGGTGGGGACAGGCGCAGCAGGCGCCCGCCGGCGAGCAGGCCGCCGCCAGTCAGACGGCGGCGGCCTACGTCGGATCGGAAGTCTGCCAGGCGTGCCACGAGGATATCTTCAACGCCATCCAGAAGAGCCCACACGCCATAGTCGGCGCGGACAAGAAGCGCGGATGGGACGGCAAGACCTGCGAATCGTGTCACGGTCCGGGCAGCAAGCACGCCGAGGGCGGAGCGGCGGAGGAGATCCGCAATCCTGCTAAATTGACATCCCCGGGTGTGGACCGGACCTGCCTCACGTGCCACCTGAATCAGCCGACACATGTGGGGCGGATCGAGAGCAGCCACGCCAGAAGCCAGATCGCCTGCACGTCATGTCATTCCGTTCACGCCCAGGGCGGGGCTGCGCTGGTCACCCGTAAGACGGCCGCCGTGAATACCCAGTGCGCCGGATGCCATGCGAGCGCCTGGAACCAGTTCCAAAAGCCGTTCAAGCACAGGGTGCCCGAAGGAGCGATGGGCTGCGTGGATTGCCACAATCCCCACGGCAGTTTCCGGCCCGGCATGCTGCAGACGTTCGCCGCCAACGAGCCGGGCTGCTTCCGGTGCCATGGCGAGAAGCGCGGGCCGTTCACCTTCGAGCATGCCCCCGTCCGATTCGAAGGTTGCGGTAGTTGTCACGAGCCGCACGGCTCGACAAATCCGCGAATGCTGGCGCGTCACGAAGTGCGGTTCGTGTGTCTCGAATGCCACGCCAACCGGCCCGCCCAGGCGACGTCGAAAGCGGCGCTGGGGGTCGTCCCGCCGGCTTTCCACGATCTGCGCTCGCCGCGCTACCAGAACTGTACGGTTTGCCACCAGAAAGTCCACGGCAGCCACGTGGACCGGAACCTGCTGCGATGAGACCGCTATCGAGAGTGTCTGCTCGAGCGCATCCCGGCCAGCGAAAGAGCCTGACCCGCCTGGCTTCGTGGATGCGTTCGAATTCGCCGTCAGGAACAACGCCGGGTAGGGCGGGCGCTTTCGCCTGCCTGAGCCTGATCCTGCTGTCCCCACTCGGCGCCCAGGCTCCGCCGGCCGAAACCAAACCGGCAGACCCCAAACCTGCGGAAACCAAAACGGCCGAGCCCGCCCCAGCCACCGCGGCGGCGGCCGCCTCCTCCGAATCCTGGATCACCGGCTCGATTGAAGCCGGCTACCGCTGGCGCACGGACGTCGCGGGCAGCCTGGACGCCTACCGCAGCGTCGTCGACCTGGGAGAAGGTCCGAAGCTTCTCGAAGCCGATTTCACCGTCGTCGATCCGAAGAAGCGCCTGTTCGACCGGCTGGAAGCGCGCGGCTACAACTGGGGCGACGACCCCTACTCCACGTTGCGAGTCAACGCCCGCAAGGCGAAGCGGTACGATTTCAACGCGGACTACCGCAACATCGCCTACTTCAACTCGCTGCCCTCGTTCGCCGATCCGCTCCTTGCCCGCGGCGTATTCCTGAGCGAGCGTACCTTCGACGTGCGCCGCCGCATGAGCCGCTTCGAGCTGAACCTCCTGCCCGGCCACTGGATCATCCCCTACCTCTCTTATGAGCGGAACTTCGAAAGCGGCAACGGAGTCACCACATTCGTGACGGATGGAAACGAGTACCCGCTGCCGGAACGGGAGCGGAACAGCGCCAACAGCTTCCGCGGCGGCGTGCATCTCGAGCTGCGCCGCTGGCACGCCACGCTCGAGCAGGGCGGCACGACCTTCCGCGACGACCAGCAGGTATTCACCGGGAGCGCGGCGCCCAATCCCGGCAATATCACTACGCCCCTCTTCGGGCAGACCCTGTTCCTGACCGGCCTGCAGCAGGCGTACGGAATCCGCGGAACCGGCATCTACAGCAAGGGACTGTTCACTGCCAGTCCCGTGAGCTGGGCCGACGTGTACGGCCAATTTCTCTACAGCCAGCCGCACAACGATATCCGCTACCAGCAGACCGCAACCGGCAACCTGGTGGTCCTCAGCCAGCTGCTGTTTTACACGGGACAGCAGTACGTACTCTCCGCGGAAGCGAAAATGCCTCACACCTCCGCCAGCTTCGGCGTGGAAGTACGGCCTTTCCGGCGAATGCGCATCCTGCAATCCTGGCTGACGGACCGGCTGCATGACGACGGGTCGAGCCAGGCCGGCCAGATCCTGACTCCGGCCGGCGCGGTCGCGCCGCAGCCCTTGCCACAGAACACGCGATTGGTGTCGAATTACAGCCAGGAGCAGGTGGACGTGTTTGTGGACGTATTGCCGAAACTGACGCTGCGCGGCGGCTACCGCTACGTCTGGGGGGAGGCGAGCACCCTGGTACTGCCGGTGACGGGCCTGCTGACTCCGGACGCGGGCGAGCTGCGCAGGCACGTGGGCATCGGCGGATTCACCTTCCGGCCGGGTCGCAAGCTGACGGCCAGCGGCGAGGTGGAAGCCGCCTCGAGCGATCAGACCTACTTCCGCGCCAGCCTGAACGACTACCAGCGCATGAAGGGCAGGCTGCGATACCAGGCGCTGGACTCGCTGAGCTTCTCGGCCGGTTTCACCCTGTTGAACAACCAGAATCCGGCGGCCGGAGTACAGAACGATTTTCTCGCCCGGCAGAGCTCGGTATCGGTTTTTTGGTCGCCCCAAGCCGGGAAGCGCTTCACCTTGCAGGGCGAATATACCCGCGCAACCGTGCGGTCGGAAATTCTGTACCTGATCCCGCAGGACTTGCGCACGGCGAGGTCGTTTTATCGCGATAATGACCATCTGGCGACCGCGCTCGCCGAGGTCGCGCTGCCCGGATACCGGAAGCTGGCGCCGAAGCTGTCTCTCGGCGGGTCTTTGCTGGTGTCGTCCGGGAGCCGCCCCACGAACTATTACCAGCCGCTGGTCAGGGTGGTGGCGCCCCTTTCGGCGCGCCTCGCCTGGGTCTTCGACTGGCGGTATTACGGGTTCGGAGAAGCATTTTACGGCTACGAAGGTTTTCGGACTCATCTGATTTCCACGGGATTGCGATGGACAAGATAGGAGCATGACTATGTTGCGGGCGCGGCTGGGCGCGATGACAATCCTCTGGACCGCGGCGGCGGCGCGTCCCATGGTGGTCGATTCGCAGCGGGGAGAGCGGCTCTTCGAGAGCGAGGGCTGTATTCAGTGCCACAGTATTGCCGGTAAAGGGGGAAAGCTGGCGCCGGACCTGGGCAAACGCATCGATCGCAATTATTCCCCTGCCCAATTGGCCAGCGTGATGTGGAACCATGCGCCCGTCATGTGGTCGGCGATGGAAAAGCAGGGGATCCGGAAATCGGGGCTCGATGAACAGGCGGCGGCGGACCTGTTCGCATACTTTTATGCCGCCCGGTTCTTCGACAAGCCCGGAGACGCGGCCCGGGGCAAGCGGCTGTTCGCCGCCAAGCACTGCTCGGAGTGTCACGGCATCACGACATCCAAAGCGGACGCGGACGGGGCGCGCCCGGTGATCCGGTGGGATGCGTTGGGCCATCCGATCCTGCTGGCCGAGGCCATGTGGAACCATGCGGCGAACATGCGGGAGGCCTTCACCCGTCACAAAATTTCCTGGCCTTCGATCAGCGGTCAGGATCTCACCGACATGCTGGTTTATTTCAGAAACCTGCCCGCGACGAGGCAAGGCGGCTTCAGGCTCGAGACCAGCGCCGGAGACACAGGGGCCGCTTTGTTCAAGGCCAAGGGCTGCGCGGGCTGCCATACCGGCAAACTGGACCTACGCCCCCGCTTGAAAGGCAAAACCCTGACCGACATCGCAGCCGATATGTGGAACCATGCCCCGAAAATGGCGCAGCCTCCGCCCCGGCTGGACCCGGGTGAGATGCGGCCGATCGTCAGCTATCTCTGGACCGAGTCGATTTTCCAGGACAACGGCAGTGTGGGGGAGGGCAGAAAAGTCTTTACGGCGAAAAATTGCGCGGTTTGCCACGACGACCCTGCGTCCGGGGCGCCCAGCCTGGCCGGGCGGAAGGGCGGTTTCTCCACTGTTTCGATGATTTCCACGCTCTGGCGGCACGGCCCGCAGATGCTGAAGCAGATGGAGGCAAAGCAGCTCGAATGGCCGCAGTTCCATGCCCGGCAGATGTCCGACCTGATTACGTACCTCAACGCTAAATAGGAGCGATCAAATCTCATGAAACTCTACGCGATCTCTTTGCTGATTCTGCCCGCCGGTCTGGCTCTGGCGGCGGGAGACGCATCGGCCGGTAAGGCTGTTTACGATAAGGCCTGCAAGTCCTGCCACGGCGCGGACGGCACACCGAATCCGGCTATCGCCAAGATGATGAAGGTGGAAATGAAGTCCCTTTCCGCGAGCAGTGCGGATGTCAAGAAGGTAATTACCGAAGGACAAGGGAAGATGAAGCCCGTCAAGACGGTCATGGGGAAAGACCTCGACAACGTAGTCGAATACGTGAAGACCTTCAAGAAATAGCCGTTTCCCGGCTGCTCCCCTCAGTCAAGATCGCCGCAGCCCGCGGCCGATGATTCAACCGCGGCGGCGCCGGCCGCAGGCTCTCGGCAGGAGCCGCCGCTCACTTTGCTGCCGCGGTGTCGAGCCCCAGATCCGTCAGAATTTTCGGCGCCGGCTCGTCCACCGCCAACACGTTGTGACAACTGCTGCAATCCTGCCCAATCGTTTTCTTGTCGGCGGAGACGTGCTGATCGTCATGACACCGGAAGCATCCGGGGAAATCGGTGTGACCGACGTTGCTCGGATAAAGCCCCCAGGTCACATTCATATCCGGAAAGATGTTCCGGTTGTAAATCGCCAGCACGCCCTGAGCGGAGCGCACAACCTCGGCTCCCTGCTGCGCGTAGATCGCGGAGTGCGACTCCCGGTAATACTTCTCGAACGCCGCCGGGATCCGGACGGCCGCCTCCGCCCGGCTCGGGTAAGCCTGCTTCAATATCGCCAGGCTCGTCTTCTTGGCAAACGGCAGCGATCTCGAGATCGTGCCCCCATACATGGCATTGTCCACGGCCCGCTCCGGCAACTCATACTGGTGCGACGGCCGGTTGTGGCAATCCATGCAATCCATCTCGCGGACCGGCAGGCCGGCTGCGTCCGGCTTGGCGCCCGGCGCCATGTACGTCGTCTTCCGTCCGGTGTTGTCGTCGTTATACTCCACCCATGGAATCGTCTGCCGGCTTTCGTCGGAATGCGCGTAACGGATGCGCACTCCCTGGCCCAGGTGCGTCCCGTGGATGCCCACGCCATGATTGCCCCCGCCTACCTTGACCATCATGACGGTCTTGGTCAAGGTATTGGCCTCGTCTTCAGCGAATTTCGGAAACACTCGCAGCCGGTCCTCGGCGTACTTCTGCGGCCAGTGGCAGGTCTCGCAGGTCTCGCGGGCCGGGCGCAGGTTGTGAACCGGGGTGGGAATCGGCCGCGGATAGCTGTTGAACACGACTGCCAGCACCTGTCCCGCTCCAGAGAGTTTGCTGCGCACGAACCAGGATGCCCCGGACCCGATATGACAGTTCACGCACTCCACCCGCGAGTGCGGCGAACTCTGAAAGGCTGTAAATTCGGGCTCCATCACGTGGCAAGTCTGCCCGCAAAAGCTCACTTTCTCCATGTACATGACTGCGCCGTAGGTAAGCTGGCTGGCGATCACCAGATTGGCGAAAGTGGTGACGCCCACGAAAGTCACCAGCCGCCGAAGCTTCGCGTTTTTCATCGTCAACGGCGGGAAGCTGGACGGATACTGCCCTCTCCTCAGTTCGCCGCGGTAGCGCCAGGCAATGCCCAGAGGGATCAGGAACAATCCCAGGAAAAACACCGCCGGAAGGGCCAGGTAGGAAAGGATCCCGATGTAAGGATTTTGAGCCTCGCCGCGCAGCGTGGTCGGCAGCAGGAACAGCCAGAATATGGTCGCGGTGGTCACCGTCACCACTCCGGCCAGACTCACCCAGTTGCTCGAGAGGTGTACGATGGGCGAGATCCAGCCCCGGGATTTCAAAGAGTCGATTAAGCCCATTCGTGTTTTATTTGTCTCCCGTCTGGCCGGCTTCGCCGGAGCCGTCGAGCGGTTTTTCACGTCTGCGCGCGCTCACACCGCTGAACCAGGCGGTATCCATGGGGTAAACGTCGGGATCGAAGATCGCCGTATAGAAGTGCCACACCACAATTGCCAGTGTAGCCAGAACCGCCTCATAGAAATGGACTGTGGTGGCGATGTCCAGCCAGGCTTTGGGCAGCAGGGCCAGCATGAGGTTGTTGGCCCACAACATCAGTCCCGATACCGCCATGATGATTGCTCCCCAAACCACCGCCCAGTACTCTGCTTTTTCGACATAGCTGTGCGTGGACCGGGAAGGCGCCACGGACCGGAATCCTAAATTATAAGCCATATTCGCCGAAGCTTCGATCACATCCTTCGTTAACGGCCGCAGTTCTCTCCAGTGCCGCCGCAAACGGGCGCTGACGATCAGGGATACGACGTGGGTGACGGATACCAGGATAAACACCACCGCGGCGGCTCGATGGATCAGGCTCCGCATCGACCCTTTGGTCTCCCAAAACAGCAGCGGCCGCGCCCACCATTGATCCGGATATTTGAGCGCAAAGCCGGTCCAGACCAGAACCAGGAAGGACAGCGCGAGAACGGCGTGCTGGACGCGCTCGAAGCCGAGCATTCGGACTTCCGGTGTGTACTCTTCGGTGATGGTGACTTTTTTCGCGGCTTCGAAACGCAGGCGGCGCAGCTTGCGGACCCAGTCGCCCCCGTTATGGAGCAGCATCAATCCGATCACCATCGGGATGAGGAACAGGTAGAGACGCCGCACCACGCGCGATGCGGCAGGCTCGGCCTGGCCTTCCATCACGTGAACCGGTGAGATCGCGAAGCGGCTGCCGGCGTTCGAGTGGCACTTGCCGCAGGTTGCCGGCAGATTGGCGGCATGGACGGTCGATTTCCGGTCCGAGGACGGCAGGATATTATGCACGCCGTGGCAACTGGCGCAATTGGCCACAGTCTGGTTGCCGGACTTCGCAGCCAGTCCGTGGAAGGATGCGTCATAGCTCACCAGGCGGTCGCCAGGCATGCCGAAGCGCGCCGACAGGCGTACGTTGCCGTGACAGTTTCCGCAAGTCTCGCGGATCCGCGCCGCGTTCACCGGAGATGCGCTGGCAGTGTGCTTCTGGATGGAGTGCTCCCCGTGGCAATCGCCGCATATCGGCGCCTGCGCAACCCCGCGCTCGAGCGCCTTGCCATGCACGCTGGTCTTGAACTGCTCCACTACCTCCGCATGGCACATTCCGCAAGTGGCGGGAACGGCGGAACGGAATTCGGCCGATTTCGGCTTCAACAGCTCGTGCGCGCTCCCGTGACAGACGGCGCAATCGGGAGCGCCGCCGTTGCCGCTCTTTGCGGCCATCCCGTGAACACTGCGGTCGAAATCTTTCAACTCGCTGTCATGGCAGCCGCCGCAGACAGGCTTGGGAGTCTTCTCGGGATGTGGAAACTTTTCGTGCTGCTCGTGGCAGGTGTCGCAGGTCAGATCCGAATGAGCGCTTTTCTTAAGCTTCTCACCCTGGTCGTGACAGGACAGACAGTCGCTTTTCCGGGCTGCCTGCGCATACGCCCGCGGGATTAGCAGTAGGAAGCCGAGGCAAAGCAGGAGGAAACCGAATCGCCCTCGCCTCGACTCCGGCAGTAGGGTGGCCATGGCCCTCTATTTCTTCTCGAAGCCGGCGAGAGAGTTATTGTGATCTTTGTAATACTTCCCGGCCTCATTGAGGTCCTTGGACTTCGCCGTTACATGGCAGTACGTGCAGCCTTTCTTCTCCTTCTTCGTATACTCGGGCTTGGCGTAGGACTGCGTCGAGCCGAGGACCAATCCGAAAACCAGAACCGCCGAGGGAATCGCTAATTTTGCCAGCCTCATGATCTTCTCCCAACATTCCAATCGCAATCGGCGGACCAGATGAAAGCCACATGGTCTCTGCCATTTAGGTCCTCTGCCAGCGGGAGGAGCGCGACATGGCGCAAGTGGGTTGCCGCCGGTGGGTGTTCTCGTCACGCTCGACGCGCATGCTAGAACAGTACCTTTCGGGATTCGAATTCTCATTCTTTTTCGGCTCGGACGGTGTGCTACTTTTGCTGGAAGGGTCTATGAGCGCCCGAATCTACGGTTTCATCTCTGGTGTCGCCGCCGTGTCCACTTGTTTCGTGTTGCTCCCGGGCGCGCCGGTGGTTCCCTCTCGAGGTGTGGCGTCGCTGCACGTTCCGCGCGGCTTTGTGGTGGAGCAGATCACCACGTCCAGCCTCACCACTTATCCCATGATGGGGACTCTCGACGAGCGCGGACGCCTTTTCCTGTGCGAATCCTCCGGAAACACTCTCAATAACGATCAGATGAAAGCCAATCCGGACTACAAGGTCCGGATGCTCGAGGATCGCGACGGCGACGGGGTTTACGACCACAGCGCGGTATTCGCCGATCGCCTGACCCTGCCCGCGGGCGCCGTCTGGCACGCCGGGAACCTGTACGTGGCCTCCCCGCCGGACGTACTGCGCTTCGACGGCGCTACCGGGAATAAGGAGGTCCTGGTCACCGGCTGGAACATGTCCGCCAACGCCGCCAGTCTGCACGGACCGTTTTTCGGACCGGACGGAATGCTGTACCTGACCGACGGGCGGCACGGTTACAACATCAAGACCCGCGACGGGCGGTCTTTCAAGGGGGGCGCTTCGCGCATCTGGCGCCTCCGTCCGGACGGCACAGGGCTCGAATGGTTCGCCGGTGGCGGCTTCGACAACCCGGTGGAACTGGTGTTCACGCCGTCCGGCGAGACCATCGGGACCATGACCTATTACAAGGACCCGGAAAATGGTGAACGCGATGCGCTGCTGCACTTCGTGGAAGGCGGTGTCTACCCGAAGTGGTTCTCCGTGGTGGACGAGTTCAAGCGCACCGGCGATCTGATGCCCGTCATGACCAAGTTCGCGCGTATCGCGCCTTCCGGTCTGGCGCGCTACCGGGGCTCGGCGTTCGGCCCCGGGTACAAGGGCAATCTGTTCAGCGCGCAGTTCAATCCTCACCGCGTGCAGCGCCACGTCGTGTACCGTGAGGGCGCGACGTTCCGCACCGAGGACACGGACTTCCTCACCTCGACCGATCCTGATTTTCATCCCACCGACGTGATGGAAGACGCCGACGGCAGCCTGCTGGTGGTGGACACGGGCGCCTGGTTCATTCACGGGTGTCCGATCTCGCGTGTCTCCAAGCCCGAAATCAAGGGCGCCGTGTACCGGATTCGCAAAGCCGGCGCTCCCGCCGTAATAGACCCGCGCGGCTCGAAACTCGGCTGGGATTCGATGGCGCCCGCCGCGCTGGCGAAACTCCTGCTCGACCCCCGTCCCGCAGTCCGCGACCGGGCCATCGAGAAACTGGTCTCCGCGGGTGATGACGCGGTCGACGCTCTCGTTTCCGTTCGCGCGGAAGCGGAAGCGCGCGCCGCCGCGGTGTTCGCTCTTTACCGCATCGGAACCCCGAAGTCCGCGCGGGGGGTTCGCGCCGCGTTGAACGACGCCGATTTTCGCGTCCGCACGGCGGCGGCGCGCTGCGCCGGAATGTCCG
>DATJFH010000307.1:0-21505 GCA_035495815.1 Bryobacteraceae bacterium
AGTAAACCAGCATCTCCTGGAGTCCGAGGAAGTACCATGGCGCCTTGGACGGATTCATGGTGAGGGTCGGATTGGCCGGCTCTTCTAGGGGGGCGTTGAGCGTGATCGACCACACCATCAGGATGACGGTGACGATGATGGTCGCCAGCAGTTCGATGCGCAGCAGAAACGGCCAGACATGCACTTCCTTGGCCCAACCCGGCCGCCAGGGCTGAGTCTTGCGGTGGTGAGTCTTGGCCATCGCCGGGTCGGCTTCGAGTTGCGCGATCAGCCGGTCATTGGCGAAGGCCTGGCGCAATCCATACCAGGTGTAGTAAGGGACAACGAACAGGAGCAGCACGATCGGAACGTTGTCCGGCAAGCTGACGATAGTCCAAAGTTGATGCCAGTCCATATGAACCCCAAGTCAAAAGGCGATAAGCAAAAAGCACGAGTCAAACGCGCGGCAGGAGAAAGACCGTGGCCTGCTCATATTTTTTTCTCAGGCTTGATCTCGGACTCCAGCATCACGGGCGCGGGGCCGGAAATGCCGCCGTCCTTTCTCACGCGCCAGAAGTGTACCACCATGAACGCCGAGGCGATGATCGGAATCGCTACGCAGTGCCAGATGTAGGCGCGCAGCAGCGCGTTCGAATCCACGATCGAACCTCCCAGCAGCCCGAAGCGGACGTCGTTGAACGGGGTCATGCCGAACATCGCGCCGAACGGTCCGTCGTGGCCGAGCAGCGGCGTGGCGCGGGCCATATTGGTTCCTACCGTGACCGCCCAGAAGCCCAGCTGATCGTCCGGGAGCAGGTAACCGGTGAAGCTCAGCAGCAGCGTCAGCACGAGCAGGATGACGCCTACTACCCAGTTGAATTCACGCGGCTTCTTATAAGATCCGGTGAGGTACACGCGGAACATGTGCAACTCGATCATGATCACCATGAGGTGCGCGCCCCAGCGGTGCATATTGCGGAGAAGCTTACCGAAGGGCACGTCGTGCTCGAGGTAGAGGATGTCCCGGAAAGCCACCACCTTGGACGGGTGGTAATAGAACATTAACAGCGTTCCCGTAAACACCAGGGTGATGTAGACATAGAACGTCATGCCGCCCATGCCCCAGGTGTACCCGTAGGCTACGGCGTCGCGATTGATTTTGGCCGGGTGCAGGTGCAGGAATACGTTGGAGAGCACGCCCAGCGCGCGGCTGCGTGGCGTCTCGTCGTGCTTGACACGGAGAATCGACTTGAAAAGGTCGGTTTTCTCCGGTTGTTTAAGCGCCTTGAGCTCTTCGGCGGCACGCTCGCGAACGATTTTGCTTTCCTCGATCAGCGTGGCCAGTTTCGTTTTACCGTTACCGCCGTTTGGCGGCGCGGCCGGTGTTCCGTTCGAAACCGGATTCCCGTTTTTTCCGTTTCCTTCTGCCATATGGGTAACCTCTCAGATCCGGATGATGGCGCCCGGATCGCCGAACTGTGACCGCTCGCCTTTGGGCCATCGATAAACGCGGCTCAAGTCCACAAGAATCTGGCCCTCCGGATCAAGCTCGACATGCGCGCGGTCCATCGGCCGCGGCGCCGGTCCCTCGAAATTTACGCCCTCCGGATCGTATCCGCTGCCGTGGCATGGACACTTGAATTTGTTTTCACTGGCCTTCCAGTCCGGCGTGCAGCCGAGATGCGTACAGATGGCCGAGATCACGAAGATCCCTTCGGTGTTGCGGACCACCCAGATGCGGTGCGCATTCTGAAACTTCGTGTCCACGCCGAAACCGAAATCGGAGGGATATCCGATCGTGAACGAGGTCTTGGGCTCGAACAGTGTGCGCGGCAGGAAGAACCGCAGGAACATCACGAAATTTACGCCGAGAAATCCCAGCACCGACGCCATGACAAAACGGCGGCGGCGGGCGATCTGTTTGCTTTCATCGCCGTCGTCCGGGCCGGCCAGAATCTGGCGCAGCGCATCGGCGATTCCGGGCTTGACTGGTTTCGGTGGAGGCGCGGCGGCGCCGGCCGGTTTTTCAGCGATTGGATTCGACATGTAAGCCCCAGGGACCCCGCGGAGGGGTCGGCATTGTCCGTGTTTTCAGATCAGTTAGTATACAACTTCCGGAAACGATGTTGGGGAAATTGGAAACGAGGGAAGGCCGGCAATCAGGATGCTGGAATCGGCGCCTATGCTTTTATAAAATATGCTGCTGCTACAAAATGAACGATTGTACTCAAAGCCGATCCGCAATGCCCGCCGCCCGGGTTGGCCCACATCCCCCCTAAAGTTCAACACACTGTCATACCACCCGATTTTGTTTTTTGCAAGTGTGACAAGCGGAGCGAAGCATGCGGGCCCGAGCATTGCGCCGGGCGCTTCGACACGTTCCGGCGGGGATTGCGAGTGGAACGGCCTGCCCTGCCTGACTGCCTCGAGCAAAACGAGCCCTACCGGTTCGCCTCGATCGTCTGGGACACCTGCTCCCACTCGTTCATCAGCGCGTCCAGGTCCGCCCGCTTGGCGCCGAGCAGTTCGCTGGTCCGCATGGTTTTCTCCGGACTTGTATAGTTCGCCAGCGACCTCTCGTAATCGGCGATCTCTCCTTCCAGCTTGGAGACCTGATCCTCGAGCTCGCGGCGCCGCTCCTTCATCAGGTGCAGCTTGATCGGATTGAGCTTGGTCTCCTTGGGCTTTGCAGCAGCCGCCTCGGTCCGCGGAGCCGCCGCCGTCCTGACAGGCTCCTCTTCCCTGCCCTGCTTGCGCCAAAGGTAGTCCTCATAGTTACCAGGAAAGACCTGCACCTCGCCGTTGGCAACTTCGATCACCCGGGTCGCCAGCTTGTCGATGAAGTAGCGGTCATGCGAGACGAAGACCACCGTGCCGTTGTATTCCTGCAGCGCGGTCAGCAGCACGTCCTTGGCGCGCATGTCGAGGTGGTTGGTCGGCTCATCGAGCAGCAGGAAATTGGACGGCATCATCAACATCCGGGCCAGAGCGTAGCGGTTGCGCTCGCCGCCCGAGAGCACTCCGATCTTCTTGTAGACATCGTCCTCGGAGAACAGAAAACAGCCGAGCACGCTGCGAAGCTGGGTGCTGGTCGCCCGCGGGGCCACCGCGCCGATGTCGTCGAGCAGCGCCGCTGCCGCGTCGAGCTCCTTGTACTGGTCCTGCGCGAAGTAATCCGGCTGGGCGTTGTGGCCCAGAGTGTATTCGCCTTTCGTCACCGGCTCGGCGCCGGCCAGGATCTTGATCAGGGTAGACTTCCCCGCCCCGTTCACGCCCACCAGCGCGATGCGGTCGCCGCGCTCGATCACGAAGCTGGCGTTCGAAAACACGTGCTTCGGCCCGTAGCTCTTGGCGACCCCCTTGAACTCCGCCACGATTCGTCCGCTCGGTTTGGGCTGCGGGAAGCGGAAGTGGATCGTCTTCTCGTCCGGCGGAATCTCGATGCGCTCGATCTTCTCCAGCTCTTTGATGCGGCTCTGCACCTGCTTGGCCTTGGTGGCCTGCGCGCGGAAGCGATTGATAAACGCTTCGAGCTGCTCGATCCGGTCGCGCTGGTTCTTGTAGGCCGCGGTCAATTGCGCCAGCCGCTCGGCCTTCAACTCCTCGTACTTGCTGTATCCGCCCGTGTAGAAGGTCACGCGCTTGTTCCACAGCTCGGCGATCTTCTTCACGGTGACGTCCAGAAAGTAACGGTCGTGGGAGATGAGGACGAAGGCATTCGGATAGCCTGAGAGGTATTCCTCGAGCCAGTTGCGCGCCTCGAGGTCGAGGTGGTTGGTCGGCTCGTCGAGCAGGAGCAGATCAGGCTTCTGCAGCAGCAGTTTGGCCAGCGCGATGCGCATCTGCCAGCCGCCGGAGAACTCTTCGGTGCGGCGATTCCAGTCGTCGGCCGGAAAACCCAGGCCGGCCAGCACCGAACCCACCTGAGCGTCCAGCGCGTAGACGTCATGAGTGTGCAGCGTGCTCTGGATGCGATGGAAACGTTCGGAAATCTGGGCGTACTCGGCGCTGGCCGGGTCGATCTCCGACATCCGGTGGGCCAGCGTCTCCTGTTCCTTTTCCATGTCACGCAGCTCGTCGAACACGGTCATGCATTCGTTGAAAACGCTGCGTCCGGAAAGGGTGAGGCCGTCCTGCGGCAGGTACCCGACGGTAAGGCCCTTCATCTTGGAAATGCTGCCGCTGTCCAGCCCGTCGATATCGGCCAGGATGCGCAGCAGGGTCGTCTTGCCCGTTCCGTTCGCGCCCACGATGCCGACGCGCTCGTTGGGCGTAACCAGCCAGTCGAAGTTCTCGAACAGGACCTTGGGGCCGAATCGCTTGCCTGCGCCGCTAAGCTGGATCATACAGGCAGAGCCCCGCCGGCCGGGATTTGGGTAAGAAGGAACATCGGATACTTCTATTTTAGGAGATTGGAGCCGGGTCAGGCGTGACCGGACTCTTTGCAGGCAAAGCTGGACGGGACGCGTCCGCCCTTGTTCAACTCCTTGAAGCCGATCTCGGTCGCGTAATACGTGGATGAGGTCAGACTCTTGGCCAGCCGGAAGAACTGATTTCCCGGGCCGGACCCGGTGTCCATCGCCTGCAACATGGCCACCTGCTCGGATTCGGAACAACGCACGAAGGGCTTTCCATACTGGCGGATCGCCTGCCCGTCAAGCCAGGCCAGACCTTCGAGGAACCGCTGCTGATCGGCCGCCGGGCCGTCGTGCAGCAACTTGTCCAGGTGGCGGTTGACGAGCGCCAGCTTGGCGCCCGGCGTATCGGTCGCCGGGATAATCCGCTCGGTCAGGGCGATCACAGTTTCGTTCTGGTGCGCGTCGAACAACTGAGGAGTCCACGCGGCTTGGGGCGCAATCGCCGCCGTTGGCGCGTGCTGTTGGGCCAGCGCCGCCGGGACCGCGGCAGCGGATGCTCCGATCTTCAGCAGGTCTCTTCGCTTCATCGGTACGGTTTCATGATGCCATGCGCGGCGTGTAGGCTGCAACGAGAGATCCGGGTCCGCTACAACCCGCCCCGCAGATAAGCAATCACGTCCGCCAGGCCCTGCTTGTCGATGGACTTCTCCAGCTCCTCCGGCATCAGCGAAATGCTGGACGCGCGTATCTCCTGGATATTCGCCCGGAGAATGGTTTCGTCGCCCTCCTCGGCCCCGCCCCGCAGCGTGATCACCGCAGGCGATTCGTTCGCCAGCACGCCGTCATGCACGTGGCCGTCCCTGGTGGTCACGATGTAGTGGGTGAACTGGGGCTCGATCGCATAGCTCGGATTGAGTATGGACGTCAGCAGCTCGTCGCGGGTCTTGTTGTTGATGCCCGAAAGATCGGGTCCGACGCGTCCGCCCTGCTTCCGCGGCATGTGGCACTTCGCGCAGTTCTCATCGAACAGCGACTTCCCCCGGCCGACGTCGCCTTTGAGATTCAGCACGTCCGCGTACGCCTCGACAACCTTCGCGCGGTCGCCCGCCTGATTCTTGAGGACGCTCCGGGCACGGTCGCCTTGCTCAAGCAGCCGGGTCCGCGCGGCCACGTCGAGCGCCGCCACCTCCACCTGTCCGTCTTCGAGCGCCTTGAGCAGCACGGGGACCCGCGGCTTCACGCTCAACATGGCCGCGACCACTTTGACGCGCGCCGCCGGACTGTAACCGCGCCAGTAATGCAGCAGGGTTCCCGGGACCGACGGATCGTCGAAAGCGGCCAGCGTTTCAACGGACGCAGTCTGCAGCTCCGGGGGAGCGTTCGACTCCAGTATTTTCTTCACCACTTCGTCCGCCTGGGCGAAGCGGCCGCCGCGCAGCGCCCGGATCGCCACTACCCTGCGCTTTAGCGGGGCCTTCGCATCGAGCGCATCCGCGGCCGCCTTTGCGACCAGGGCGCGGAGCTCGAAATGCCGCGCCACCTCCCAGGCGGCGTCACGGACCGGTTCGGACTGGCTGTCGATCAGGGCCATCAGCGGCGCTTCCGCCGCTGGAGCCTTGAGTCCGGCGGCGCCGGTGAGCCTCAGTCCTTTCGCCAGTCCGTTCAGCGCCGGCGCTGGCTCCTTCATCTTGGCCATCACCGCGAGAGCCTGCGACAGCTCCGCCGGATTGCGCCGTCCACCGACCAGCGTCGCCAACGGCGGAACGATTTCGGTGACATTGCGGGTGATCATGGTCTGCAGGAACGCGCCCGCCGAATCGCCGACGGAGCTGAGCACGGCTACCCGGAACCAGCGGTCCTTGTCATGATTCGCGGCGATTGCCGCCAGCGCCCCGAGGCTGCGCGGGTCCTTCAATTGCCCCAGCGAGAAGGCGAGCTGAAATTGCACGCGAGGCTCGGGGTCCGACGCCAGGGCCAGCACCGGTCCCGCCAGCCGCGGCAGGAATCCCTCCGCCAGACGCACCGCATGCTCGCGGATACCGGCGTGCGGGTCCTTGAGGGCGCGCTCGACGTCCCCCGCCTCCAGACCGCCGAGCCCTTCGAGAGTCCAGAGAGCGTGCAGCCTGGCCAGCGGGTTCTCCGATCTGGTCAATGCCCGCAGCGCGGGAATCGCCGACTTCTCCTGTCTCTCGAGCAGCAGCCGCTGCGCGGTCTGGCGATGCCAGCCGTTCTCATGGCCGAGCGTCTTCACCAGTTCCTCGACCGAAGCCGCGCCCAGGTTCGGCTTCAGGCCGCGCGTCAGCCGTGGTTTGTTCGGGACCAAACGGTAGATGCGGCCCATCGTGTCGCCGCTCCAGAAGTTCATGTTCTTCTTGATCGATTCGGGAATCGATTCCGGCGTCTCGATAAACTCCCGGTAAATATCCGTCATATACAAATTGCCGTCGGGGGCGTTGGCGAAGTTGCAGATTCGCGACCAGGAATCGGTGGACGCCATGAACTCCACGCCTTCCTTGGCGCGGCTGGCGGTAAAGGTGACGCCCGCCGGCTTCACGATATCGCGGTGGACCAGGTTCCCATTCACGTCGCCGGTCAAAATATTGCCGACATATTCGGGCGGAAATGCGTCGCCTGTGTACACCGTGCCACCGCTGGCGGCCGTAAAGAATCCTCCCACCTCTTCTTTGCGGTTCAGGTTGTTTTCGTCATAGCGCTTCTGGCGGATGGCAGTGCGCTGCTCGCGCCAGGCTTGCGGCTTGGTCAACGGAAACACCCGGACCGAGGGCTGGCCGTGATCCGAGATGTCGGTCTCGGCTGCGCCGGGATCGAGGAGCGGCGAGCGCGCCAGGTACTGCATCGGCAGCACGACATTCCGCAGATGCACGGTGTTTTGGGTCGAAAAGCGATTGCCCCAGTTATCGAACGTCATTCCGAACTGAGTCGGGCCGGAAGCGGCTTCCGCCACTCCCCGGATCAAGTGAAAACGAAAGTCGCCGCCGCGTACCTCGATGGGCGGGCGCTCGGGATGCTCGACGGACGTAATCCGCCCTTCGTGCCCCATGTTGGCGGCATAGACCCAGTTGTCCACGCCCAGCCGCAGGTTGGTGATCCGGCCTTCCGGATTGAACTTTCCGAAACCGGTATAGAGAACCTTGCGGACGTCGGCCTTGCCGTCTCCGTTGGTGTCCTGCATGAACAGGATGTCGGGCGCGCTGGTGACGATCAGGCCGCCCTTCCACGGCATGAGGCCGCTGACTTCGAGCACCTGGTCGGCGTAGATGACGCTGCGGTCGAGCTTGCCGTCGCCATCGGTATCTTCGAGCAGGCGAATGCGCGAACGGGCGGGCTTTCCGGGCGGGGGATCTTCGGGGTAGTCGAGCATTTCGGCGACGTAGACGCGGCCGTTCTCGTCGAATGCCATTTCGACGGGATCCACGACCTGCGGCTCGGCGGCGAACAGCTCAAGACGAAAGTCCTCGCTGAGATGGAAGCTCTTCAGGGCTTCCTGAGGAGAAAGGGCGGGCGCGCCTGCCGGCTTCCGCGCGCAGGAGAGCAGCGCCAGAAACGCCAGCAGCAGCACGGGTCTTGATTGTTTCATCCAGACCCAATTATAGAGGCAAGCCGGCCCGGGGCCCGCGCTACGGTCTGGCTTTCAACACGTCCTCGAAGAAAGCGATGGCCCGCGAATCCCTGGACTGCGCCAGGGACGACATCGCCTGCTTTCTCACCTCGGCATTCCTGCTCGTCTTCGCCAGGCCGATCAGCAGGGGGATCCCCTCGCCGTCGGGCAGATGCTGCAGCGCGGACACGGCGCGCCGCTTGACTTCGCGATCGGAGTCGCTCTCGATGGCTTCCTGAATGGTCTTCACCGACTGCTTGCCTGCCTGCCGGGAAAGCGTGTACAGAGCCTGGCCGCGGACCTTCGGGCTGCGGTCGTTGCGGGCGGTGACGATGACCAGATCCACTGCCTCAGCCTCCTTGCGCTGCGCCAGAGACTGCACGGCGCGCTCCCGCACGCGGTCGCTGGGGTCGGAAGCCAGGACTTTCTTGAGCGCCTCGAACCGGCGGGGGTTGCCGGCCAATCCCAGCCATTGCAC
Organism: Bryobacteraceae bacterium; assembly: GCA_035495815.1. Lineage (GTDB taxonomy): Bacteria > Acidobacteriota > Terriglobia > Bryobacterales > Bryobacteraceae > DATJFH01. The sequence goes on from DATJFH010000307.1 coordinate 8,435, forward strand.
GGCCTTCTGCCGCACGGCTTCGGGCTGGCTGAACGCAACGAACTGCTCCAGGGCGGCGTCCGCCGCGGCGCCGGCGTGCATTCCGATGGCATTGATCGCCGAATCGGAGCTCCGGTCCGGGCCGGCGGCAAGGCGGGTCAGGAGCGCGACGCTGTCGGCCGGCCGCACGTCGGTCAGCCAGTGGACCGGCACGCCGCCGGCATCGATGTCGCAATCCGGCGCCAAGGTACGGATCCTGCCCACCTGGCCGGCATCCGCCCGGTAGAGGACCATCACCTCGCCCGGCGGCTCGAGATGGACCGTGCCGCCGGCCACGATGAACTCGCCGTCCCGCCAGTAGGAATCGCAGCCGAAATAGCGCCCTCGGGCCGCCGGAACCGTGTAGGCGATCCAGGCCGGCTGGGGCTGCGCCGTGGTCAGCGTCCGGAACACGCTCTCGAGTCCCGACTGCGCCGACCGCGTATCCAGTTGGGCGTTCACCAGCTTCTTGGGCTGCGCGGCCGCGGACAGCGCGGCAACCAGAAGCAACAGCGGGGTTCTCACTTGAGCAGCTCCAGCAGGTAGTCGGCGGCTTCCTTCGATTTCATATTGGACAGCCGGCTGACGATCTCCCGCTTCATCCCGGGGTCGTTCTCCTTGCGGGCCAGGTCCACCATCGCTTTGGCATTGCGCTGCGAATGCAGGCCGTCCACGATCGATTTCTTCACCGCCGGATCGGTTTCCGTTGCGTACATCGAAACCAGCGCGTCGCCGGTCTTGGCGGCTCCCATCGAACCCAGCGCGCGGATGGCGGAACGCCGCAGCTTGGGATCTTTTTCGCTCTTCGCGATTTCGAGGAGACGATCGGGGTTACCGCCCGAAATCAGCGAATGCAGAATCTGATCCCTGACTTCGGGTGAGTTTTCGCTCTGGTAAATCTGCGTCAACTCCGCCTGGGCGCCATTCGATCCGAGAAAGGAGATCGCCTCCATCCGCAGTGGCTGGAACTTCTCGGTCCGGGCAATCTGAAGGAGGTGTTCCTTGTCGCGCGCGGACATCAGGCCGCGAAGAGCGGCCCGCTTGATCTGGCTGTCGCTCGATGCGGAGTAGACTTCCCAAAGGAGTTGCTGCTGTTGATTCCCGCCCTTCTTACCTGTCGCCGATACGTAGCTCAGGGCTTTCAACTGCAAGTCCGGATTCCCGGCGCTGCCCCGCGCCACCTGCTCCAGCACCTGCTTGCCGCGCGGCGTGTTGCTTTGCGCCAGCACGAACAGGGCGCGCTCCTTGAGCTTGGGGGAGCTGGAGGTCTTGAGCAGATTCTCGAGCAAGGGCAGCGCCCTCTCCGGGTCCGACTGCATGAGGCCGTTGATGGCCATCAGCTTCAGGTCCTCGTCGCTCTCGGCCTCCGGACTCATTCTCTGCCCGCCCGCCTGTTTGAGCTCGAGCTCGAGGGCTTTCGCGTCATCCAGCCACCGGCTGGTTGCGTAGGACTTCCGCAGTGCGGCGATCGCCGCCAGTCCGTCGTCCCGCTTGCCCAGCTTGCCTAACACATAGGCTTTCCAATAGAGCGCGCCATCCGCGCGGGATCCTCCGCCGCCGGCGGCCTGCGTGAACATTTCCAGCGCCTCATCCCAATTGCGGTTGTCGAGCGCTCTTTGGCCCCGTTCGTAGGCGTGGTCCTCGCCGAAGGTCCGGCTCTTGCCCCTCGCCTGCGCATAGGCGAATCCGAGATCTATACCGAACCTGCCTTTGGCGAGGAACGGCTGGCTCCGCATCATTTCCACTTTTTCCCGCACCGCCTCTCGAATCGCCTCCGTGTCGATGTGGATGCGAGCGGCTTCTTCCTTCCGGGCGTCCGCCTCCGCGCGCGGAAATGGCTCCTGGGCGCGGGCCGAAGCGCCGAATGCCATGACAATGGTCAACAAAATTCCGTTTCTCTTCATCGTTTCAACCTTTAGAGTGTTTGCCTCGGAGCATCTTCCTGACTCCGCACGTTCGAATTCACCACACGAATCTTGAACAGGATATTGGCTGCGTTGAGCCGCGCGCGAAAGGCTTCAAGCTCGGCCGGCGACAGTCGCGACGGAGCGTGCGCGATATCGAGCAGCAGCCGCTCCAGCTCATCCAGTATTGCGGAGACAGACGTCACGTCCATGGCCGAGGCCGTCTGCCGGTAGAGCCGCGTTTCGCTGATCAGCTCCTGGGCGCGCTGCTGTTCGAGCGAGATATCGAGCGGAGCCTTCGAGTTTGCGTTAGCCAGCTCGATCAGGACCATCTGCGAACGTTCGAGATAATCGCCGACGGCGACCAGCAGGATGCGCTCTCCTTGCCGGGCGTCGGCCGCAACCTGCGGGGCAGCGGGACGGTGCGGGTAGTAGCGCCCGGCGAGAAAGCTCAGTACGAGCAATACCGCCAGGGCTCCGCATGCCATCGCATAATTCAGCTTCGGCAGGCTCGCCCATCTCCACCATCCACTGCGGCGAGCCGTTAGATTCCCCTCGATCCGCCGCCAGACCCGGGAACCGTATTCCAGACCCCGCTCCGGCGCCGGGGACGAATCCATCATGTTCAAAACGCGCTGCAGAGAGCTGTATAGCGCCCGGCACTCCGGGCATTCTTCCAGATGACGATCCGTTTCGAGGGCGTCACCCTCCTCACCGTAGTAGTGAAATACCAGTTGCTCTTCCGTGAGATGGCCGTGATTCATCTTGCTGTGCTCACCAGGGGCTGCAGTGACCTCCGTAGTTTCTGGATCGCCCGGAACACGCAGTTTTTAGCCGCGCCCGGACGGCAACCGAGCACGCGGCTTACCTCGTCGATTCGCATGCCATGGTAGTGACGCAGGACGAATGCCGTCTTTTCGGCCGTAGTCAACTCTTCCATCGCCGCGACGATGCGATGACGAGCCTGCTCACTCATGGCCACCCGGTCGGGCGTGGGCCCGGGCGAGGGAAAGGATTGCATCGGGTCTTCCACCTCCGGGTCGGCCGGGCGGGCGCTCTCGGAGCGCCGCTTGCGCGACCGTACCAGATCGAGCGAGCAGTTCACAGTGATCCGGTAAAGCCAGGTTCGGAAAGTGGCCCGCTCGTCAAAATCCTCCAGCTTCCGGTAGGCGCGCAGCAGGCTCTCCTGAACTACGTCCTCGGCGTCCTGTTCATTGCCCGTCATACGATAGGCCAGAGAAAACAGAGAACGGCTGTGGCGCTCGACCAGCACCCGAAAAGCATCCCCATCGCCGGCCCTGGCTCTGGCGACTGCCGCTTCATCACTCCATTCCATCCGGCTGTCCCTTAGACTGACCTCATAGCGTAGCGGTTAGGCGTGTTTCTCGCCGATTCCTCACAATTCCGGGGCAATCCTGCCCAGAGGAGCCTTTCCATGCGGCTGGACCCGCGCGGCACATGGCAACAGGCCGCCGGGCAGGCTTCGCTGGCGGAAGCCCTGGAGGTCGATAACTTCTTCAGCCGAATACGGTACCGTGAGGAAGACCTGTGAAGCTGACCGTCCCCAAAGAGCGCTCCGGATTCCGGTTGGACCATTTTCTTCAGCCGCACTTTCCCGAACACAGCCGCTCCCGGCTCCAGGAGTGGATCAAGGCGGAACGGGTACGAGTCAACGGCGCCCCCGTGCGCGCGTCGCATACCCTGAGAGCGGGCGATGTAGTCGAAGCGGAGCCCGCCCCGCCTACACCCTTGGCCGCCTCGCCGGAGGAAATTCCACTTCAGATTTTGTACGAGGACGACGATATTGTGGCCATTAACAAGCCGGCTGGAATGGTGGTTCACGCCGGCGCGGGAGTCCGGTCCGGGACCTTGGTGAACGCCCTGCTCCACCGGTTCGAATCCCTTTCGACTCGAGGCGGGGACCTGCGGCCGGGGATCGTTCATCGCCTCGACCGCTACACCAGCGGTGTCCTGCTGGTGGCCAAAAACGATACCGCGCACCGCCACCTGGCGGAACAGTTCGCAGCCCGCCGCGTCCGCAAGACCTACCTGGCGCTGGTCCACGGCGCGGTCAAAGCCGATCAGGGCCGCATCGAGAAGCCCATCGCTCGCGATCCGGTCCGCCGCGTCCGGATGACGGCGCGTCTGGCCGGCGGCCGCAGCGCCTGGAGCGAGTACCGGGTACTGCGGCGCTTCGCCCAATTCACTTTGCTCGAAGTCCTGATCGGCACCGGCCGCACGCATCAGATTCGGGTCCATCTCTCCAGCATCGGCCATCCCGTGGTGGGCGACCGGCTGTACGGTGCTCCAGCCGAGGTCCCCGGCCACCCCCCTCTTGGGCGCTATTTCCTGCATGCGGCATCCATCCAATTCGAGCAGCCTTCCACTCGAAGTCCCATCGAGGTCACGGCATCTTTGCCCCTGGAACTCGAATCGTGGATCGAGGGACTATAATCAAGATATGAAAGCTTGGCCCGTCTTGGGGGTGATTTTTGTCTGGGCGCTCGCATCGGCTCAGCAGCCCGCTGCACAAAAGCCGGAGCCCATCGATTCGTCCGATGCCCGGATCAAGGTGGACGTCACCCGCGTGAATGTCCTGTTCACGGTTACGGACAAAAAAGGGCGCTTCATTACCGATCTGGGGAAAGAGGACTTCCTGGTCACGGAGAACAAGAAGCCGCAGGTCATTCAGGAATTCACGGCCGAGACCGATCTGCCCCTGCGCATCGCCATGCTGATCGATACCAGCAACAGCATTCGCGACCGCTTCAAGTTCGAGCAGGAGGCCGCCGTCGAGTTCATCAACAGCGTCATCCGGCCCCGTGAGGACAAAGCTATGGTCGTCAGCTTCGATAGCTCGGCAGAGCTGGTTTCAGACCTCAGCGACAGTCCGGAGAAGCTGGCCAAGGCCATCCGCGACCTGCGCCCCGGCGGCGGCACTGCGCTCTACGACGCCATTTACTTCGCCTGCCGCGACCGGCTGCAGTACGACCAGCCCCGCCACAAATTCCGCCGCGCCATTATCATCGTCAGTGACGGAGACGATAATCACAGCCGGGTCACACGCGACCAGGCGCTGGAGATGGCGCAAAAGGCCGACGTTGTGATTTACGGAATCTCGACCAACATCTCCCGAATCGAAGGTGACGGTGACAAGGTGCTGAAGTATCTCTCGTCGGAGACCGGGGGACAGGCATTCTTCCCCTTCAAGGTGTCGGACATGGCGCAGCACTTCGAGAACATCGCCAACGAGCTTCGCCGGCAGTACAACATCTTCTACCGGCCGGAGCCGCTGAAGACCGACGGTCTTTATCACGCGATCGGTTTGAAGGTCAACGGCCGCAAGGATCTGGTTGTGCGGGCGCGCAAGGGTTATTATGCGCCGCGCATGTAGCCGGGCTTGGGCTGACCTGCGACTGTTTTAAACTGAAAATCGGGGATACGTTATGGCGCCAAAACCACACCTGGCCGAAGCGCTTGCGGCCGCACGCGAGCGGACCGACGAGTTATTTGGATTGCTGGTTCCCGACGCAATGTACGACAGGCCCATTCCGGAGCGGCATCGGAACATTTTCTACCTCGGACATCTCGAGGCATTCGACTGGAACCTGATCTGCCGCCGGGGGATGGACCAGCCTTCCTTCCATCCCGAATTCGACAAGCTCTTCGAATTCGGCATCGACCCTCCAATTGGACGCCTGCCCGAAGACAAGCCCTCGGATTGGCCAGCGGTGGCCGAGGTTCATCGCTACAACCAGCGGGTTCGCGAAGGCATCGACCGCGCGCTCATCAGCGGCGGCGCCCCCGAGCAATATTGGCACGTCGCCATCGAGCACCGGCTGATGCATGCCGAAACTTTCGCTTACATGCTGCACAACCTGGATCCGAACCGGAAGCTGGCGCCCGCCGGGTCGGAGCCGGTCCTTGCCGGAGCGCCCGCCACTCCCACGAGCATCGAGGTTCCGGCAGGGATCGCGGTACTGGGCAAGCGGCGTGGAAACGGTTTCGGCTGGGACAACGAATTCGAAGAACACTGCGCCCGGATCCCCGCGTTCGCCATGGACAAGTACAAGGTCACCAATGGCCAGTATCTGGAGTTCGTCAAGCGCGGCGCGTCCGCTCCGTTCTTCTGGGTCCGCCGCGGCGGGGAATGGTTCCAGCGGACGATGTTCGGCGCCGTGCCACTGCCGCTCGAATGGCCGGTCTACGTCACTCAGGAAGAGGCCACCGCGTTTGCTCTTTGGTCAGGCAAGGCGCTTCCCACCGAAGCCCAGTTTCACCGGGCGATGGATCGATCCCCGAACGGCGGCGGCAATTACGATTTCCGCTCCTGGGATCCGGTCCCCGTCACCGCCGGGGCTGAGAAAGGGTTCGCCCAACTTCGCGGCAACGGCTGGGAATGGACCTCGACCGTGTTCGAACCTTTTTCGGGCTTCGAGCCGTTCCCCTTTTATCCGGGGTACTCGGCCAATTTTTTTGACGGCCAGCATTACGTGCTGAAGGGCGCCTCCGCGCGCACGGCCGCCTGCTTCCTGCGGCCTTCCTTTCGGAACTGGTTCCGGCCCAATTATCCCTACGTTTACGCCGGCTTCCGCTGCGTTGAAAACCGGGCCTGAATCATCCTCCTGCCGGTGTTACGATAAGATCGCTTTGAAAAACTCCATGAATCGACGAGCCTTTTTGAGGCGTGTGGCCGGCGCCGCTTCTCTACCCGCGTTTTCCGCCGCCGCGGGAGAGAAACCGAACATCCTCTACATCATGGCGGACGATCACGCTTCACATGCCATCGGCGCGTACGGAAGCCGCATCAACCGCACTCCCAACATCGACCGGATCGCAAAAGAGGGCATTCGGTTCGACAACTGTTTCTGCACGAATTCCATCTGCACGCCGAGCCGCGGCGTGATCCTGACCGGCCAATACAGCCACATCACCGGAATCAAGACGCTGGCCGACAGCCTGGATCCGGAGCGGCAGAACGTCGCCAAACTGCTGCGGGGCGCCGGATACCAAACCGGATTCGTCGGCAAGTGGCATCTCAAGAACGATCCCAGCGGGTTCGACTACTGGATCATGCTGCCCGGCCAGGGGCTCTATCACAATCCCGTCATGATCGAGATGGGCAAGAAGAAGCAGCTTCAGGGCTATGCCACCGACCTGATCACCGACTACACGCTCGACTATCTCAAGAAGCGCGACAAGAGCAGGCCGTTTTTCCTGATGTGCCATCACAAGGCGCCGCATCGGCCCTGGCAGCCCGACGCCAAACACGCCAATATGTTCGAGGGTGAGACTATTCCGGAGCCCGCCAATCTCTACGACCACTACGAGAACCGCTCGCAGGCCGCGGCGAACGCCACCTTGAAAGTCGGCGAGAATATGAACAAGACCGATCTGAAGCGCGACATCCCGCCGGACCTCAAGGGCGACGCGCTTCGCAAATGGGCTTATCAGTACTACATCAAGGACTATCTGCGCTGCATCGCGTCGGTGGACGACAACATCGGCCGCGTGCTGGATTACCTGGATTCGGAAGGCTTGAGCAAAAACACCATCGTGATCTATACCTCCGATCAGGGCTTCTTCCTCGGGGATCACGGGTATTTCGACAAGCGTTTCATGTATGAGGAGAGCCTGCGGATGCCATTGGTGGCGCGCTACCCGGGAGTGATCAAGCCCGGGTCGGTGAACAAGGACCTGGCGCTCAATCTCGACTTCGCCGAGACTTTTCTCGACTATGCCGGCGCGAAGATTCCGGCGGACATGCAGGGTCGCAGCATGCGTCCATTGCTCGAGGGCCGCACACCGAAGGATTGGCGTCAGACGATGTATTACCGCTACTGGATGCACCTGGCGGACCACGGCGTCCCGGCCCACTACGGGGTGCGGACGAAGCAGTACAAGCTGATCTACTATTACGGCCGCGCGCTGGGCTCAGCCGGAGCGATCGACAAGGACACGCCGCCCGAGTGGGAATTGTTCGACGTCGTCAAAGACCCGCATGAGATGCGCAATATCTACGGCGATCCGAAAATGGCGGGCGTGGTGAAGAAGCTGAAGGCCGAAATGGAGCGCCTGCAGCGCGAATACAAAGATACACCGGCGTAGCGGAGTGGCGGAAATCTGGTTCCGCCCTGGAAGCGCGGCGTCCAGATTCTGGACGCCGGTTCGCTGGAGCGGCGAGCTACTTGGTGATGGTTCCGCAAGCGATGCGGTCGCCGGCGTTGCCCGTGGGATCGGTCTTCATATCGTCGGCCTTGGCGTGAATCATCAGCGCCGTGCCGCCGCCGGTGAACAGCGAGTTATCCCCGTCGCCGAGCGTCACGTCTTTATCGGTAACGCTGGTCTTGGCGGTCCCCTTGGCGCTCACGGTGAAATTCGGCATGTCGCCGGCGTGATGTCCATCCGGGTTCTGGAGGCCGTGCTTCTTCTTGGCCGGATTGAAGTGCCCGCCGGCCGTCGTAAATCCAGGCGCTTCGCACTTGGCGGTCTGGTGGATGTGAACCGCGTGCTCTCCGGGCGGAAGTCCCTTGAGATCGAGCTTGATGGTGACGCCGCCGCCGGCCTTGGGCTCGCTGATCACCGCCTTTCCGACGGAATTTCCTTTCGCGTCTTTCAACATCACCGTGACCGGCTTGGCCGCGGCGAAAAGAGAGGCAGTCCCGAAAAGACCGGCAATCGCAATCGTCAGAAACTGTATTTTCATAGTCACTCCTTCACTTTTGATGGTCGCACGAAACACGGAGTCCGGAACGTGCAAACCTGAAATTGTATCAATGGGCGGTCTTCCGAAGCGGCCGAAGCAGAGGCCTAGCGCCTTGGCTGGCTCTCCTCGATTCCAAAATTGAAGTTTTCCCCGAGATAGACCCGCTTCACTTCCGGGTCCCTGCTCAGCGCGTCCGGACTTCCCGAACGGAAGATCTTGCCGTTGTTGATGATATACGCCCGGTCGGTCACCACCAGCGTCTCGCGAACGTTGTGGTCCGTCATCAGAATGCCGATTCCGGAGCGCTTCAACTCGAAAATGATTCGCTGCAGTTCCAGTACCTGAATCGGATCGATACCCGAGAACGGTTCGTCGAGCAGCAGGAACTTCGGGCTGATGGCCAGGGACCGCGCGATTTCGACACGCCGCCGCTCGCCGCCGGAGAGCATGTATCCCTTGTTGCGCCGGACTTGCTCGAGACCAAGCTGATCGAGCAGAAGGGCAAGCTTATCCCGGCGCTGCCGCCCGTCGAGCGGAAGGGTTTCCAGGATCGCCAGCAGGTTCTCCTCGACCGTCAGTTTGCGGAAAACGGACGCCTCCTGCGGCAGGTAACTGATGCCGCGCCGCGCCCTCTGGTACATGGGCTGGCTGGTGATCTCCCTGCCGTCCAGCAGCACCTCGCCCGAATCGGGGCTGATGAGTCCCACGATCATGTAGAAGGTGGTCGTCTTCCCCGCGCCGTTGGGACCCAGCACGCCCACCACTTCGCCCTGTTCGACAAATACAGAGACATCATCCACCACCTTGCGGCCGCGGTACGCCTTGGAGAGTTCCTGAGTCTCTAGCTTTGTCATCTAGACTTAATTTTTGCGCAGGCGGCTGGTGGCAGGCCGCTCCGGAGCCCCGTTCACCAACAACCTATCATCGCCGGAGAAATAGGTCAATTCATCGCCGCGCGTGTTTCCTTTGACGCTGTCAGTCAGCATGGGGCTGCCTCCGCGCAGGATAATCTTCTCGTCCGCCACGAAATATTCCGCGTGCTCGCCCGTCCCAACCCGCGTGCGGCCGGGGGCCGATTGCTTCAGCTCCACTTTGCCGTCCGCGAATGCCTTCTCCAGGCTGTTGTCCGAGCCTCCCTCCGACAGGAAGGATCGCAATTCGAGAGACTTTACCTGCAGATTCGGACGCTCCAGGAATACGCCCCCCGTGTAATACGCCTGCCGGTCCGCTTCGGTGTAGATCAGCCCCGACGATCGAACGTGAGTGAACACGGGCGCGGTGGGCGGTTTCGCGGCATCTCCCTTCTTTTCCTTCTCGAGCAACTGAGTCTGCACGTTTCCGGCGGCTACGAGCCGCCTGGCTTCGCGGTCGATCTCGATGCGGTCGGCGCGGATGCGGCTGGCGCCCTGCCACATGTCGGCCTTGCCTTCGTACACGACCAGCATATTGCGATTCGTAGAGCGCATCTTTCGGGCGGTCGCCTGAACCGGCTCCTCGCCTGAGAGCAGGCCGCCGTTCGGCCCTTTTTTGTCCTGAACGCGGCTGGAGCTGACGTGGCCGTCCACTTCGAAATCCCCATTCGACTGATCCATGTGGATCACATCTCCCGAGGTCGACCCGGCCGGATCCCACACGCGCGCGCCGGTCTCGAGCGTTATTCGATGAGCATCCTGGTCGAGTGTCGCCTGACGGGCGACAGCCTGCCGGTCGCCTTCCATGTAACGAAAATTCTCCCACTGGCGCATGCGGGTCATCTGGCCCGTCTTCGGATCGAAGTCCGCCACCATGTTCTTGCTCGAAGTCTGCACGGGCGATTCGGTGGGCTTCACGGGTTCGCTCCGCGTCTCGACATCCACCGAGCGGAAGGTGCGGATCAGGTTGCGCTCGCCGTAGGCGATATCGAGCCGCGAGCCGTTCATCCGGCGCCGGCGCGACCCGGGATGATTGGGCAGGAACTCGAGTTGCCCCGGCCCCGGCGTTGTCACCGTCTCGATCTCCCTGCCGCCCGGGCGCATCTTCATCTCGATCACGTCGCTGCGCAGGACGCGTGTGTCGGGCAGCGCCTGACCGGGCGGCGCGGCCACCGGTTTGGACTCCACCACGCCATGGCCGCGCGCCACCGCCGTCTGCAGCATTCCATTGTGATCCTGGTTCACGAACTGCAGATCGATATGATCCGTCGTCGTGGTAGTGCGGGTATATTCCGTGGTGGAAACCAGTTTCGCGTTGGCTTCACCGATCACCTTGTCCACGTCGCCCTCTTCGGTGTAGTTCACGGTGAGGTGATCGGCGGAATATTCCACCTGCCGTTTAGGATCGTGATCCACCCCATGGGCCTTTTGCGACTCTACCTTCTGAATGGCCCCGTCTTTGAGAATGCTGACCACCGTTTCGCCGCCTTCGAGCGTGGACGTGTCACGCGTGAGGCGCGCCCACGGGGAGAGCAGAATCTGCGAGCCCAGCTCCTTATAGACAAGCTGCCCGGATTCGAGCCGCATGGGCTGCCCTGTTTTCGTTCGCGGGTTCAGATTGAGCACCACCGCCGAGCGCATGAGCAGCTCCTTCGTGTTCGGATCGTAGACCGCGCCCACGCACTTTCCGTTTCCGTTCTGAAAGGTGAAATCGGCCGGACGGTCTGTAGACGCGGTACTGGTATTGCTGTCGTAGACTACGCCCGAAGTCCGGATGGTGACCGGAGCCCGCGAACTCGGGCCTTCGGCGAGCATCGCCAGCGTGATCGACACGTCGCCTTCGGAGAACAGTTTTCCCTCGCCCGGGTGGAAGGTCGCGAACGGGCTCTCGATTCTGTCGTAGACGTCGCCCTCTTTGTGGAAAAGGTGAAGCCGCACGGTATCCAGTTCGACACTGGAGCTGTCCTTCTCCTGCTTGAAATTGCGAGCCCAAATCTCGAAAATCCGGCGGCCTTTTTCGTCGTATTTGATGCGATGCCAGTCTTCGGCTTTTCCGGCGACATCGAGCGGAAGCATGGCAGGCTTGGGAGGCGCCTGCCGCTCGATCGCGCGGCGGCGGGCGGTATATTCCACTCGCAGCCATCCCACAATCGCGACGATTGCCGCCAACAGGAACCAGCGCGCGACGCCTCGCATGTTTCTTCACTATAGCAAGCAGTGGGATTTCCCCCGCGCGACTGCACTGAGCAACAGCTGCCGGTCGAAGAGGCCGCTTCCGGCGGGACGACCGCCTGGTGGATACGCTTCCGCCTGCCGGTGCCGAAACAGACTGTGTCTTTTGACAGAGCAGAACGCACGACGACACCGAGGGTTCTCAGTCCATCACGACGGCGATGCACCTGCCACGTCCGACATGGGAATTATTGCGCTCGGTCGCATTTCATCGTGTGTAGTGGACCCCATTTTTTGGACACGAAAACGGTTCTTTCTTAGATGGTGGGACGGCGTTGAAAATGGAGAGAGCCAATGCCCCGAACCCGCAAAAATCACCCACCCAGCCTGAAGGCCAAGGTCGCCGTGGAGGCGATCAAGGCGCACAAGACTACGGCGCAGATCGCGCAGATCTTTGGCGTCCATCCGACCCAGGTGGGCGGCTGGAAGAAACAAGCGCTGGCCGGACTACCGGATGTCTTCGGCAACGGCCGGCAGCAGATCCGCGAACAGGCCGACGCCGAGAAGGACGAGTTGTACAAGAGATCGGACAGCTCAAAGTGGAGCTGGACTTTCTCAAAAAAAGAGCTGGCCTCATCGACTGAAGACAAGCGCCTATGGATCGACCCGCACCATCCGCGACTGAGCATCCAGCAGCAGTGCGAGCTGTTGAGCGTGCCGCGCTCGACCTACTACTACCAGCCACGGCCGGAGAGCGCCCAGAACCTACACCTGCTTCGGCGGCTGGACGAGTTGTACCTGGAGTGCCCGTTCTTCGGCAGCCGCAAGATGGCCTTCGAGCTGAAGGTGAACCGCAAACGCATCCAGCGCCTGATGCGGATTCTGGGCATCCAAGCGCTGTATCCCAAGCCGCATCTGAGCCGCCCGGCCCCGGGCCACGAAGTCTACCCGTACTTGCTGCGGGACGTCACGATCGAGCGGCCCAACCAGGTCTGGAGCACCGATATTACTTACATTCCGATGCAGGGCGGCTTTCTGTACCTGGTCGCGGTGATGGATTGGTTCAGCCGCTTCGTGCTCAGTTGGGAACTGTCCAACACCATGGAGACGGGCTTCTGCCTGGCGGCGCTGGAGACGGCCTTCGGCTTCGGTCAACCCGAAATCTGGAACTCCGATCAAGGCGCGCAGTTCACGGCCGCCGACTTCCTGGCGCCGCTCAAGCAGCGCAAGATCACCATCAGTATGGACGGACGCGGTCGCGCGCTGGACAACGTCTTTATCGAACGTCTGTGGCGGAGCTTGAAATACGAACTGATCTATCCCGGCGACTTCGCCACCGGGCAGGACCTGTTCGCGGCGC
>DATJFH010000308.1:0-6368 GCA_035495815.1 Bryobacteraceae bacterium
CGCGCAAGGCTTCGGAGACTCGCCAATCGGAGCCGAGCCGGTGACGTTATCCGCCGACGCCGGGTTACGACGAGGTTGTCGCGTCCGCCAAAGTTCAGTAGACTGGTCCTGCTTTGGGGATGGACCAACCGAATCTCGAAACAGCGGCCGAACCAGCCGCTTCTACCGACGGTAGCCAGGTAAGCTCCGGCGAAGTGCAGGCGCAACTGGACCGCATCCTTCAAAGTGCCCACTTCCAGCGCTCGGAGCGCTTGCAGCGCTTTCTGCGATTCGTTTGCGACTACACGATCCGCGGCGAGTCCTCACTGCTGCACGAATATCTCATTGGGTCGGAAGTGTTCAGCCGCGGCCCGGAATACTCCCCTCAGGAAGACGGCATCGTGCGCCGCCAGGCCCACGCGCTCCGGCGCAAGCTGCAGGAATATTACGAAAAGGAAGGGGCTGCGGACCCGATTCGCATCGACCTGCCAATCGGCCGGTACGTTCCCGTCTTTCGACGCTCCCTCCCCCCGGCCCTCAGCAGCAAACCAGCCGGGATGGAAGCCCCTGTCGCCGGCGCGCCTTTCACCGCAATCGTCCCATTGCCCGCGTCCAGCTCTCGCCGCTGGTGGCTCGCCGCCGCAAGCGCGGCCGTGATTGTTTTTGTGTTCGGTTGGTTCCTTGGCTCTCGTTCCACTACCACGCTGGCCAGCCCTTCCTCCAGGTTCACCCCGGAGATGCAGGAGTTTTGGGGCCCCTGGTTCGACTCCCCTGCGGGCGCGGTCATCTGCTTCAGTAATCCATTGACCGCCGTGGTCAAGCACTATTCCATGCCGCTCTCGGCCGATTCCAAGCCCGAGCGAGTGCCGCTTTCGGCCGAGCAGGACAGGCTGTTCCGCGCGGTTGTTCCAGTCCCTGCGGGAGGTTTTCTGTATTTCGCCCCCGCCATCTCGCAGGCCAAGATGGGCGAGGCGATCGCAGCCGTGTATTTGACCTCGCTTTTTTCGCGGGCCGGCGTGCCCATTCGGGCCACTCAAAGCCGTTTTGTGACCTGGGAAGATCTCACCCGCGAGGATATGATTCTGCTCGGGAATAACGAGGCGAATCCGCTGCTGGATCAGATTTTGAAGGATCGGCCCTATCAGCTCACGGCAACCAGGTCCGATCGGCAGCGGGCCATCGTGCGTACGGGTTCGGCGGGCTCCGAGGCGGTCGATTTCCAGATTCAGTATGGCGAGAACTCGGTTACGGCCACTCAGGAATACGCCCTCATCTCCATGCTGCCTGGAATGGATGGCCGCCGTCACCTGCTTCTCATCAATGGCTTGAACACACAGGCAACGCAGATCGCAGCGGAGTTTCTGAGCACTCAGGGCAGGCTCGCCGAGCTGCTCGCCGAACTTCGGAAGCAGGATCCCACCCATTCCGGTCCCTGGTTTTTTCAAGGCGTATTGAAGACGGAAGTCCACGATAAAGTGCCGACCAATGCCAGGCTCATGGAGTTGAAGGTGATTCGCAGATAGTCTCCCCAGCCGGAAGGGAGTCAGCGGCGCTGAGTCGTTCCGGAGCGGGCCGTCGGAGGCTGATTACGGGCCGGATTCCGACCCTGCTCCAGGTTGTTCTGCGGCATGACCGGCATAAAGCGTGCCCCACAAGATCATCAGTGACGCGATGGAGACGGGCGCGAGCACCGGCCTCCACTACGGCAGCGGCAAACCGCACGAGAACGCTCAGCTCGCAGTAGTCAGCCCTCTTTGATGCCGGCCACTCCCGTTGTGATGCCCCCCAGGCCGGCGCGTTCGGAGGAGAAACTCACACCGGAGGTGACCGCCGGCGGTGAAAACGGAAAGCGGCAACATCGGTTCGCCATGCCGGCGACGGCGCCGGTGAGTCGTCTGTTCGGGTGACCGAGGACTTGGGCGCCGGTCCAGTGGCGCCCGTCGCCCGGCCTCAAGGCAGCGCGAAAGCAACGTAGCTGCCGCCCGACGGCGCGCCGGACTTGCCTCCGCCCGCGCCAATCACCACGAACTGCCGTCCCTTCACCTCGTATGTAGCGGGCGTGGCGTTTCCTGCAGCCGGCAGCGTGGTTTCCCAAAGCAGCTTGCCGGTGGTCTTGTCGAAAGCATGGAATTTGCGGTCGTGGTTGGTGGCGCCGATAAAGACCAGCCCCCCGGCCGTCACCACCGGTCCGCCGTAGTTCTCGGTTCCCGTATTGCGAATTCCCTTTTCCACCAGCTCCGGAAACTCTCCGAACGGGATCTTCCACGCAATCTCACCCTTGTTCAGGTCGATGGCGTTTAGCGTACCCCACGGCGGCTCCATCGCCGGATATCCATCCGGATCGAGGAACTTGTTGTAGCCGTCCGCCTGATACTTCTGATCGTACCGGGTGGGACGCCTCTGCCCTTCCGGCGCCGCCGTATCTTCACCCGTCATAATGTATCGCGTCAGGGCGCGCAGCTCCAGATTGCCGAGAGTTCGGAAACCGGGCATGCGGCCGCTGCCCGAGCGGATCAGCGCGGAGATCTCCTGCTGTGAATACTTGTCGCCGATCTTTTCCAGCGAGGGAAACTCGGGCGGCGTCCCGCGCAGGTCGTCTCGATGGCACGATGCGCAGTCGCGCAGATAGAGGCTCTTTCCGCCCGCCACGGCAGGGCCGCTGCCACGCTCCACCAGCCGCAGGATCCAGGCCATCTCGTTCGCGTTCACGTAGAGCAGGCCGCTGTCGGGATCGAAGGCCGCGCCGCCCCACTCTCCGCCGCCATCGAAGCCCGGGAACACCACCGTGCCTTCCAGGCTGGGCGGCTCGAACTGTCCCGCGCTGCGCACCTTCCTGAATCTTTCGAGTACGGCTTTATGGGCCGCCTCCGTGCGCTTGGTAATCATGTCTTCCGTGAATATCTGACGGGAAAAAGCGGGCGGCTTGACCGGAAACGGCTGCGTGCCGGCCACCGTTTCGCCGTCCACGGCGCGCGCCGAAACCTTGCGGTCCTCGATCGGAAACAGCGGCTTCCCCGTCTCCCGCTCGAACACGAACACATGGCCCGACTTGGTGATCTGCGACACGGCGTCCACCAGCTTGCCGCCGCGCCTGACCGTCACTAGATTCGGGGGCGCCGGAAAATCGCGATCCCACAGATCGTGCCGGATGGCCTGGAAATGCCACACGCGTTCACCCGTGTCCGCCTTGAGACACAGCAGCGTATTTGCGAAAAGGTTGTCGCCCGCGCGGTTGGAGCCGTAGAAGTCCGAAGCCGCCGACCCGGTGGGCGCGAACAGCAGACCGCGCTTCTCGTCCACGGTCATGCCGGCCCAGTTGTTGGCGGAGCCGCTGTATTGCCAGGCGTCCTTCGGCCACGTATCGTAACCGAACTCGCCGGGATGCGGGATGGTATGGAAACTCCAGCGGAGCTTGCCTGTGAGCGCGTCGTAGGCTCGGATATCGCCGGGCGGCGACGGCAGCGATTCGCTCATCATGCTTCCCATGATGAGCAGGTCCTTGTAGATCACGCCCGGGGTGGTGGCGCTGATCGTGATGTCCTTCGGATTGCGTCCCAGACCTTCGCGCAGATCCACCCGGCCCGCCTCGCCGAAGCCCGGAATCAGCTTGCCGTTCTTCGCGTCGAGCGCATACAGGAAGTGCCGGATGGAGAAGTACAGCCGTCCGGCCGAATAAACCAGTCCACGGTTGCGATACTTTCCGACGCTCTTGCTGCCCGCATTGGGATCGTGGCTCCAGAGGAGCGCTCCGGTGGCCGCGTCGAGCGCGATGATGCGCAGCTTCGGCGTGCTGGCATACAACACGCCGTCCACGACGATGGGATTGCACTGCATCTCCGAGCCCGGGAAAGCGTCTCCGGTGTCGTAGGTCCAGGCCACCTGCAGCCGTTTGACGTTGCTGCGGTTGATCTGGTCGAGCTTCGAGTAGCGAATGTTTTCTGTTCCGCCGCCATAGACCTTCCAGTCCCGGTAGGGCTTGGGCGAAGCGGCAAGCAGCAGCATCAGGGCGCAGGCTGAAACGAATAGGAGTTTCATTTCGGTCGCTTCAGCATAGTGCGCGCAGGACCGGGAACTCAACTGGGGCCGGGTTGCCACGGATCCATACGGGCATTGAAAGACTGTTTGACAAAAATGTTAACTTAGACATAATCTAGAAAGCAGGATGCGGCAGACGCGGCCTGAAATCGGGGGATTGTTTCGCCGCGCAACGCTCCGTATAGGCCCGCTGCCATACGGAGTGGTCGATTTCTTCGTCCGGCGCCCGATTCACGCCGCTGCCGGCGGGATTCAAGGCATTGAGCCGCAGCGGCCCAAAGCTTCAAGAGCCGCTCGAGCGTTCGGCCTTGCGCTTCGACGCCAACGTCCATCGGCAGCGCCATTCCATCTGCGGCCGCCTCGCAAACGGCTGCGCTCGACACTCGGAAGGTCCCCGGATATCAGGTGGTTTTCAACGGAATCCGCAACTGCGGTTCCGGCCGATTCAATTCGAGAAAGGAGATAGCGCAATGGGAAAAGTTGCAAGACAGGTAGTTGAGCAGGCTGGCGTGAATGTGGAAGTCCTGTTGGACAAGCTGGTTCGGGCCGCGGGCGCCGAATTCACCACATTTTACTACTATACGATCCTGCGCGTGAACGCGATCGGCTTCGATGGCGAAGGCCTGAAGGAGATCATCGAGGACGCGCGTATCGAAGACCGCAACCACTTTGAAGCCCTCACCCCGCGCATTTACGAATTGGGCGGCAAGCTGCCGCGCGACATCCGCGGATTCGCCGATGTGGCCGGGTGCCCCGACGCCTACCTGCCCGAGAACCCGCGCGACATGAAACAGATGCTGGGCGTGCTGGTCGAGGCGGAACGCTGCGCCGTGCGTACTTATACCGAGATCTGTAACCTGACCTTCGGCAAGGACCATCGCACTTACGACCTGGCTCTGGCCATCCTGCATGAGGAGGTCGAGCATGAGGCCTGGTTCTCCGAATACCTTTCCGAAGGTCCCTCCGGCCACTTCCGCCGGGGCGCTCCCGGGACCTCGCCCTACGTGCGCCGTTTCATGTCCGCCGATTTCTCGTAAGGAGATTCCGCCTTCTTCGTGAGGCCGGACCCCATTCGCTGCCGGCCTCTGTTCAACATGCCCTTTCAAAAGCTTGCTGCGATAAGCGAAGTGCCTCCCGGTAAAACGAAATTCGTCCACGCCGCTTCGACGCCTGTGATCCTGGCCAACTGGGACGGCCGCATTTACGCTCTTTACGGATTGTGTCCCCATCGCGGTAATCCCCTCGAAGGCGCCGTCCTTTGGGACAACCTGATCGACTGCCCTTTCCACCACTTCCAGTACGACGTCCAGACCGGCCGAAATCATTACCCTCAGAACGTCTACCCGAAGGACTATCCGGAGTTGCAACAACAACTGAAGCCGCTCAAGACCTATCCCGTCGAGGTGCGCGACAATGACGTCTGGGTGGATCTGGAATGAGTAGCCTGGCCGATCAGCGCTGTGTTCCCTGCCGCGGGGGCGTGCCGCCGCTTGAAGGAGAGGCTCTCGAAAAGCTCTCCGCGCAATTGCGGGATTGGAAGGTGATCGAGGGCCGTCGCATCCAAAAAACCTTCCTCTTCCCCGATTTCAAAACAGCACTGGACTTCGTCAATCGTATCGGAGAGGTCGCCGAAGCGGAAGGCCATCATCCGGACCTGTGCCTGGCCTGGGGCCGTGTCGACGCTACCACCTACACTCACAAAATCAACGGTCTGACGGAGAGCGACTTCGTCCTGGCGGCGAAGATCGACCGACTATACTTCTCGCGCTGATCAGTCCGGCAGCGTGAACGGCGCTTTCGGCTCGAAATCGAGCCGCGGGTTGACGTCGAGCAGCACGCCTGTCACCAGCTTGTCCGCGATCTGCTTGGTCAGCCCCAGAATATCGGCCATACGGAAATGGACATCGCTGCCCGCTGCGCTTTTGGACGATCGAGCCGCCGACAATCACTTCCAACAGGCAAACACCGGGCCACGCCGGATCGCGCCTCACCCGCGTCTCGGCCGCCACGGTCGCCGAACAAAATACCGATGCCCTGGTTCTCTCCACCGCAGCAGCTGTTGGCCAGCATCACGATCATCTCGCCCGGCCGGGCGGGATGGACGCGCGCCCCTGCCGGCCCACTCCGCGCCAAATCGCTTTGCAGCCCCGCCACGTAATGCCTGCCTCCAACCGGAGCCTTCGGCCCGGTCAGCAACTCTGGCTGATCAGAATCAGCGCCCCGATCGCCCGGTTCGTCCTCACGCTAGGTTCAAACCTCGACCCGGTAGTTGAGTGTGTGCTCATCGCCCGGCAGGCCGCGGAATCCCCAATTGTGTTTCGGAGTTTCGAAAATGGTGATCTCCACGTCCTGGG
>DATJFH010000309.1:0-15513 GCA_035495815.1 Bryobacteraceae bacterium
CCTCCGAAGTCCGATATCCCCCGGGGTGTGATTGCTGAATGGACCGTCACCATCCTCCTCTTGTTATTCGGCACCACGACGCTGGTCCAGGCGTTCGTCATCCCCACCGGATCCATGGAAGACACGCTGCTCATCGGCGACCACCTGCTGGTGGACAAGCTGGCCTATGCTCCCGCCGGGAAGATCAGCAAGTTCATCCTTCCCTACGAAGAGGTGAAACGCGGGGACATCATCGTGTTCCGCTACCCCGTGGACATCAAGCAGACCTTCGTGAAGCGCGTGATGGGTGTTCCCGGCGACCACATCCGCCTCGAAAACAAGACCGTATTTCTCAACGGCCACAAACTGGAAGAACCGTACAAGATACACAAGACGGAATACATCGATTCTTACCGCGACAATTTTCCCAGCCAGCCGAATTTTCCCCAGTACGAGCGCGGCCAGGCCATGCTCGAGAACGACGTCAAGAATGGAGAAGTGATCGTGCCGCCGGGAAGTTATTTCGCGATGGGGGATAACCGTGATTCCTCGCTCGACAGCCGCTACTGGGGCTTCGTGCCGCGGGAGAACATCATCGGCAAGCCGCTGATCATCTATTGGTCGTACGACGCGCCCACCTCCGCGCTGGCCAATCCGACCATCGGGATCGACCATATTCTGGATTTGGCGCAGCACTTTTTCACAAAGACACGCTGGACTCGCACCTTCCGGCTGATTCGCGGTTATCCGGTTCAGTAGGGACATCCGTCCTTCCACATGGCGAAGAAAAATCATTACGGCCTCATCCTGGCCGGCGGGCGAGGAACGCGCTTCTGGCCGCTGAGCCGCCGCAACCGCGCCAAGCAGGTCCTCAGCGTGGTCGGTGAAACGACACTCATCCAGGCCACCGCCGCCCGGCTGAGCGCCGTCATCCCCCCCGAGCGCTTGTGGGTGCTGACCAATTCCCATCTTCGGGCGGAGATCCTGCGGCAGTTGCCGCATATTCCCAAAGCCCAGATCCTGGCCGAACCCGAACAGAGAAACACCGCGCCGGCCATCGGGCTGGCGGCCCATATTCTCCAGTCGATCGACTCGGATTCGGTGATGGGGGTGTTTCCCTCCGATCACGTGATTACGAAGCCGCGCCGCTATCTGCAATTCGTGCGGCCGGCCTTCAGCGCGGCCGAGAAGGGCTCCATTGCCGTTCTCGGGATTGCGCCCCGCCACCCGGACACCGGATTCGGCTATATCGAATTCCCCGATGGCGCGGCGGCGGGCTCGCTCGAGCCCTATCCCGTGGTCAAATTCCGTGAAAAACCGGATCTGGCCACCGCGCGCCGATTCGTCAAAGCGGGCCGCTTTCACTGGAATGCGGGCATGTTTTTCTGGCGGACGGATGTGCTGCTGTCGGCTCTGCGGCGCCATCTGCCCAAGACCGCTACCATCCTCTCCTCCCTGCCGGGCTTCTCCCATCGTGGCTTCCCCCAGAAACTGGCGCAGGTCTTCCCGCTTTGCGAGAACATTTCCATCGATTTCGCCGTCCTCGAACGGGCCACGAACGTGGTGGGACTGGCCTGTGACGATATCGGCTGGAGTGACGTGGGAAGCTGGGACGCTGTCCATGAGCTGCTGCCGCGCGATGGAGACGGCAACGCCTCCCGCTCCGACGCGCTCTATTCGGACAGCACCGGCAACTACGTGGACGCCCGCGGGAAACTGGTGGCGCTGCTCGGCGTCCGGGACCTGATCGTGGTGGACACGCCCGACGCGCTGCTGGTGGCGCACCGGAAGCGCGCGCAGGAAGTAGGCGCCCTGGTCAAGACCCTGGAGCGGAAAGGCCGCGACGACCTGCTCTAAGGTGCGCGAAAATGGGGTATGGGCCTAGGGCGTACCCTCATCCTCGCGGGCGCGGCCCTCATCGTCGTCGGACTCCTCGTGACGCTCGGTGACAAGCTGCCCATCCGGCTTGGCCACCTGCCCGGCGATATCGAAATCCGAGGGAAAAACTCGGTCTTCTACTTCCCGGTCGTTACCTGCATACTCCTGAGTGTCGTGCTGTCGCTGGTGATGTGGCTTTTCGGACGCCGGTAGCGCCCGAGGGCAATCAGAGCCGCGATTACTTTACTCTGCCCATCTTGTCGAGGGGCCAGTAGACGAAAACGGCTTTTCCGTAAATGAAGCCGCGCTCCACGGTGCCCCACGCCCGGCTGTCGTTGGACGAGCTGCGATGGTCCCCTAACACATAGTATTTGTTGGCGGGAACTTCGATCATCGGATACGAATTGTGGTCCCTGTACTCTGCCGGAACATACTCTTCGTTCAGACGCCTGCCGTTCACGATCACCATGCCGTTGTCGATCTCCACCTTGTCGCCCGGCAATCCGATCACCCGTTTGATGTAAGACTTGGTCTTGTCCAGCGGAAACCAGAACACCACCATGTCGCCGCGCTCGATGTGCCCGATTCCGAAACGGTAGGTAAACTTGTTGATGAAGATTCGTTCCTGATCGGTCAGGGAGGGCATCATGCTCGTTCCCTCTACCTTGACCGGCTGATAAATAAATACGATGAGAATGACGGCGAACAGGACCGAGACTGCCAGGTCGCGAAGCCAGAAAGCGGCGGACATGAGGCTCGATCCGCGTTCCAGCGTAGGCTCGTTTAGCTGTTCTTCTTCCATCCTCACGCTCCAGCCGTGTCCTGGTATTCGATTATACCCATGAACCCCGCTCCAATGGGAAAGGCCGCTCTCATCATCCCGGCTCTCGACGAGGAACCCGCCATCGGAATCACCCTCGGACGCGTGCCCCGCGGGCTGTTCAGCGCCATTCTCGTGGCCGACAACGGTTCCCGCGACCGCACCGCCGAAATCGCGCGCCAGGCCGGCGCAACCGTGGTCAGCGAGCCCTGCCGGGGATATGGAAACGCTTGTCTGAGAGCCATGGCCAACCTGCCGCCGGGAATCGATACCGTGGTGTTCATGGACGCCGATTCGAGTGATGATCCGGGCGAGGCGGCCCTGCTGCTCGAACCCATTCTCCAGGGACGCGCGGATTTCGTACTGGGTTCCCGCACGCTGGGAAAAGCCGAGAAGGGCTCCCTGCTGCCCCACCAGCGGTTCGGCAATGCGCTGGCCACGTTGTTGATCAGGCTGCTGTTCCGGCATCGCTATTCGGACCTCGGCCCGTTTCGCGCCATCCGGCTCGACGCTCTGCGCCAGCTCGACATGCGCGACCGTAATTACGGCTGGACCATCGAGATGCAGATCAAGGCGGTGCGGCACGGGCTGCGCATCGAGGAGATTCCCGTCTCTTACCGCAATCGCATCGGCGTGAGCAAAGTCTCGGGAAATGTGAAAGCCAGTATCCTCGCGGGGACCAAGATATTATGGACGGTGTTGCGCTATCGCCTTTGTTCCTGACCACGCCAGTGAGACCCCGATCGGCATGCTGAGAACCAAACCGGACTGGCTGCAGCCGCTGTTCCCCTGGGAGCAGAAATCGCTCATCGTGAACGGCCGGACGATGGCTTATATCGACGAAGGCGACCCGTCCGCCCGCCCCGTGCTGCTGCTTTCCGGCAACCCGACCTGGGGTTTTCTGTACCGGGATTTCATCGCCCCGCTCACCGCCGCCGGTTACCGCGCGATCGCGCCGGACTGGATCGGAGCCGGGTACTCGGATCATCCTCGTCTGGATTCGGCGCTCACCCTGGCTCACCATATCGCCGACCTGGTTTGCCTGATCGACCAGCTCGACCTGCGCGGATTCGTCATCGTCGGCCAGGATTGGGGAGGACCGCAAGGAGTGGGCGCGGCTCTGCAGCGAATCGAAAAGCTGGGCGCTCTGGTGCTCATGAATACCTGGCTGTTCACCGGCCGGCTCAGCAGGTTCCACACCTCGCCCAAACCCTGGACCACCTGGCACGCCCCGCTGATCGGCCAGTTCTTCATGAAGCGCCTGAAGGTGCTCTCGCAGCACGGCCCGTCGGCCACCTCGCGCCGCGGCATGACGGAGCTCGAGGCCCGCGCTTACCATCACGTGTTCGACGAGCCGGATTCGGACCACGTCGTCCTGACCTGGCCCCGCACCATCCCCATGACCGGGGGCGACCGTGGATGGAACGACCTGCGGCGCATCGAGGAACGGCTGCCCGAACTGGCCGGCACGCCGACCCTGCTGCTGTGGGCGCCGGAGGACGAAGTCTTCCCCGTGGAAACCTGCAGCCGTCTGAAGGAATTGCTGCCGCACGCCGAGGGTCCGGTGCTTTTCGACCGGGCACGGCATTTCCTGCAGGACGACCGCGGTCCGGATCTGGCCGCCGCCGCCGTCGCGTTCCTCACCCGCACGGCCGGAGGCAAGCTCTGAAATTCACGATTCCCTCAGGCGAAGAGCTGTCATACCTGCGCCCGGATCCCCTGCTGTGGGAGCAGGAACTGGACGCGCGCCCGGATGTGGCCGAAGCCATCGAACGCGCCGCCGGCATGCGCGCCGGCCGGGTCTACTGGCGGTCGCGGCACGATCACCTGTATAGCCTCGAACTGGCCGACCTCGGCCGCGGGCGGCCTTCAGCCGCGGTGGTGTACGGTCATTGGGACCGCTACGAGCCGCGCCCCCCGGAGCACGAGATCACCGCCGACCTGCTGGCGGTCTCGGTCTGGGTGGCGGAGATCGCGGGCAGCCTGAATCCGGCGGATGTTCTGAAAGTGGCGCAGTTCGCCGGAGTGAAAACGGGCTGGCCGGAGGGCTCGTTCCTGCGCACTCCGGAGGACCGCTTCACGAATCTGCCCGGATTCCCGTACGAGCCGAAGTACGTCGAGGTGGAAGGGCTGCGCATCGCCTACGTCGAGCATGGAGACGGCGATCCGATCCTGCTCCTCCATGGCGAGCCCACCTGGAGCTATCTCTACCGCCGTATGATCCCGCCGCTGTCGGCCGCCGGCCGCGTGATAGCGCCGGACCTGGTCGGCTTCGGCCGCTCGGACAAGCCGCTGGCGGCGAACGCTTACACCTACAAGTCCCACGTCCGCTGGCTGCGCGGCTTCATTCAATCCCTGGATCTGGATCGGATCACCATGCTGTGCCAGGACTGGGGCGGATTGCTGGGGCTGCGTGTGCTGTCGCAGATTCCGGAACGGTTCGCGCGCGTGATTGCGTCGAACACCGGCCTGCCGGATGGACGCGGGCAGCCGGAGGCTTTCCTGAAGTGGCGGCGATTTTCCCAGCGCGTGCCGTCCCTCGACATCGCGCGGCTGATGCGCGGCGCCTTGAAGCGGCAGATCACCGACGCCGAAGCGGCGGCCTATGCCGCGCCCTTTCCCTCCCCCCGGTATCAGACCGGCGCGCGGGTGTTTCCCCGGCTTGTGCCGATCCGCCCGGAGGATCCGGGAGCTTACGACAACCGCGTCGCCATTGAGAAACTCAAGACCCTGGACCTGCCCGCGCTGCTGGCCTGGGCCGATGCCGATCCGATTACGGCCCCCGCAGAGGCCCATCTACGCTCCATCTTCCGCAACGTCGCGCCGCAGTTGACGCTGAAGGGAGCGGGTCACTTCATCCAGGAAGACGCGGGCGAAGAGCTCGCGGCGCACATCCTCGATTGGATGAAGCACGCCGGCGCCGTCAAATCCCGGAGTTGATTCCCGCGCGCCAACCCTACTCCCGCGCCGGACGCAGTTCCGCCACTTTTCCAGTGCGCGTGAAGTAAGCGCTCCAGTCCACCACCCTGCCGCCGGACTGCATCCGGTAGTAGCATATGCGCTCTATCCGCGCGCCGTTCCGCTCGAAATCCGGCGACCTCGGCGTCTCGCAGGCGATCGCCTGGAATTCCCCCGGACGGCTGTACACCGGCCGCAGCCGCTCCACCCAGGGCAGGCCCCGCTTGAGCGACGCTCTGGCTTCCGCCGTCAGCTCCGCCGGTTCGGCCCCGGCGCCGATTTCCGCCAGCGCCTGCTTCATCCGCGCTGTCCGGCCCGGATCCGGATCGGGCTGGACCTGCATGCTCCGCAGGGTCCCCAGACCCGGCTCGTAGAGGCTCGCAATCCCCGCCGCCAGCGCGCCCGGATTCACTTGATCCCGGTTGGCTAGAACGATCACCGTCAGCTTGTCGTCCACGAAGCGCGTAATGTGCGTGGACGTTCCCGGAAATGCGCCCCCGTGCGAAATCACCCGATGACCGCGGTGATCGTCGATCATCCAGCCGAAACCGTATCCCGATTCGGACCCGTCCGGGAATTTCAGCGGTGTCCACATCTGTTTCAAAGCCTGCCCGGGCAGGATACTCGCCGCCGATAGCCCGGCGTCCCAGCGGGCCATGTCCCGCGCCGTGGAAATCAGGCAGCCGGTTCCCAAACCCGAGGTGGCCGTCGGATGCCCCCGGTTCACCAAAACACCGTTCTGCAAACCGTAAGCTCCCGAGCGATGCGGGATCACCGCGCGTGGGTCGCTCAGCCGAGTGGCCGTCATTCCGAGAGGTTGAAAAATGCGCTCCCGCAGGAATTCACCGAAAGTCTTCCCGCTCACCTTCTCCACCAGGACGCTGAGAAGATAGAAGCCCGTGTTGGAATATTCGAATTTCTCTCCCGGCGCGAAGGCCGGTTTCCGGGCCGTGGCCGCTGCCAGAAATTCCTGGCGCGTGTGCTCGATCAGAAACCAGCCGGGTCTCCGCTCGAACGGCACTTCCACCGGGAGTCCGCTGGTGTGGCTCATCAGGCGCCGCGGCGTGATCTCTTTCCAGGCGGCGGGCGCGCTTTCCAGATACTTTCCCACCGGCTCGTCGAGGCCGATCCGGCCCTCCTGAATGAGCATCATGACGGCCGCGGCGGTGAACTGCTTCGTCACCGACGCCAGCAGGTATACGGTGTCCGCCGTGGCCGGCACATCGTTTTCCACGTCCGCCAGACCGTAGCCCTGCAGCTTGACCGGCTCGCCGTTCCGGACTACCGCCACCGAGAGCCCCGGAATGCGCTGCCTCTTCATCTCCGCGGCGACGTAGATATCCGTCTGGTCCGCTAGAGCAGGCCGCGGGACGGCCAGCGCCACCAGGAAAAATCCGGCGAACAGCGTCCTCATTATCCGGTTCTCAATCCGGCGTGCGCGCCATCCAGATATTTCCAGTCAGCTCGCCCAGACTCATGAACATCCCGTCGTTTCCGATGAACAGGTCCATCCCGTTGAAAGGCACCAGCGCGGGCGACCTCCTGGCCGTGTGGAAGTGGTAGACACCGATCGGATCGCCGACCGGCTGCCGGCGCCCGTCCAGACGCCGCGCCCAGATACAGCGGAAGCCGTCCCGGCCCGATGTGTAATACACCAGTTTCCCGTCGGGCGACCACTGCGGCGCCGTTTCCCACGTCAGTCCGTCGGTCAAGGGAATCCAGGAGGTCTCGGGCGATCGCGTCTCCTCTTGATAGGGCGCCACGTAAATCTGGGAATGGCCCGAGTCCAGGCGCGCGACGAACGCGATGGACCGCTCGTCGGGCGAAAACCGGGCCTGCATCAGGTTGTACCGGTGATGCTGCAGGATCTGGACCCTGTCGTGCGATTCCAGTTTCAGCAGGCTGATGCTCAGCAGCCTCTGCGGCGACACGAAATCGATCAGCACCTTCCGGCTGTCATGCGACCAGTCCGAAATGATCGGCCCGCAATCCTCGCAAAGAATCTGCGACGGCCCCCCGGCGGAAGGCGCGTAGAATTGCTCGAAACGTCCGATGCGCTGCTCCGTGTACGCCACGTAGGCCCCGTCCGGGCTGACGCGCGGCCACATGGTCTCTTCCTTGCTGTTGACCACCTGCGTCTCCGCGCCCGTCTTCAAATCCAACAGCCAGGTGCCGTAGCTTCCGCGGCGGTTTGACAGGTACGCCAGCTTGCTGCCGTCGGCGGTCAGGGAAGGATAGACGTCGAAATTGGGGTCGCGCGTGATTCTGCGGATGTCGCCCGTCGCTTTGCCGGCGTTCAGGTCGACCGGAATGACCCAGATGTCGGCATTCAGCGTCTGCCGCGAGAAAACGATCCGCCCTCCGGGAGCCGCATAGGGCTGGATCTCGAAGCTCTTGCCGGACGTGACCCGCAGAGGCTTTGCGGTGAACTCGTTGCGCCCCGCCGCCAGTTCCGCCCGCCAGAGATTCGATCCGTCGGCGGTCGGAACCGTGAAGTAAATACGATTGCCTTGCCAGTCTCCCGGGATCGCGCACTGGTAGTCGGATACAATTCCGTATCGGATGAAGTTGCTGCACGCGCCCGTTTTCTTCAAAGCGCCGGAATCGAGCGAGGCGATCCACCAGTCGATCGAAGTGAGCGTGCTCGGCCCTGAATCCGGACGGCCGAGAAAAAGCAGGCTCTGGCTGTCGGGACTCCAGACTGGATTGTTGGCCGACGAAAAATCCGGACGAATCTGGCGCGCCGTGCCGCCTACGGCCGGAACCACGTACACCTTGAACTCACCGGAGGCCACCGGCGCGATCCCCGGCGGCCCGATCCAGTAGGCGATCCATTTGCCGTCCGGAGAGAATCGCGGACGCCGGCCGTGGTCGGCGATGCGCCGCGCTTCGCCTCCCGTCGTCGAGACCACGTATATGCCGCCGCCGTCGCGCTCCGACCGGAAGGCCACCGATGTGCCGCTCGGGGAGATGGCCGGCTCATGATCGTCGGACGGATGATTCGTCAGCCGGACCCCCTTGCCTC
The DNA here is from genome assembly GCA_035495815.1 of Bryobacteraceae bacterium. GTDB lineage: Bacteria > Acidobacteriota > Terriglobia > Bryobacterales > Bryobacteraceae > DATJFH01. Next base: position 8,661 of record DATJFH010000309.1, read on the forward strand.
CGCCCGCCGGCTGCAGCCAGACGTCCAGGTTCCCGGCGCCTTCCCGGTCCGACGCGTAGGCCAGCCATTGCCCGTCCACCGAAAGCGCCGGCTCTACGTTCAGTCCGTTGTCCGCGGTGATCTGAGTCAACTTGGGAGTAATGACGCGCTCCGTTTGCGGACGGCTGCGCCAGTAGACTACCGCCGCCGCCACGGCCGCCAACACCAGCACGCCCAGAAACGTCCGCAGCATCATCCGTTCCCAGTACGGGGTGAAAAACGATCCCTCCGTCAGCGCGTTGCCGTAGTGATCCGCTTTGAGCCGCTTCAACGACGACTGCAGCTCGCTGACTTTCTGATACCGCTGCGACGGCTCCTTGCGCAGGCATCGGTGCAGGATCCGCTCTACGCCGTGCACGACGCGCGAGGTGACTTGGGCAACCGGCTTGGGCTCCGCGGTCAGGATCGCATCCATCGTCGCGCCGGCCGTCTCCTTGCGGAACGCTCTCTTGCCGGTCGACATGTGGTAAAGCAGCAGTCCGAAGGAGAAAATATCGGAGCGGAAATCGACGCCCTTGCCCTCGATCTGCTCCGGCGCAAGATACTCCACGTCCTCGCTCGAAGGCTCCTGCCGGATAGGACCCTGAAGGCGGTTCGCCGGCTCGGTCAGGTGATGGAGCCCGAAATCGGTTACCTGTACCCTCCGCGCGCCCCGCACGTAGATGTTCGACAGCTTCAGGTTGCCGTGAACCACACCGGCTGCGTGCGCCGCCACCAGCGCGTCGGCGATCTGCAGCGCGTAACGGGCCATCTCGCTCCGCCGCAGCCGCCGCCGCCCCATCGTGGTCTTCAGCGACTCGCCCTCCGGCAGCTCCATGGCCGCGAAGCGCGTTCCGTCCATTTCCAGAATCTCGAGCAGCCGTCCGATGTTGGCATGCTTGAGGTCCGAGACCGTGCGGAGATCCTGCTCGTACTTCCGCATCCGCTCCGGGTCCGAAGACGCCGCCCGGTCAAGCGCCCGGAGGATGACCATTTTGGCGGCTTCGTTGTCCCGCGCGTGATAGAGGATTCCGCCCGCGTCCCTGCCAAGCTTCGCCTGAATGGTATAGCGGGAAAGCGTGCGGCCGATCAGCGGGTCCGATTCTGCGTTGCTGGGCGCCGGATTCTCGTTCATCTCTTGATTCTTAATCGCGCCTGGCAAAACAGTAGAGCGCGCTGCGCGTTCGGAAGTACATGCGTCCGTCCGCGATGGCCGGCGTGGCGTGGCAGGCGTCTCCCAGGTCGTTCACCGCCAGGATTTCCCATTCCCCGCCCGGCTTGATGACGGTGGCTTTGCCCTCTTCGCTCAATACGTAGATCTTGTTGTCGGCGGCGACCGGGGAGGAAAAATAGTCGCCCAGGGCGCCCGTCAGGCGGGCCTGTTTGAACACCTTCCCGGTGGCCGGGTCGAGCGACGTGAATATGCCGCCTTCCTTCAGCATGTACAGCACGCCTTCATACAACAGCGGCGAGGGCACGTTGGGGAGCGACTTGGTGTACTTCCAAAGCAGGCTCTTCTCCGTCATGTCTCCCTGTCCGCCCAGCCGGAAGGCGAGGATGGCGTTCTGCGCCGACCGGCGGGAGCGATACAGCCGCCAGTCGCGCTGGTCGAGCATGTCGTCGCGATCGAGGTCCACTGCCTTCCAATCCTTTAGGATCTTCGGATCGTGAATCTCCCCCTTCGACAGCTTGCCGTCGTGATTGGTGTCGAGCCGCGTCAGCGCCTGCTCGAAGGGCTCGATCTCCTCCTGCTGGCCGGTGTCCGACCCGCCTGCCCAACCCTGCACGTAAACTACGTCCTTGCCCAGCACCGGCGTGGGCTTCAATTGCCAGGTCAGACCGTTCACCCACCAGACCGCTTTGCCCGTGTCGACGGCGTAAGCCGTCAGCTGATACGACCCGGCGATCAGCGCCTGCGGCGGGCCGTCCGGCGGCCTGTAAATCACCGGCGTGGAAAAGCCGCGCGTGAACTCCGGACGGTCCACTTTCCAGCGCGTCTCTCCCGTGTTCTTGTCCAGCGCCAGAAAATACGATCCGCTCTCCTGATCCAGGCTGACTAGCAGGGTGTCGCCCACCAGCACCGGAGAGGCGCTCATCCCCATCGGGTTGTTGAACGGGCCGAGAGGCCGTCTCCACAGCTCATTGCCGTCCGGACCGAACGAGATCAGTCCGAAATCGGTAAAGAAGACGTAAACGTTCTTTCCGTCGCTCACCGGACTCGGCGACGCCGGACCATTGGCCTTGTGCAACTCCTCGTTTCGCTCGCGCGGGACTTCCCGCCTCCAGTTGATTCGCCCGCTCGAGCGGTCCAGGCAGATGGTGAACAGTTTCCCTTTGTCGACCGCCGTGAGGTAGATGCGGTCGCCCGCCAGAACCGGTGAAGAGTGACCGGGAGGCAGCTCCGTTTTCCACACCATGTTCTTCCCCGGTCCGAACTCGACGGGAAGATTCCGGTTTTGTGAAACGCCCGTCGAGTTGGGTCCGCGAAACTGAAGCCAGTCCTCGGAGAGGAGCGCCGGTATGGAAAGAAGAACAACGGTCAGGGGTAACAGAATTCTCATTAGGCCTCGAACCAAAACTATAGCGGATATTCGAGGCGCTTTGGGGCTGCCGCGCCCGTTCGTCAGTCACGCGAACGGGCTTGGCGGCCGGAGCTGAATCTCAACCGGTTACTTCTTCATACCGTTGTTCTCAGCCATGCGCAGATGCTCCTGCAGGGTGGGTATGCTCCGCGACGCGAAATCCTTCAACGACATGTCGGAACTGTTGCTTGCTTCCTTCTGAAACTCGTCGATGTCCTTGCGGTGAATGCTAATTTCCTCCTGGAAGAACTCGCGATCGAAAGCCGCGCCGCTGAGCTTCGCCAGGCTGTCGTATGTCTTGCGGTGGTCCTGGCCCATGTCCGCCGGGAGAGTGATATTCTCTCTGCTCGCGATGCTGTTCAGTTCGCTGTTCATCCGGGAATGATCGTCGACCAGCATCTTGCCGTAATCTTTGGTGTGCTTGTTAGAGCCTTTCTCCTGCGCCAGCTTGCCAAATTCCACCTCGGCCATCCCGCCCCGGGCTGCTTTGGTTGCAAACTCGCGGCCGGCGTCGCTGACGGTGCTTGCCGGCAGGGTGGCCCTGTCGGCGGCAGAGCCTCTGTCGGCATAAGGACCCGGTTTTGAGGAACATGCCACTGAACTCAAGAACATGAATGCAGTGGTGAGGATTGCGTTTGCTATGGACAGCTTCATGTGACCTCCTGCCGCAAAATCTGCAAATACGGCGCCACGAAAAGCCTTTAAATCGGGTCGCTGCGGGGAAACACGGTGATTCTGGCGGAAGTTTTTACCGCTACCGGAGGTCGATGATCGCGTATGCGTCGAGCGCGGGCACGCTGAATTCGGTCGCGCCGCCGGCCGTGAACAGATCGGCGGCCGGTCCGTCTCCCGCGGGGGTTAGCACCCTCGCGCTGCGGTAAGCCCCGGCCACGCGCACGTGCACGCCTTCCAGCCTCTTGCCGCCGTAATTGAGCAGGTGAACACGGGCCTGCGATCCGTCCCCGGTCAACCGTCCGATCACCACCTCGCTGCCGAAGATCCGCAGCAGCCGTTTCGCGTCCGTCAGCTTGCGCCGGATCAGGGCGGCGAACTCGCTCGGATTGGCGGCGGCAGTGCGCGGGAACTCCGGCGAGCCCAGCCGGACGTTCAGGTCCAGCCTGGTATCCGGCGCCGCCACGATCCGGAACAGCAGGTTCCGGCGGATCATCAGGTTCATCACTTCTCCCGCTTCCGCCGAGCCGTCATCCACGAACCCGATGTTGACGCGCGGCTCGAGCGCCGGCCCGTCCACTTTCCCGAGGAAGCGCAGCATCGAGCCGAAGCGATCGAGACCGGAGGGGTCCGCGCGGATCAGCGCCCGCGCGCCGTAGACAAACGCCTCGGCCGCGCAGAGGTCCTCCTTCCCCTGGGACGAACCATAGTAGACCGGCTTTCCGGCGCCTCGCAGGATCTGCCATGCATTCGATGTAACCCACGGCGCCCGTGTCGCCGACGCCACATCGGGCCGGTACTCGACTCCGGGCTGCCGCAGCTTCACGTACGCCGCCGGATCCGCCGCAGCGGCGCAGAAGCCGGCGCGTTTCCAGGCGTCCACCCTCGCCGCCGGCGTCTCGATGCACCGCACGCCGGCTTTCTCGAGCCGAGCCGCTGTTTCCGGACCCTGTTCCCAATACAGACCAGGCAGCGCCGCCGCGAACATCAACGCAAAGATCAAAGGGAAATCTCTTTGAGCCGGATCTTGCTTCGATCGTAAACGCCCAGACCCAGCTTCGAGGCATATTCGATATGGCCCGGCTCCCGGATGAAGCGCTGAATGTTGGGATTGTCGCTGTAGCCTCTTCCCCGCTGGACGTTGGCCATCGACCTGTCCCAGACGGAGGTCGCGCCTTCCGCCTTCCGCTTGCCGTCGATAACGTCGATCAGCAGCCGGTCGATCGCCACCGGGTCGGTTCCGAACATCATCTGCCCCGGGTAGAAGCGGAATTTGCGTGTGGGCGAAAAGGGTCCGCCGTGCCACACGCCCCGCAATCCGTCCATCACCTGCAGAACCGTCCTCGACCGCACCGGCTCCACTTTCGCCAACTCTCCGATAAAGGAAAACGTGTTGGTCTTCTCGTTGCGGTGGGAGCGGGCGACGTTGCTGAAATTCCCGTAGGCGATGTTCTTGAGGCAGCCCGTGACCCCCGCCGCCCCGTGGTCCTTCATGTTGGGCACGTTGATGATCTTGGTGAAGCGCTCGGAAACCAGCCGTATCAGGTTCGAGCGCGTATCTTCTTCGCCGAAAAAATCGACCTCCACGTAGGTGCGCGGATCGTACCCGCTCATCTGGTTGCGGGAGCCTTCGGCCGCTTGAATCGTCACCCCATCCGGGACGTAGCGCTCGTATTTGACGGCTTCCATCTGGTCGCGGAAGCGTTCGTAGATGTAGATCTGTTTCGGCTTCACGTCCACCGCCACCAGGTTGCGGACGATCTCGGCGACCACCGCCGGATGCGAGCAGATGCCCGGCGCGCCGGAACAGTTCACCTTGATGCCGACCACGTCGGACGGAGTGAAGAACTTGCGCCAGGCGTCGCGCGCGCCCGCCTCGCCGGTCAAAGCCGTCATGCCGCGCCGGATCATCTCGGCGACCACGGCGGCGTCCACATTTTCCGTCTGCGCATCGATGGATTTGGCGGACTTGACCGAGACCACCGATCCGGCATAAGGTCCCGGCATCCCCGGCTGTGGCGAGGGCTGAAACGCGCTCACGACCCTGTATTCAGGGGTCTTCGGAAGCGCCCCGGCCGCCGCCGGCATGGCCAGAAAAGTACGTCGGTCCATGAGCTCATCATAGCCTAGCGCGGTACGATCAGCCAGATCCGGCGAGCCTGTCCCCCCTCGCAACGCGCTTTCGTCGCCGGCATCCGCGGCGCACGTCCGAAGTCCGGGTTCGGACACGCCCGTCCCGGAATCGGACACCCGCGCGCAGGCGGGTCCATGTAAGTGCATGGCTTATAATGTTCGTTACCGTGGCACAAGACGTGCGTCCAATCGACTAGAAGAACTCATGGATATTCCCCGCAAAGGCGCAGCTCGTGGCAGGCTCATCCGGCGTACCGTGATCGGGCTCGTACTGGCGATCGCGATTCCGGCGATCACCATCGCGCTCCGGCGGCTGCAACCCGCGGCGCAGACGGTGGAGCGGTCCACCGTGTGGCCGGACACCGTGAAACGCGGCGAGATGCTGCGGCAGGTGCGCGGGCTCGGCACGCTGGTTCCCGAAGACATCCTCAGCATCCCGGCCACCACCGACGGCCGGGTCGATAAAAAGTTTCTTCTGCCGGGCACTCCCGTAAAGGCCGATACCATCTTGCTCGAATTGAGCAACCCGGAGTTGAAGGCGGCGACCGTGGCCGCCGAGTGGGACGTGAAATCCGGCATGGCCGATTACGACGATCTCAGGGTGCGGCTGGCGAATGAGCGCCTCGAGCAGAAGGCGCAGCTGGCAACCACGCAGTCCTCCTACAATCAGGCCAAGCTCAAAGCCGACCGCGATATGGCCCTCTATAAGGATGGCCTCATCGTCGAGTTGAATATGAAGATCTCGAAGGAGATCGCCGAGGATCTGGCCAACCGTTACAGTATCGACAAGGAGCGTCTCGAAGCCGGCGACGAGTCGATCAAAGCGCAGCTGGCCTCCCAGCAGACCCGCATCGAGCAGCTTCGGGCCGCCTACGAGTTGAAAAAGAGCCAGGTGGAAGCTCTCACCGTGCGAGCCGGGACGGAGGGTGTGCTGCAGCAGGTGATGGTTGAGGTCGGCCAGCGCGTCACCCAGGGCACGCCGCTGGCCAAAGTCGTCCAGCCCTGGAGGCTGAAGGCCGCGCTCCAGATCCAGGAGACACAGGCCAAAGACGTGATGATCGGACAGCCGGTCGAAATCGATACCCGGAACGGCGTCGTCAAAGGAAAGGTTGCCCGCATCGATCCCTCCGTCCTCAACGGTACGCGAACCGTGGACGCGACCATTCTGGAGCCGCTGCCCAAGGGAGCCGTCCCCGATCTCAGCGTGGAAGGCACCATCGAGCTGGAGCGGTTGAAAGACGTGATGTATGTCGGCCGTCCCGTGTTCGGGCAGGCGCAGAGCATGGTGACTCTGTTCAAGCTCTCACCGGACGGGAAGATGGCGACGCGCACGCAGGTCAAGTTCGGCCGGACGTCGGTCAACACCATCGAGGTGCTGGAAGGGCTGCGGGTTGGAGACCAGGTGCTGCTGTCGGACATGTCGGCGTACGACGGCCAGGACCGCATCG
>DATJFH010000310.1:0-10491 GCA_035495815.1 Bryobacteraceae bacterium
TCTTCGCGCACATACCGCTGTGGACGGTCTACCCGCAGTGGGGCTGGGGCACCGAAGATAGCGCACAGGCGCTTGCCGTCTTGAAACGCTTTGGCTCAGTGACGGTGCTGAACGGTCACATCCATCAGGTATTGCAGAAGGTGGAAGGCAAGGTGACGTTCCACTCGGCCATGTCGACCGCGTTTCCGCAGCCGGCTCCGGGCAGCGCGCCGAGCGCGGGTCCGATGAAGGCGCCCGCAGAGCGGCTAAAACAGATGCTCGGGCTCACCGAGGTGAACTTTGTAGCCGGCGCCAACCGGCTCGCAATCGTCGATCGGCCGCTACGGGATGCAGACCTGCCCGGCGAGACTGGAAAGGGGCGGTGACTCGATGCGGAAGATTCGAATTGCCGTTCTGATCACGATTAGCATCGCGAGCCTGTGGCCCGCCGAAAGCGACATCGCGGCGCGCGGCCGTGAGTTCTACGGCAAGCGGTGCAGCGGCTGCCATTCCCTGAACAGCGCCAAAGAGGGACCTCCGCTGGGAGGCGTCTTCGGTCGACGTGCGGCGTCTGATCCGTCATTTCCGTACTCCGATTCACTAAAAAAGGCGGGACTGGTTTGGGACGAAGCTACTTTGGAGCGTTGGCTGGCGGATCCCGAGGCCCTGGCGCCCGACAACGACATGGCTTTCCGTTTGGACCACGCCGAGGAGCGCGCGGCGATCATCGCCTATCTCAAGCAACTTCCGGCCAGGCAAGGCCATCGGTGATCACGGCGGCGGGGCGGTTCACCTGTTGCGGGCTGTGAAACAGGACGGCGCTGCGCCGCCGGGCAGCGCCACAAGCAGGCCGGCAGGGAGGCCGAACAGGCAGGCGATTACTCGCTATCGGCTGCGCCTGCTTCTTTCACTTCCTTCAAAAGATCCAGAGCTTCGCCGGCGCGCAGCTTCGGGACCCGCACTTCGAACGGAAGCGAGGGGATCTGCGCGCTGCCTACGACCGTGCACGGAATGCCGTTGGCTTCGAGGACCGCCTGGATAGAGATCGCCTCCATCTCGGCCTCGATGCCCTGCGAGCTGAAAATGGAAACGAAATCGAGGTCATGGGACAGGCCCTCTTCGGAGACCTCTTCTTCATCTTCGGGTTCGAGTACGGGCATGGCCAGGATCGCTTCCGCCTTTTCCTGGTCCACCAAAGGAACCCGGACCTCCCATGTGCCGTCGATCACGTCCGGATCTTCGTCGCCCACGAGAACCGCGTCGATGCCCTGCTCCATCAGCCGCTCGCAGGCGGCGCTGGCATCCTCTTCCGCGTTGTGGTCGCCGGACCGGAAGACGGTGATGCGCTCGGTTTGATCAGCCATGTCTTCAGCATATCGCGATACAATCGTAGTGGACTTATTCGGGAGGATGAATCATGGCCAGTGGCGATAACGGAAGCAATCTCGGATGGTTTGTTCTGGGCGCTGCGGTAGGGGCCGCGGTGGCGCTGCTTTACGCGCCGCAAAGCGGCCGGGACACGCGGCAGCTGATAGCCCGGAAGACCGAGGAGAGCAGAGAAGCAATCGTCGATTCGAGCAAGGAAGCCCTGGACCGCGGCAAGGAGCTGTTCGAGCGCGGCCGCGAGCTCGCGGACGAAGCCGCCGAGATTTTCGAGCGCGGCCGCAAGCTGGTCAGGGGCTGAAGTCTTCTCCTATGTCCCGCATCTCTGTGGGTGACTTTCGTGTCACCCTCGTGAGGGCGGGCGTGTACCATTGGGACGGCGGGACGTTTTTCGGCGTCGTTCCCAAGACGCTTTGGAGCAAGCAGTTTCCCGCCGACGAGCAGAACCTGGTGCGGCTGGCTTTCAACTGTTACGTCGTCGAAACCGGCGATCATACCGTGCTGATCGAGACCGCGGGTGGAGACAGCATGGACGATCGGGCTCGCGGCCGGATGAAGCTGCCGCCGCGGCTTGAACCGCTGCCGGAACTGATTGCGCGCGAAGGAATCGATCCCGAGCAGATCGACACCGTCATCAACACTCATCTGCACTGGGACCATTGCGGCTGGAATACCCGAGTGGACAACGGCGTCGTCCAGCCGGTGTTTCCGCGCGCGACCTATTACACGCGGAAAGGCGAGTGGGAGCACGCCCACCTCCGCCATCCGCGTGACGCTGTCAGCTATATCGATACGAATTACGATCCTTTGGTGGATTCGGGCCGTATGAAGCTGCTGGAGGCCGACGCCGAGGTGATTCCGGGATTAGGAGTTCACCACGCGCCGGGACACAATCGGGACATGCTGGTGGTGACCGCCAGGAGCGGCGCTGAAACGTTCTGCTTTTTTTCCGACCTGGTTCCGACCACGGCGCATCTGACGCCGACATGGGTGGCTGCATTCGACCTGTATCCGCTGGAATGCATCGACACCAAGACCCGCTGGCTCGGGCGCGCGGCGAGGGACAACTGGGTCTGCGGTTTCGGCCACGATTGCGAAGTGGCTTTCGCCCGCGTGGAGGAGACCCAGGGGAAGCACACCGGATTCAAACCTCGCGACACGGTGGCGTAACATGCCTGATTTTCGCAACGAGCCGTACACAGATTTCTCCGTCCCGGCCAACCGGCAGGCGATGGAATCCGCGCTGGCCAAAGTGCGCTCCCAGATGGGACGCGAGTACGAGCTGCGAATCGGCTCCGAGCGCTTCAAGACGGAAGCCAGGCTGAAGTCCGTGAATCCGTCGCGGCCGTCGGAAATCGTCGGAATCCATCAGAAGGCGTCGCCGGCTATGGCGGCGCAGGCGATCGAATCCGCGGACAGGTTTTTCCCGGAGTGGCGCCGCACGCCTGCGGCCGAACGGGTAGCCATGCTGCGGCGCGCAGCCCGCGTGATTCGCGGGCGCAAAATGGAGTTCGATGCCTGGCTGGTGTACGAAGCCGGAAAGTCGTGGCCGGAGGCGGAAGCGGACGTCTCCGAGGCCATCGATTTCTGCGAGTACTACGCGCTGGAGATGGAACGGCTGAGCGGCCCCCAACCCGTCTCCCAACTTCCGGGCGAGAAAGACGAAATGCAATATATTCCGCTTGGGGCCGGCCTGGTTATCCCGCCCTGGAATTTTCCGCTGGCCATCCTGGCCGGGATGACGGTGGCCGCGCTGGTGACCGGGAACACCGTGGTTCTGAAGCCGTCGAGCGAGACGCCTACCATCGCCGCCATGTTCGCCGAGGCGTTGCTCGAGGCCGGCTTTCCGGAGCGATCCTTCAGCCTGCTGACCGGAAGCGGAGCCGAGATCGGCGATCTTCTGGTGGAGCATCCGCGGACGCGGTTTGTGGCCTTCACCGGGTCACGCGACGTGGGACTGCGGATCAACGAGCTGGCGGCGAAGCATCAGAAAGGCCAGGTATGGATCAAGCGGGTGATCGCCGAAATGGGTGGCAAAGACGCGATCGTCGTGGACGCCGAATCCGACCTGGACCAGGCAGTGGAAGGAGTGGCTGTCTCGGCCTTCGGCTACCAGGGTCAAAAATGTTCCGCCTGTTCACGGGCGATCGTGGACGCAGCGGTCTACGACGAGTTCCTGGGCAAGCTGCAGGCGAGGGTGGCCGGCATCCGGGTGGGTCCGGCGGAGGATCCTGCCAATTACATGGGGCCGGTGATCAGCGAAAGCGCCCGGAAATCGATTCTCGGCTACATCGAGGTGGGAAAGCGGGAAGGCCGGCTGCTGACCGGGGGCCCGGCGGAGGGCGACGGCTATTTCGTTCGTCCCACGGTGATTGCCGACGTCGAGCCCGGCGCGAGGATCTTCCAGGAGGAGATTTTCGGGCCGGTCCTGGCAGTTTCGAAGGCGCGCAATTTCGAGCACGCGCTGGAGCTGGCGAACGATTCCCAATACGGCCTCACCGGGGCCGTTTATTCCAGGAATCCCGAGCACGTCCGGCAGGCCCGGGAACAGTTTTTCGTGGGTAATCTCTACCTGAACCGCAAATGCACCGGAGCCATGGTAGGCGCACATCCGTTCGGCGGTTTCAACATGTCCGGAACGGATTCCAAAGCCGGTGGGCCGGATTACCTGCTGCTGTTCCTGCAGGCCAAGTCCATCGCCGAGCGGATCGGATAAAAAGGGTCGAAAAAATTCCTCCGGCGAGTGATACGAAACCGCCCTCAGGCGCACTATTCTCAAACCAAAGACAACTACCAAAGGAGCTTATGCGAATCTTACGAGACACGTTAAATGACCCGGAACCCGATCCCGATGGTGAGGGAGGAGGCAGCAACAGCGGAGGCGGCAACGAAACGGGTGAAGGCGGCGAGGGTGGTGAGGGCGGCGAAGGCGGTGAGGGGGGCGAAGGCGGAGAAGGCGGTTAGGGTTGAGCGAAATTCGGGCGCCGGAACAGTCCGGCGCCTGGCGTTGTAGCCTTGTACCGATGAGGGCAACGCAGGTTCTGGCAGCTGTGCTGGCGCTGGCCGCTTGCCAAGCCCGCAAAGCCACGTCTACCCTTTACGCGGAGGCGGAGAGTTTCCGGCGTCATGGCTTTGTCCAGCGTGCATTGGAAGTGACCGACCGCGGCAGCCGGCAGGCCAGGGAAGAAGGCGTAGACGACTGGCTGTGGAGGTTTCGCCTCCTGCGCGCCGAATTGCTTCTTAGCCAGGATTTGCCGGGAGAGGCGGGTGCGCTTCTCGTCGAAGGCGGGGCTGCGCCCTCCAGCGAGTTGGGCGCCCGATATCTCGCGGACCTGGGGCAGGCCCGCCGGGATCGGGCGATGGTCGAGGAAGCCTTTGCCATTGCTACGCGCAACGCCTATTCCTCGCTTCTACCGTCGATTCAACTCAAAAGAGCCAATCTGGACGGCTATACGCGGCGTTCGGAGTCCTTTCTCAAGGATGCCTTGGCTTCGGCCCGGTCCCAATCGGATTCTTATCTGGAAGCGGCCGCGTTACTGGACCTGGGCTTCCAGCGTTTGAACATGATGCGCTTCGACGAGGCGATTGCATGGCTCGAACCCGCTCAGAGCGTGGCTCGCCGAATCGGCGCCGACCGGATCCGGGGACGCGCGCTCGGCAGCCTGGGCTGGTGCTACTACCGGCTGGGCGAGCTCCAGCAGGCGCTTCGAACGCTGTCCGAAGCGGTGACGCTGGCGCGGCGGGTAGGCGACGACCACCAGCTTCGATGGCTCAACAATATCGGGAACATTTATTACCGGCAGCGGGAATTCCGCCAGGCCATATCGTATTACCACGACGCGGCCGAACTTGCCCGGCGTCAGAACGACGGTTCGTGGCTGGCGATGACCCTCGACAACCTGGCGGCGGCCAGCCTGGAGAGCGGAGACCTCGCCGCCGGCGAGCGTTTCAACAGCCAGGCCCAAACGCTGGTGCGGGAGAACCGCGATCTGAGGTCCCAGGTCCACACGCAACTGCATACCGCCTGGATTGAAGTAGCCCGCAAACAGCCGCGCGCCGAATTCTCCTTCCGTACCGTGATCGATGCGGCAGGGCGCCAGGGCGAGCAGCTGGTCCGGTGGGAGGCGCAGGCAGGCCTCGCTCAATTCCTGCGGCAGCAAGGGCGGTCTGCCGAAGCGGACAGCGAATTTCGAGCGGCTCTCGATACCATCGAAAAGGAGTGGTCGAAGCTGGGGGACGACCGCTACAAGGTGACCTTTCTGGCCCAGCTCATCCGCTTCTATGGCGATTATGTCGATTTTCTGGTAGGCCGAGGCGAGATCGAGCGTGCGGCGGTGGTGGCCGATTCGGCGCGCGCCCGCGTAATCGCCGAAAAGCTGGCGGATGAACCGGGAGCAGGGCAGATCGACATCCGCCGGCGAACGGTGGGGACGGTCCTGCTCTCCTATTGGCTGGCCCCGGAGCGCTCGTACTTATGGCTGATCGGCGCCTCGGGCGTGACCCATTTCGTATTGCCGGGCGAAGCCGCGATCGCCCGGCTGTCGAGGCAATATTCCGCGGCCGTCGAACGGGGTCTGGACCCGCTGGGGGACGACAACCCGTTCGGCAGGGCGCTGTTCGAGGCTGTGCTTGCGCCGGCCCGTTCCCAGATTCCGAAGAATTCCGCCGTGATCGTAGTCCCGGACGGCGTTTTGCACGGCTTGAATTTCGAGACCTTGATTGTGGCCGGCCCGGAGCCGCACTACTGGATCGAAGACGTGACCCTCTCGGTGGCGCCGGCGCTGGGCTTGCTGCAATCGGCTCCCACCAGCCGGCCTGCGTCCGCGAGTGTGCTGTTTCTCGGGGATCCGAAGCTGAATGACTCCGCATTTCCGCCGCTTCCACATTTGAAGGAAGAGGCGGATATCATCCGTCGCCTGTTCCCCGGATCGTCCAGGCTCCTGACGGGTGAGGCGGCCGACCCGCCCGCATACCGGGCGTCGACACCTGGTGATTACCGGATGATCCATTTCGCCACACACGCGGTGGCTAACGCCGACAGCCCGTTGAACTCCGCGGTCATTCTTTCTCCGTCGGCGGAAGGGTTCAAGCTGTATGCCAAGGACGTGATCGCCGAGAGGCTGCAGGCCGAACTCGTGACCGTCTCGGCGTGTCACAGCGCGGGCTCCAAGGCGTACGCGGGGGAAGGGCTGCTGGGTTTCACCTGGGCGTTCCTCCAGGCCGGCGCGCGAAACGTGGTGGCCGGTCTGTGGGATGCCGATGACGCCGCCACTGCCGAGATCATGACCGCTTTCTACAAGAGGCTCGCTTCCGGCGCTAGGCCGGCCGAGGCGCTACGGTCCGCCAAGCTCGAACGGCTGAAGTCCAAGGGACCCCATCGCCTCCCTTACTACTGGGGTACGCTGCAGCTATTCACGCGCGAACTGGCGAACGCGGCCCGGTGAACCTGCCGGGGGAACTTGCCCAGCGCGAGCGCAACCAGGCCCGTGAGCGCGGGTACGATCAGGATAGGGGCCGCTTCCTGGATGGGCATCACCGGCACGACGGCGGCAAGAATCATCCAAAAGGCATTCGAGGCGCGCCGGCGCGCATTCTGCTCACCTCTGGCCACACCCGGCGATGCTTGAAGGGCGGCCACTGCTCCTGCCAGGATCACTACGCCGAACAGGACCAGGGAATAGATGCGGAAATCGTACGGCACTCCCGCAATCGTGGCATCAGGTTCGCCCGGCGTCCACGCCGGAATCCGCAGAGTGATCCGCCGGGCAATCACGGCCACCAGATGGGCCGAACTGAACGCGGCAATGAGCGTTCCGCACAGCGCATTGACGGCTGCTGCCGGCAGGCTGCCTGCCTCAGCCGGACGTAGACGGCGGCGAATGACCTCCCAGCGATTCGACATTATCGGTTCCTCCGGTTCACCCAACACAAGCGTAATCGCCGTGCAATACCGGTCAGCCGATCGAAATGAGCACTTTCACGGCTGGTTTGCGCTTACTTGGATGGAGGCATACATCAGTGACTTTAGAAGAGGAGCGCCTGATCGCGGACATTCTGGAAGCCGGCGGGAATCGATATTCAGCCGATCCGGCTCCGAAGAACCGGCTGCCTCCGCGGCGGCATCCCGCATCCTCCGGCCGCTACTCCCGGAGGCGGGTTGACAAGCTCCAACGCAGGTCAATAAAATGCTGTGATCCTCAATCGAGAGTCGGCCGGATTCAAACATGTCGAAACGAACGCCGGAGTCTTACCGGCAGCGTCTGCTGGAGAAAGAAAGGGAGTTGCTGACCGGGATTTCGCGCATCCAGATGGACGGCCGGGGCGTGGATCCCGCCGGCGCGCAGGATATGGCCGACCAGGCCGACAGCTGCTACAACAAGGAGTCCCTTTTCCAACAAAGCACGAATGCCCGCGACCTTCTAATGCTCGTGCAGGCCGCATTGCGGCGTGAGGAGGAGGGTGAATTCGGATTGTGCGCCGAATGCGGCGCCCCTGTGCAGAAGAAGCGTCTCGAAGCCGTGCCGTGGGCGCGGCATTGCGTCGCCTGCCAGGAATTGCAGGAGAAGGGCCTTTTGTGAGTTAATAGTGAATACAGCTGGAGGTGAGTCTTCTCGAGTAGACTGGCCGAAGTCGTCCCGACTTTAACCCGTTTCGATTTGCGGAAGATCCCTCACGCTCTTTTTTCACTGCTTTTCCCCGACGAATGCCGAATCTGTCAGCAGCCGCTGCGTGGATACACTCGCGTGCCGGTCTGCGCCGCCTGCCTGAAGGCCCCCAGCGCTCATTCCGCGGAGTACTTCTGCGCGCAGTGTAAGACACCCTTCCTGAATTCGTTTCCGCTCGACCTCGAAGGCCGTTGCGGGCTGTGCCGCGCCGGAACCCGGGGCTTTGACTCCGCCTATTGTTTCGGATCCTACGACGGCGCGCTGCGCGAACTGATCCACCTGCTGAAATACGAGGGCATGAAGCCGCTGGCCGGGCCGTTGGGCGAGTACCTCTGGCGGGCCTTGCCCGTCGATGAGAAGTTTGACGCGGTCGTTGCCATGCCGCTTCACTGGAGGCGACGTTTCCAAAGGGGATTCAACCAGGCGTCGGTTCTGGCCGGGGGTATCGCCCGGCGGCGGAAAATTCCCTTATTGAGTGCGGTGCGCAGAGTGCGCGCCACACGCAGCCAGACAGGGCTGACGAACGCCGGCCGCCGCCAGAATGTGAGCGGCGCGTTCCGCACCGCCCGCGGACGCCCCCTCGAAGGCATGCGCATCCTGCTGGTGGACGATGTGATGACAACCGGCGCCACCGGCAGCGCCTGCGCCTCAGCGCTGAAGCGTGCGGGCGCGTTATCGGTCACGCTGCTGACGCTGGCCCGGGTGGACCGGCGTGCAGCCGGGTCCGACCCGCGAGATTCGAAACCGGTTTCGAGCGCCATGCGCGCGACTGTGGGAGCTTCCTGATAATGGTAAGTTTCAGCCGATTGCAAAAACCCGTTCTCGTCCTGAACGCCAGCTACGAGCCGATCAACATTTGCGCGGCCCGCCGGGCGTTGGTATTAGTGCTGAAAGGAGTGGCCTCCGCCGAGGAGGTGACGTCGCACGCCGTGCATTCGACGCGGCGCACGATCGAGTTGCCGTCCGTGATCCGCCTGCTGGAGTATCGGCGCATCCCGCATCAGACGCGCTCTCTATCGCGCAAGAACATCCTGATGCGCGACCGCTACACCTGCCAGTATTGCCACCGCACGCTTCCGTCGGGCGAGTTGACCCTGGACCACGTGGTGCCGCGCGCGAGAGCGGGGGAATCGGCCTGGGAGAATCTTGTCGCGTGTTGTAATCCGTGCAATAACCGGAAGGGAAGCCGCACCCCGGAAGAGGCGGGCATGAAGCTGGCCCGCATGCCGCGCCCGTTCAGCCTGCACACCAGCCGTCACCTGATGCGCCTGCTGGGGAAGAGTGACGATCAGTGGCGGAAGTATCTATTCTTTTAAGATAGAAGAATGCCTGCTGACCGCCGCGCAGGGAGTCCATGGATCCGGTTCGTTGCGCTGCTGCCGGTGGTCTGCTCTCAGGCCGCATCGCCGGATCCCGCCGATCTCGTGCGCAAATCTTTGGCTGCCGAGAACGAGAACGCCAAACGGGCGCGGGATTACACCTTCATCCAGCGCACCGAGGATCGGGAGCTCGACGCCCAGGGTAACGTCAAATCGCGCAAATCGAAGACCCATGATGTGACCATGCTCGAGGGCTCGTCCTACCGCCGCCTGATCCAGCGGGACGACCGGCCCCTCCCGCCGGAGGAGGAGAAGGTCGAGCAATTCAAGCTACAGAAGAGCATCGAAGATCGCCGCCGCGAGACGGCGGAGCAACGCGCCAGGCGGCTCGCCGATTATGACAAGAGGCCCGGCCGCAACAAGGCCATGTTGGCCGAGATCCCGGAAGCCTTCGATTTCCACCTGCGCGGCGAGGAGACGGTGGAAGGGCGTCCGGTCTACGTGATCGACGCCACGCCGCGCCGCGGGTACCGTCCCAGAAACTCGCAGGCGCGACTGTTTCTGCCGAAACTGAAAGCCACATTATGGATTGACAAAGGCGATCTCGGTTGGGTACGGGTGCAAGCCGAGGTCATCGACACGATTTCCGTGGGCCTGTTCCTGTTGCGGCTGTCGAAGGGAGCCAGCGTCGAGATGCGGCAGTCCCGCGTGAACGACGAGGTGTGGCTGCCGAATCGCGTGCTGATGTCCGCCGCGGCGCGGATCGGCCTGGTGAAAAAGCTGAATATCCAACAGGAAATGAGCTTCAGCAACTTCAGGAAATTCCAGACCGGCGCGCGGGTGGTGTCGTCTTCGGAAATACGGTAAACGATTGGTCCGATGATTGGATCGGCAACCGTTTGCGCGAGTGCGCGCAGCCGCCCACACCGTTCCAGTCGATTACAGGAAGACGATCTGGTACAAATGGGAAGATGTCAAACGCGAACGGCCGCACCGATTAGGCCCATGCTGCAAGATCCCACCCATGTAATAGCCACACAAGCGTGGTTTATCAAGGCGAATGAAGATCTGCGGGAGGCCGAATTCGTGCTGACCGCCTCACCTCCCTTCGTCGGCAGTTCCCTGTTCCATTCCGAACAGGCCGT
>DATJFH010000311.1:0-8518 GCA_035495815.1 Bryobacteraceae bacterium
GAACACCACCACGTCCGCCTTCATGCCGGGACGCAGCAGCCCCCGGTCGAAGATGCGAAATCGTCCCGCCGGCAGACTGGTCATCCGCCGGATCGCCTCTTCAAGGGACAGCGTCCCTCGCTCCCGCACATAACGCCCCAACACCCGGGCGAAAGTTCCGTAATTGCGTGGATGCGGCACATCCTGGCCGAACAGCGGGATGCCGCCGTCGGAAGCGATCATGGTGTGCGGGTACCTGAGGATTCGCTCCAGATCCTGCTCCGAGATGGCGTGATAGACAGCAGAGCAACCGCCCTTGCTCTGGATTTCGACGGCCGTTTCCGCGGCGCTGGTAAACGTTACCGGCACGCCGCGCGCCGCAGTCACTTCGGCCAGGCTTTTGCCGGCCAGCGACGGGTCGAACGAGCAGCTTGCCATGACCACGTTCTTCGGATCGCCGCCGCCGCGATCGTTCTCGATGCGGTCGGCGATCCCGGCGACGATTCGCGCACGCTGTTCCGGCGCGCCCAGGCGCTCGATCAGCGCCTTGTTCCCGCCCTCGAGCGCCCAGCGGGGAAACAGCGCGGAGGTGCCCGTGCTGGACGCCGTGTAGGGGTATTGATCGATGGTGACGTCCACGCCGCGCGCCCGTGCTTCCTCCACCAGCTTCAGGGTATCGGCGCTGCGGCCCCAAAAGCTCCGTCCGATGATCTTGTGGTGCGTGATCTGGGTGGGCAGCCCGCCCTCCTCGCCGATGCGGATGGTCTCGCGCACGCTGTCCAGCACGCCCGCTGCTTCATCGCGCATGTGGGACGTGTGGATGCCGCCCATGTCGCCCGCCACCCTGGCCAGTTCGATCACCTCCTCCACCGGCGTGAACGCGCCCGGCAAATAGAACAGCCCGGTGGAGATGCCGAACGCGCCGTCGAGCATCGCCTGCCGGGTCAGATCCTTCATGGACGCGATCTCGGCGGCGGTGGCTTTGCGGTCCTTGAGCCCGATCACCTGCTGGCGAATGCTGCCCTGCCCCACCATGGAGCCGAAGTTCACACCGAAGCGGGTTGCCGCCAGCTTGTCGAGAAAAGGCTTCAGCGGCAGCGGAGAACCGCCGTCGGGACCTTCGATCACGGTGGTCACACCCTGCCGGATCTGGTTCTCGGCCGCGGGCGATTCGAGAATTCCCCGGCGGGCGTGGCTGTGCGTATCGACGAAACCGGGCGCTACGATCAGTCCCGTTGCGTCGAGGGTCGTCCGTCCGAGCGCGCGACCGGGCGGGCCGACATAGACGATGGTGTCGCCCTGAATCCCGACGTCGCCCGTGAACCAGGCGTTGCCGGCGCCGTCCACGATGCGTCCGCCGGCAATGACGATGTCGCAACTAAGGTTCTGGGCAGCGAGAGTAACGGTCCAGAGCGCGAGCGGAATCAGCCCGCGCATGCCATCACGGCCGCATTCCGGGAGGCCAGCGTCTTCGACACCTGCCCCAGCTGCTCCATCTGGGCAGGCGACAGCGCCGAGAAGTAGGGCAGGATCGGACCGGTATCGGACAGCCCGGCGAGCGCCATGGCAAAGTGCAGAACTTTCGACGGCCCCCAGGCGTCGCGCAGATCCTCGAGCGGGATGAATTCAGCGCGCAGGGCTTCCGCATCCCCGTACGCTTTACGGCCGCACGCTTCGAACAGGTCGTTGCTCAACCGCGGCGCCACGCAGCCGGAGCCGGTGGTGAATCCATTCAGTCCGAAATCCCGCAGATGGCAGATCGCCGGACGCTCGCCGATGCCGCTGATCACCTTGCTCCGGTCGACGCGCCGCAGCAGGCTCTCCAGATATTTATCCTCGCCGGGATTCTTCCGTACCACGGCATATTTGATGCCCACACAGACGCCGGAATCGATCAGCCGCGCAACTGCGTCGAGCCCGCCTTCGGTGTCCGAGCCGAAATTGTTTTCGTCTTTGAGATACGCCAGCAGCGGCGCCTCCACGGCGTCCGCGATTTCGCGCATGCCCTGCTCGAGCCCGCGCGCATCCCGCGGATCTCCGCACGGCAGGATCATGACGCAGGGAAAGCGATGTTTCCGCAGCAGCGGCGCCTGATCCATTGCGCGCCCGTACGCCGGACCCGCGCTCGGGATCACAAGGAATTCGGAAGTCAGCCCGGAGAGCCACTCGAGCAGCGGCTCGTAATCCGCCAGCGAGATGTGGTACAGCAGGGCGTTGCCGCCATAAATCAGCCGCTTGATGCCGCCCCCGGCCATGTGGCGCACCAGCCGGTCGTTTTGAGCGAAATCGATCGAACGCCGCGCGTCGTTCTTCCGCGCCAGCGGCGGGACGGGAAGCACGCCGTGGAAGTCGAGTGGAGTTGACATATTTGCAGCTTACTACGGCCGGCCGCCGCCGTGCTTTTCATGTTCAGACAAGTCGGAGTGTTTCCGATTCCAGCATCATTGCAGCACCCGCAGACTTCCCGGCGGCCGGACTTCTTCCCGCGCAGCCAGCATCGTCCCTATTTTGAGTGAAGCCTTGAAGATCGCTCCCACCGGTATGATTCCGCCCAGCTTGTGAGCCGCGATCGCGGCCAGTCCCATCGACGCCATGCACCCGCAGGACCGGCAATCGGGGTTTCCCCCGTACTGGCATGGAGTGACCTCTCTCTCGAGATCGGCGGACAGGGTCCTGGTGGTAAGCGCGAAGATGCACTCCTGCGGTTTTTGTGGAGGATTGGCGAACTGGCGAATCACTCCCGCGCCCATGTCCAGCTTGGGATACTCGGTTCGCAGCTGCATCATGTCGGCAATGGCTCGCGTGCGTTGCTCCGGCGTCAGCATTTCCGGCAGGTCATCTCCAATCTGAGGCGTGAACAGGCTGAACCACACCTTCCGAATCTCGGGCCTGGGAGTCCAGAAACTCAGAAACTCGCCGAGGTACCCCGGCCGCCGCATCATTTGGCCCGTCACCGTGCAATGGATCGTGATGGGCTGTCCCGCAATATTTTTGAGGATTCTGTCGTACGTCGCCGGCGCGCGCCGCGCATCGTGATCGGCGCGGAGTCCATCGATGGAGACCACCACACTGAGGCCCTTCAAGCCCGGCCAGGCGGCCGGCAGTGGCCTGAATGCGCTGGTCACAATCTGAACGTGAATTCCGCGGCTCAGCAGTTTCGGAACCAGCTCCTCCAGTTCCCGGTATCTTACCAGCGGGTCGCCGCCGACCAGCGATAGATGCAAGGGCTTCAGGCGCTCGACAACTTCCAGAACCCCTTCGATCAAGGCCCGGCCCTTACGGTCGTTCATATCCCGCAGCGTCAGGCCGCCGCCAAGGTGGGCGGTATCGTAAGCATAACAACCGGGGCAGGACAGCGGGCACTCCCGTGTAATCTCTATCGAAAGCGAGGGCTGGCCGCCTTTCAGGATCTTGCTCCAGGCCCGGAGGATTTCCGATATCCGCATCAAGATTCTTCCTTCTTGCCGACGTGGTTTTAATCGAAATAGTTCGGGAGAGATAGCTGGGCGATAACCGGGAGGATTCTCAGACGCTGGTCAGAACGCGCCGACAGGCGAAAAACCCGGGCCCTCCTCGCGAGCCAGGTTCGATTCGAATGCGGGGCTGGGTAAATCGCCTTACGCCCGGCGGAAAGCGAAGCCTGTTGGACGTTCCAATACAGCACCTGAATCCATGATACCGCTGGAAACCGACCCGGAACGATCCAAATGCGGGCCGGGCGCGGACGAGCCTAGAGGGATTCCGGACTCAGTTCCACCTGGTCCACGTAGCACCAACCCCAATCCTCTCCCGGCTCCAACGACTGCACGATCGGATGCTTTGTGTGGCGGAAATGCCCGGTCGCGTGCTTGTTCTTCGAGGAATCGCAGCAGCCGACGTGCCCGCAAGTCCTGCATAGCCGCAGGTGAACCCAGGTATCGCCCATCTTCAGGCACTCTTCACAGCCGCGGGTGTGTGGCTTTACGTCGTGCACCTGATCAAGATGCGAGCATAAGCGGCTCATTGAACCAGCTCCGGCTCCTCCCCCAGGGCCACGTTGAACTTTTCGAAAAACCTCTTGATGACCAGCTTGGCGGTGGCGTCCAGCAGCCGCTGCCCGACCCCGGCGATCATCCCGCCGACCTGCACTTCGCCTTCGTATTTCACTTCGGTCGCGGCCTCCACGGCGGCCAGCGTCAGCAGTCCTTCACCCTTTACGAAGCCCACCTTGCCAGAACCTTCCACGATCAGCCGGAAGCTGGCCGGCGGGCTTTGATCGGTCAGCCGGACTTTGCCGCCGAACAGGCCCTGCACGCTCGAGATGACCATCTTCATCTTCATCTCGTACTCGTTCTCGCCGATCAGCGCCAGATGATCGCACCCCGGCATGCAGCGCGCCAGGATGACCGGATCCTGCAGCATGCTATATGCGCGGCCCGGGACGGCGGGAACGATGTATGCGCCGCCGATTTTCAAGCCGCCCCCGCGAGAGCCTGCGTCAAGGCGCGCGCGGTGTAAACCTGCGCCATATGCTTCCGGTAATCTGCGGAGGCGAACAGATCGGAATTTGCGTCCACTCCGTTCGCGACCACCGCGGCCGCCTTCATCACGTCTCCGGTCTCCAGCAGAACCTTTTCCACGCCCGACGCCCGGTACGCCTTTCCCGCCAGTCCGGTCACGCCCACCCGCACGAATACGGGCTTGCCGTTCGTCTTCGCCACGCGGGCGGCGACGCCCACGATCGCGAATCCGGAGGCAGGCTGCACCATCTTCTGGTAATTCACGCCGACGGCGGGATTCTCCACCGGCACGATCACCTCCTGCAGGATCTCGCCGGGCTCGATCGCCGTGGTCATCGTGTCGACCAGGAACTCTTCGAGCGACAGAGTCCGCTCCGAGCCGTTGCTCACCAGCCGGACTTTGGCCTCGAGCGCCAGCAGCGACGCCGGATAATCGGCCGCCGGATCGGCGTGCGCCACGCTTCCGCCGATCGTGCCCATGTTGCGAACCTGCACGTCACCGATGTTCGCCGCCGCTTCCGCCAGCAGCGGGCATTTCGCCCGGAGCAGCGCCGAGTCTTCGATTTCGTGATGCGTGGTCATGGCGCCGATGCGGATCGACCCGGCTTCTTCCGTAATTCCGCTCAGTCCGGGCACACGCCCCAGATCGATCAGCTTTTCCGGCGCCGCCAGGCGAAGCTTCATCATGGGGATGAGGCTCATGCCGCCCGCCAGGACCCTGGCTTCGCCATTGGAGAGCAGCGCCAGCGCTTCCTTCAGGCTGCCCGGCGCCGCGTATTCAAAGTTCTGTGGAATCATGCCTGACCTCCCGCCGAGACGATCTTCCAGATTTTTTCCGGCGTCAGCGGCATGTCCAGATGCCGGACGCCCATCGGACTCAACGCGTCCACCACCGAATTCACCACCGCCGGCGAGCAGCCAATCGTGCCGGCCTCGCCGACGCCCTTCACTCCCAGCGGATTCACCGGCGAGGGAGTCACCGTATGACTGCTTTCGATCCAGGGGATCATCGACGCCTTGGGAATGGCGTAATCCATCAGCTCCCCGCTCACCAGCTGGCCGTTGTCGTCATAGACGGCGTGCTCGTAGAGCGCCTGTCCGATCCCCTGTACGACGCCTCCGTGTACCTGGCCGTCCACTAACAGCGGATTGATAATGACACCGCAATCGTCCACCGCTACATAGCGTTTGATCTCGATATGGCCGGTGTCACGGTCGACTTCGGTCACCACGATATGGGCTCCGAACGGAAACGCGAAGTTGGGCGGCTCCCAGAAGTAAGTCGCCTGAAGCCCCGGCTCGGTGTTGGCGGGCAGCTTCATTGCCCGATAGGACGCTCCCGCGATCTGAGGCAGTCCCACGGTGGCGCCGGTTTTGTTGCAGATGCACTTGCCGCCGGAGAACGTCACTTCTTCCGATTCGAGCAGCATGGCGCCGAATTTCTTGATCTTGGCCTTCAGCTCCTGCAGCGCGTAATACAGCGCCGGACCGCCGACCGCGGTACCGCGGCTGCCGAACGTGCCGATGCCGTACTGGACCACTGCGGTGTCCCCGTGCACTACCTGGACGTCATCCATGCTCACGCCCAACTCGTCGGCGGCAATCTGCGCGAATGTGGTCTCTTCGCCCTGCCCGTGCGGGGAAGCGCCGGTCATCACGGTTACGGCGCCGGAGGGGTCGATCTTGACGGTGGCGCTCTCCCACCCGCCGGCCGGTGTCGCCGGCGACGGTCCGAAGGCGCAGATCTCGCCATAGGTCGACATGCCGATTCCCACGATCCGCCCTTCCGCGCGCGCTTTGGTCTGGTCGGCCCGCGCCTTGTCGTAATCCACCGCATCCAGCGCTTTCCTGAGCGGGGCCGCGTAGTCGCCGCTGTCGTAGCTGAGCCCGGTGGCGGTGGCGTAGGGAAACTCGTCCTTCCCGATAAAGTTCTTGAGCCGCACTTCGGCAGGATCCATCTTCAGCTCGGCAGCCAGCAGGTCCATCATCCGCTCGATCCCGTGGGTCGCTTCCGGGCGCCCGGCGCCGCGATAGGCGTCGGTGGGCACGCAGTTGGTGAAGGCGCCGATAATGTCCGCGCTGATGTTGCGGAACTTGTAGAGGCCCGGCATCATCAGCACCGACAAGGTGGGGATGGCCGGCGTCAGCAACTGATGATACGCGCCCAGGTCCTGGATGAGCTTCAACTTCAGGCCCAGCACCGAGCCGTCCTTTTTGGCGGCGATCTCGTAGTAATCCACGTGCCCGCGGCCGTGGATAGTGCACAGGAAATTCTCCCGCCGCGATTCGATCCACTTCACCGGCTTGCCGATGCGCATCGAGACGAAGCCCATCAGCGCCTCTTCCGCGTACACGTTGAGCTTGCAGCCGAATCCGCCCCCGACTTCGGGAGTGATCACCCGCATGCGGTTCTCGGCCACTCCCAGCATCTGCGCCACCAGCGTGCGCAGCAGGTGCGGGATCTGCGTCGAGGACCACAGCGTGAGGTTCTTCTCGGCGGCCCGGTAATCGGCCACCACGCCGCGCGTCTCCATCGGCGTCGGCACAAGCCGCTGGCTGGTGATCCGCTGCCGGATGATCACTTCCGCCCCGGCGAACGCCTTCTCCGGCTCGCCGCCTTCCTGGTGATAGTTGAAGGCCACGTTATCCGGCCATTCCGGATGAACCGCCGGAGCGCCGGGCGCGATCGCCTTCTCCGGATCGGACACTGCTTGCGTGGGCTCGTAATCCACTTCCACCAGGTCGGCGGCGTCGGCAGCGACGTAACGGTCCGTCGCCACCACTACGGCCACCGGGTGACCCACGAAGTAGACCCGGTCCTTGGCTAAAACGGCGTGGTGCGGCACTCGCAATCCGGGGAGCGACGCGCCGCAGGGCACCGGTCCAACCGATTCCACGTCGGCGCCGGTAAACACCGCCACCACGCCCGGCCGGTCGAGCGCAGCCCGTGAATTCACCGAGCGAATTCGCGCCGCCGCGTGCGGGCTCCGCACGATGCAGGCGTGGTGCATGCCCGGCATCTTGATGTCGTCCACATAGGTGGCCGTGCCGGTGATCAACCTCGGATCTTCCTTCCGCCGGAGACGCTTGCCGACCAGTTTGTCGGCTGCGGTTGTAGTAGTCGCCATGATTACACCCCCGCCTTGGCCGCGGCTCGAACGGCATTCACGATGTGTTGATAGCCGGTACAGCGGCACAGGTTCCCTTCGATGCCGTGCCGGATCTCGGCGTCGGTAGGCGACG
Organism: Bryobacteraceae bacterium; assembly: GCA_035495815.1. Classification (GTDB taxonomy): domain Bacteria; phylum Acidobacteriota; class Terriglobia; order Bryobacterales; family Bryobacteraceae; genus DATJFH01. The sequence goes on from DATJFH010000311.1 coordinate 7,722, forward strand.
GATTCCGCTCCAGCAGCTGCTTCGATGCCATGATCATGCCCGGCGTGCAGAATCCGCACTGCAATCCGTGCTCGTTCCAGAAAGCTTCCTGCACAGGGTGCAGACTCCCGTTCTCCGCCAGGCCTTCGATCGTCAGAACGGCGCGCCCGTCCGCCTGAACCGCGAACATCGTGCAGGCTTTGACCGCCTTTCCGTCCACCGCCACCGTGCACGCCCCGCAAATGGACGTTTCACACCCGATATGGGGACCGGTCAGGCCGGCCACTTCCCTCAGGTAATGAATCAGGAGCAGGCGTGGCTCAACTTCGTCCTGACGAAGCTTGCCGTTAATCGTGAGGCTGATCTTCTTTTTCATGGGGAGCGCCTTCGTTTGGAAATTTCCTTAACGATGTTGATCGAAAACGTCCCAAAATGCAAGCGCCGCTGGCGACCTTCGGCGCGGTCCCGCGGCGGCCCTGGCGCAAACCAACCCGATCTTCAGGACGGCGACTCCGGTGAGCCGCTGGAGACCGTGAGTTTCACCAGTCATCGCCAAGGGAAGATGACCGGGCTTCGCGCCAAGATGGGAGATTCAGGCAGTCCATGTTTACAAGAGTGCTTGGTCGCGGGCGGCGGTTCTCCCGAGCCTGAATTCGGTACGCATCGAGTCCCGCCGCAAGGAGCAAAACATGAGAAAATTCGTTAGTTCCGTGCTGCTGGCTGTGGTTGTCGCCGGCCTCATCATCAATTTCCAGGACATTAAGAGGTATATCAGAATCTCCACCATGTAAGAATCTGCATTAGAAACAGGGGATCCA
>DATJFH010000312.1:0-4209 GCA_035495815.1 Bryobacteraceae bacterium
GAGCGTATCGGCCAGACTCCCGGTGAGATGGTCGCGGGCGACATTCATGACCTCGTCGCCCACCGCGTGGCCGAATCGTGCGTTGATCAATTGAACCCGGTTGACCACGAACACGGCCACATAGTGCCCGGACGGCTCCTGGGCCGCAATCGCCAGCGCGGCCTCGGCGGCGACCGCGTTCGGAAGATTCGTCACCGCGTCTCTGCCCGCTGACGGGTGTGACTTCTCGAGACGCTCGCTGGTTCCGTCCAACTGGCTTTTCAGCGTGTGGATGGTCAGCGCCGACTGGGACCGGGTGCTCTCCATCTCATCGCGAACGCTCTGCAGGCAATCGGCCAGACACACCTTCAGGGTGCGAACGTCGTCCACCGCCGACGCCTGCACGAGCTGTTTCTCCAGCTCCTGTAAGCGCGCGGTCGTGTCATCGTTGGTCCCCCCGATCTTGACGATCGTATCGGACAACATGGTGACGATGCTCTGCAGCTCCTCGCTCTGAGCGCGCATCAGGCGCGAGGTCCTGCGGTGATAGGCCTCGAGGGTGTTCAGTACCGCGCCCGAGATGGCATGTAAATCCCGTTCCGGATCATGTCCCTGGACCAGGGACGCATAGGAGTCCATTTCCGCCTGGAACTGGTCGAATTCGGACTTCCCGGCATCTATTGCATACCGGCCGATACCCTTTACCAGCCGATGAATCACCTCACGGGCTTTGTCGAGCTCTTCCGGTGTCGGCGTGAAATATCGTTTGATAGAAATCATACGGTTCCGGAATCGTTCTTCAACACAAGTCTTATCGGACGCTCGTCAAGAGACTTGACGTTTAGGCCGATGAGTGAAACAGAAGAGGGTGTCGCGGAGCCGCGTCTTCATGCCGGCGCAGCGGCGCCGAACAGGGCTCCGGACGGTTCCCGGCAGCCGGGCTCGACCGCTAACCGGCGGGACTGAAAGGGTTATCGATGACGAACAGCCACGTCCCATCCGGCTGGCGGCGCAGCACTTCGCAGCTGCGTCCCTTCATTTGGAAGGGAGCGCCGTCGGGTCCGGTCCCGTTCAGTTCCCAGCGGCCGTGAAGCAGCGCATAGCCGTCGCCTTCGAAAGCCGCTTCGGTCTTCAGGGACATGGTGGGATGCGCCGCCAGGTAACCTTTGTACGCTTCTCCGATGGGACCCGGTCCGGCGACGGTGCGTCCCGGCTCTGCCACCAGAATCGCGTCCTTCTCGTAGAGAGCGACCAGTTCCTGCAGGTTGCCGGAATTGAAAGCCTTCTCGAACGCAGGGTGCATCTCCATCGGATTGCGCACGGCCATGGGGCAAGCTCCTCGACCGAAATATAACACTGCCGGTACGCTATGCTGCAACCATGACCGGTGACGGGGCGCTCATCCAGATCGTGGACGCGGCCATGGCCGAGGCGGCGCGCAAGAGCGGCTCCTGGCTGGTCTGCCGACTGGGGTGCACACAATGCTGCCTGGGGCCGTTTGCCATCAACCAGCTCGACGTGCGCCGGCTGCGGCAGGGTCTGGAGGAGTTGGAATCACGCGATCCGCATCGCGCCGGACAGGTTCGCGAACGGGCCCGCCGGTCCCTCGCCCGTCTGGCGGCCGGCTTCCCCGGCGACCCGGAAACGGGAATCCTCGGCGAGACCGAAGAGGCTGAGGCCCGCTTCGCCGATTTTGCCGGCGACGAGCCCTGCCCGGCGCTCGATCCGGAGACGGGCGGATGCGATCTGTACTCGTCCCGTCCCATGACCTGCCGCACTTTCGGTCCGCCGGTGCGCTGCGGTCCGGAAGCGGTGGGCGTCTGCGAGCTCTGTTTCGAAGGCGCCACCGACGAGCAGATTGCCGCTTGCGAAGTGGAGGTTGACCCGGACGGCGTGGAGGCCGGGCTGCTCGACCAGCTTGAACGAGCCACCGGTCAGGCCGGGCGCACCATTGTCGCCTATGCGCTCCTGACCCATCCGCCGGGTCCGGTTCCCGCGCCGGGCTAGCCGCCCGCGGCTCTACTGTTCGGCTTTCTTCTGCCGCTCGTAGGGAGTCTTCAAGTATTTCGCGGCCTCTTCGAGCGCGCCTTGCGTGTTGTCCTTCGTGCGCTCGGCCTGCTTGTACTCGTTGACCGCGCGCTCCCGCTGGCCGGTGATGTCGAAGATCTTGCCCAGATTGATGTGCGACCACACTTCGGTCCACTTCGGCTGCAGGTCACCGTTCAGCGCTTCGCGGAATTCGTTGGCCGCCGATTGATAATTGTTCTGCAGGAAGAAGACTTCCGCGATCCGGTAGTGCGCCAGCGATCCGGTCCGGTTCGCTTCGAGAGCCTTCTGGTATTCACGCAGCGCTTCGCCGAACTCGCTGATCTCCGCGAACTGCTCCCCCCGCCGGATCGCCACCGCCACCCGCATCTGGTTGCTGAAGCGCAATACCTTGTTGTCCGGATCGAGCAGGATCGCCTTCGGCTTGCCGAAGGTGTCCACCGAAAATTCCGACGACGTCCCCATCACTTCCACCCGTTTGGGCTCGGGATTGCCCTCGGTCTCGATTTTGAGATCGACCGGCATGCGGAACGTGTCCAGATCCTGCGCGATCTTGCCCATGGCGCGGAAGCCTTTCTGAGTGCGGAAGATCGTGTACTCCAGCTTAAATTCCGGCGCGCCGCTCGATTCGATCCACTGGATGAAGAAATAGCCCAGGTTCTGCGCCGAAGCTTTCTCGGCCGCCGCCTTGAAATTGTCCGTGGTCACCGCCTTCCAGGGATTGTCCGCGGCGAAGGTTTTCAGCGTCTGCATGAACTTGTCGTCGCCGATCACCGAGCGCAGCATATGCAGCACGGCCGCGCCCTTCGACGCCGTCAGGGCCAGCAGCTCGGGCGAATAATCCTCCAGACGGGCGGCCTGGACTACCGGCACGTTGTCGATCGTCAGCGCCTCGACCGACGTGTCGCGCATTTCGTTCTCGAGCGCGGACGGGCCGTTCACGTGCGCCATGTACAGCATGTCCGAATAGTTCGCCAGCCCGTTGCTCAGCCAGAGATGATTGCGCGTGGCCGGCGAGAGCAGCGCGCCCCACCACTGCCTCGACACCTGGTTCGAGAGCAGCTTGGCGTTCACTTCCTTGCCGATCGCGCGCGGATTCAGGAACACCATGCCCGGCGCGGCATACCCGTTCGGAGCGCCCGCCTCGGTCTCCACCAGCGTCAGATTGGCGTACGGCGGCAGCCCGAATACGCCCGTGAAGTACGTCATGATCTTGCCGGTATCCTGGCCGTAAGCGTTCGCCATGGATTTTTCGGGTCCGCGAAAGTAGACGAAGGTAGTCACGCCCTCCGATTTGACCGGCGCGGGCGGCTCGTCTTTCACTACCGCGATGCTGCCCGGGAATGACTCCCGGTCGAATTTGAAGCTGTAAACGGTCTTGTCGTCCTTGGTTTCGGACGTGTCGATTCCGCTGCCGAGCACCTTGTTGCCTTTGGCCACCGAAACGTTGATCACAGCCGAGTACCGGTCCGTCGTATAGCCGTTCACCGGGAACCAGCGCGCCGGATACATCAGGTAGGCGAAATCGTTCTGGATCGAGGCGAACCGGATCCCGTACACCGGCGAATCCTCCTGGCCGGAGAGCCGGCCGTCGTAGTAGAACGTCACCGTGGCCGGCTTGCCCTTGGGAAGCGCCTCGTTGAAATTCAAGTGGACGGTGAAATCCTGCTGCGACCGCGACGCCGGCACCTGCCGGTTCTGCTCATCCACCACTTTCGAGACGTTCAGCGCGTTGTTGAGCTCGAAGGTTGCCGAGTTGGTATTGTCGTCGAGAGGCGTGAACCGCACGGTGGCCTTGGCCCCCAGCGACTGCGTCCGCTGGTTGATGTCCGCGTCGATCACGTAGCTCTCCACGTCGATCCGCGACTTCCGCTCCTGGGCCTCGGCCGCTCCGCTCACCAACACGACGGCCAGCGCCGCGCTGGCCATCCGGCCCCTTTCGAACCAAATCTTCTCAAACATGAATGGCTTCTTCCTTGTCTACACGTTCCATCAGCGACCGCACCGCCGCGGCCGCCCGATCCATGGGTTCCGACCCGATTGAAAGACGGGCCGCGACCTCCGCCAGCCCGGCCTTCATCGCGGCGCGCGCCGAATCGTCGGTCAGCAGCCGCCGGGCTTCATCCGCCAGCCGGCCCGCCGTGAATTCGGTCTGCATCAACTCGGGCACGATCATCCTCTCCG
>DATJFH010000313.1:0-18847 GCA_035495815.1 Bryobacteraceae bacterium
GAGCCAGAGGTTTCCTGCGCCGGTCAGGGGAGAGATTCCAACTTGCGCCAGCGAATCCGGTTCGCGCGGCGAGATGATTGGCTTGTCCTGGGCGATGGTCACACTGCGCGATTTCCAGTCGATGGTCAGATCGGCGGTGCGGATACGCATCAGGTTGTTGAGCGGCTGATTCGTCCCGCCGAAGAAATCGAAGTAAACCGATCCGTGAACCCTTCCGTTCAAAAATGTCCGCGGACCTCGGAAATCGATTCCGAGGATCGTCTGTCTCCAGGTCGCGCCTCCGCCGGCCGATCCGGGAGATGCCGAGGCGATCGCCGGGTTGTCGCCGCCGCCGTTGGATTTGGAATTGAAAAAAGAATTGACCAGCGCCATCCCCGACAGTCGGATGGGGAATCGCTGCGAAGCTTCCACTTTCACCTGCGCCAGCTCAGCCGTTCGCTGCTCTCCCAAATCGAGGCGCTCTTCCACCGTCGGGGCAGCCTGGGGAGTTAGGACCTCCCCGATCCTCTCCCGCAGCTTCTCGACCTGCCGGCGCAGTTCCCGGTTCTCGCCTTCCAGACGGTCGAGGCGATCGAGAATTTTTTGCAGGTTGGGGTCCTGTTGAGCCTGCAGCAGCTGCAGGAAAGAGGCGAAAAACGCAACAACCAGCTCAAGACGATGGCGGTGAGGTCTCATGCAGTAGCCGCTCCAAAGTTTTCCGCACGGCGGCGGGAGAGTATGGTTTGGCGAAGTAGGCGTCCGCTCCCAGCCGGCGCACCCGTTCCGGGGTTTCCGGATCCGAATCGCCGCTGATGACAATAATAGGGACGTAAGCCATCCGGACGGCCGCTCGCACTCGCTCGATGAGTTCGAAGCCATCCATGTGGGGCATGTGGAGGTCGGTGATAATGGCGCAAACGCGCTCGTTCTGGATCAGTTGCCACGCCTTCCGGCCGCTGGGCGCGTGAGTCACGCTCACATCCGGCAGCGTCTGCAGCGCGATCTCCAGCGTATCGGCGGTCGTGTCCGAGTCCTCGACGATCAAGACGGTCCGCGACATTTGACCTATTTTCCCGAATCTGCCCCCACCCCTGCCATGTCGGCTTGTAAATTTCCTTGTAAACTTGCGTTTCTAATAACATAGCCCAGAATCGGCGCCCGCTCAAATAAGGCCCGGCATTCTCCCGTACAGGGCGCAAGATTTCCAGGTCCGGCCGATAAGGGGAATGAGGCTGAAATGCCTCGATACCTTGGGAGCACCAAAATGAAGATCGATCCATCCATCGCGCCAATCGGATTCAATACCACCTGGGATTCCAATCAGACCCTCCAGTCCGAGAATCGGGAAATCATCCAGGCGGTGCGAGCCATTAATGCAAGCGCCAACCTGGGTGACTCCAATGAGCTGACGTTTTCGCTCGATCGTCATAGCCGCCGGCCGGTGATCAAGATCGTCAATCGAAAGACCAACGAGGTCGTGCGACAGATTCCCAATGAGGACGTCTTACGCATGGCGGAGTGGTTCAAAACCGCCGAGGATCGCCGGTAAGCCGCTTGTCGCTACTTTATGTCGATTAATGCATACGAAGAAAACAGAGTGCTGAGCGCGAGCCCCGTGGAACTGGTTCGAATCCTGTACGCGGCGGCGTCGCGGGCCGTAATGAACGCGAGAGAGTTTCTTCTCGCCGGAGACATCCGCTCGAGGTCGCGGGAAATCAGTAAGGCTCAGTTGATCCTGCTGGAACTGTCGACGTCGGTAGATCCCACGAAAGGCAGGGAGGTGGCGGGACGGCTGCTGTCCCTCTACGACTACATGCAGGGACGCCTGATCGAAGCCAACACAGCCCAAAAAGAGGGGCCTCTCGAGGAAGTCTGCGCGCTGCTCGAGACGCTCCAGGAGGCGTGGTCCCAGTGCGAGATGGAGTGCGAGATGGAGTGCGAGATGGCTCTACGTTAAGATCCGGCGGCCCCACGGCCGGACTTCTACCACTCCACTCGCAGTTGCGCCTGCAGGACGCGCGGGATGGCAGTATCCATCTTGCTGTTGCGATCCTGAACCGCCGTGATGACCGCCGTCAGGCCGGTGCTGCTGATGTTCGTGTTCGGATCCATGTAATTGGGGTGATTGAACACGTTGTTGGCCAGGAACTCGAGCCTGATTCTGGCCCGCTCCTTCACCGCAAATTCCTTGGCCAGGGTGGCATGCATCACGTTGGTGGGGGTGCTCTTGATGACCCCCTTGGCGGACGTTCCAAAACGGCCGGGCTGCGGAGCGGCGAACGCAGACGCGTCGAACCATCGATTCACGGCCGGATTGCCGAGGTTCGGATCACGCAACTGATCGGGCCGAATCGTCACGGTAGGCGGGGTGCGGCCGGTTGTGAAGCGCGTGCCGGTAGGATCCGGACCGGTCCATAGCGGCGTGATGAAGCCGCCGGACTCGAGCGTATAGATGCCGGATACGATCCAGTGTCCGAGAATGGCTTCGGAGATGCGGCCCATCGAGGACGCGAACTTCTTGCCCTTTCCGACGGGCAACTCGTAAACGACGTTGGTGCTGAAACGGTGGGTCGGCAGGTCGATCCAGGCAGCGCGCTCCCGCCGGCGGTCGTAGGCATCCTCGGAGGTCTGGTTGTTTTCGAGGTCGCCGATATCGCGGGCCAGCGTGTAGTACGACTGCAAATGGATTCCGCTTTGCAGACGGCGCTCCACCGTGACGGTAGCCCCGTGATACTGGTGTCCCGCCCCGTTGTCCCGGAAGGTGATGTCCGGATACTGTGGAAACAGCCTGCCCTTGTCGACGTACAGCCGGGTATCCGCCAGTGGCTGGTTGATATTGCGCTGCCAGACACCCTGGCGGGTGTTGGTGCCCGCGTAGGTGAGCCGGAATCCGGTGTTCCCCTGCTGGCGCTGGAAAGTCAGCGTGTAGTTGAGGCTGTGTGGCACGCGCAGATCCGTTCGCAGGCCGAGGGGAAGATTCACAGTGGAGGGGCCGCCCGCGCCCGTGGCCGGGAAGACCTGCGGCAGCACGAGCGGATTGTCCTGCGGATTGGTGAACGGCGGCTCGCTGATAAAGAAGGGAACCGTCTGTCCGGCGCTGGGACCTTGCGGGGCGGTGTCGAAATAATAGCCGGCGCCGGCGCGGATCACCGTGTTGTTGTTGTTGAACGGCCGCCAGGCGACGCTGAGCCGTGGAGCGAAATTATTTTTGTCCGGCCTGGTCAGCGTGTCGGCCGAGTATCCGGCTTTCGAGGCCGTGATCACGGGCACGTAACCAGTGGGCATCAGGGGGCTGACCTTATCCAGCCCGGCGTCCGGGATCACGATGCTGCCGGTGGCCCGATCGAACAGCGCCTGCCTGCCGTTGGACTCTTTCCAGCCTGTGTAGATCTGGTAGCGCACGCCCCAGGTAACCGTCACCCGCGGTGTGGCCTTCCATTCGTCGCTGAAGTAAAAGCCATACTGCCAGTTGTAGCGTTTGGGCTCGATGGCAGGAAACCCGCGGCTGAGGGTGCTGGGGACACCTAGCAGGAAATCGCCGTAGGGATGTCCGGTGTAGCGGTTGGAGAAGCGCAGGTCGCCGAAAAGGGCGTCGGGCTGTCGGATCTCGTTGAACTGGCCGCGGAAGACGCTGGCGCCCATCTTTCTTGTGTGGCCTCCGCGAATCCAGGTGACATTGTCCGTCCAGGTGTGGATGAGATCGCGGCTGCAGGGAATGCAGGTGCTGCTCACCGTAAGCGCGGTCAGGCCCAGGCCGTCGAAGTTGATGCGCGGAATGCCTCCCACGTCGGGCAGGTTGGGCGCAAGACCGCGCAGCCCGAGCTCTTCCGCCAGGGCTTTTCCGCTGAAATTCGAGTAGATGGGAAGCTCGTCGAAGGAAGTGCCCCAGCGGGCCTCGTTGAGCAGGGTGGGACGGATCGTGTGCGTGTAGGCGATCGTCGCGGCGCGCAGGTTGCGGCGCTGGTAACGGCGCTCCTGAACCAGGGGCAGGCTGGGCTCAAAGTTGTCGAGATTCCAGTCGACCCGCGTGAGGCGCCCATAGACGAACGCCTTCGACGAGAACCGGTGATCGGCGCGCAGGGTGTAGGTGGGCTGGTGCGATACCGTATTCTGCCGGACTTCGCGATAGTTACTGGCGGCGAACGTATTTTGATCGCCGAAATTGGGTATCGAATAAAAGCGCTCCTGCATCGTCTGGGAGACCCTGTTGATGCGCGCGGCGGGGATCACGTTCCCGGCGAAGGGAGCATTGCCGTTGAAGGGGTCCCGCAGGACGAGCCCCGCCACTCCGGAAAAATCGCCTCGCCGCCAGGCGGGGATGGGCGCCGATTGATTGAGCGTAACCCGGCCGCCGCTGCCGAAACCGGCTTCGATCGTGCCGAAGACGAAAGTTCGATTCTTGCCGTTGTACAGTTTCGGAATCACCACCGGTCCGCCCGCCGAGACTGTGAGCCGATGGCTCACGCTCCCGGTGCGGGTCAGCGCAAACGGATTGCGCGCGTTAAAGGCCGGAGTCGAATAATAATCGGAGAACGTGCCGTGAAAGTCGTTCGTGCCGGAGCGACTGCTCATGGAGACCTGTCCCATGACGGCGAACTCGGCCCCGTTGCCGGCGATGTCGATCCGCATTTCCTGGAATGCCTCCGTCCGGTCGAGCAGCGGGCCGCTGGCGAAACCGCCGCCGGAACGCGCGATGCTCGTCCCGTCCATGGTGACTTCGGCCTGGTTGTCGCGGCTTCCCGCGAAGCGCATCTGGAAACCGCTCCGCTGGAAGGAGAGCTGTGGCGAGAGCGTGAAATAGTCCCACGCGCGGCGCAGGGTCAGGGGCAGATTGCGCAGTACGACGCGGTCCTTGTAATCGGCGATGCGGGCAGTCTCTGTCTCGATGAGCGAGACACCCCCGGTTACTTCGACGGTCTGCCCCACCTGGCCGAGCTGAAGCTGTACGTCGACGCGGCGGACCTCGCGCACCGTCAGCACCAGACTCTCGACTTTGTATTCCTGGAAGCCCGAGGCTTTCACCTCGAGCGTGTACCTTCCGTCCAGGATGTTCGCGACGGTGTATTGTCCTTCGTCGTTCGCAGTGGCGGTGTAGCGGAAGTTGGTTTGGCTATGAATCGCCTCTACAGTGGCGCCCGGTACGGCGGCTCCAGCCGGGTCGGTGACGACTCCGGTAACGGTAGCAAAGGTGCTTTGCCCCCTGGCGCTCTGAGCGCCGATTAACGCAGACAATACACAGCAGGCAAAGAATTTGGCAGACGATCTCATGACTCACCTTCCTGATGGCCCGTGAATCCCCTGAGCCCCTACAGCTATGGCAATATGATACCGGAACACACGCTGTAGTCAATCTTTTTGTCCAATTACGGCGGGTTCTACTGCGTTCTATAAGATGGCTTCGGCAGTTGCTTGCGTTTTTCGCGTCAAGCCGATCCGAAGGAACCCAATCTGGCGCCCGAGTCCGGGAAACTTCCGCCGCTCTGACGTCCTCCGGCACGGGCCGTCCTGAATGAAGTAGCAAAATGCGATAATCAGTTTTCCACTTTGCGGGAGCCTTTGCTCGCGCCGCTGGCTGCCATTGCCGCCGGAATTGTCGTTTCGCGCTTTGTCCCATTCGAATCGCGCGAGCTGCTGTTCGCATTTGCGGCTTTCCTCATCCTGTCTGGTATCAGCCTCCGGCGCGCAGCACGCCGGTTGGCGTCGATTTGCGCCCTTCTGGCGCTGATCGCCACCGGAGCGCTGACCGGGGTCCTGCATCGGCCCGGGCCGCCGCCGGAAATTGAAACCGGCAGCCGTGAAACATTGCTTGTCTCCGGCTGCGTGGTCGAACCCCCGGTGTTCTCCGAAGGCCGCGAGCAGTTCGTCGTGGAGTTGGAGCCCGGCGCTCGGGCGCGGGTCAGCGTGTATCTGCGTCCGGGCGAGACTCCCCCTTCACTGCGGTACGGCCAGAACGTGGAGTTTGAGGCCAGGCTTCGCAAAAGCCGCAATTTCGGAAACCCCGGCGCATTCGACTACGCGGGGTATCTCGCCCGCAAACAGATCTATTGGACCGCCTCGACGCGGGCCGGAGCGGCCATCAAAGTTTTGCCAGGAAGCTGCGGATCCCGCTGGGAAGCGCTCGTGTTCAGGATCCGGTCCGCCGCGCTCGAGAAGCTGGAGAGATTGTACCTCGGCCAGCCCTACGAGACCGGCATGATGGAGGCGCTGCTGCTCGGCGAAACCTCAAAAATGGAGACCGTCTGGACCGACGATTTCCGGCATACGGGAACGTTTCACGCGCTGGTAATTTCCGGGACGCAGGTGGCGGCGCTGGCGGCATTTTTTCTGTTTCTGCTCCGCATGTGTTTCGTTCCTCAAATGCCCGCCTTGACCCTCACGGCGGCGGCTTCCTGGATGTACGCGCTGGTAACCGGATGGCAGACGCCCGTGATCCGGTCGGCCGCGGGGCTCACCGTTTACCTGGTCGGCAGCTACTTCTATCGCCAGCGGCGGATCCTCAACCTTCTGGCGGCGATCGCAATCGGGTTTCTGTTGATCGATCCGCAACAGCTGTTCGAGCCCAGTTTTCAGCTCACGTTTCTGGCGGTGGGCTTCCTGGGTGCGCTGGCGGCGCCTGTCATCGAGCGGACCTCCGGGCCGCTGCATGCGAGCCTAGCGCATCTCGGTGAGGCGGAGCGCGACCGCCGCATGCCGCCGCGAGTGGCGCAGTTTCGCGTGGAGATCCGGCTGCTGGCGGAGACGCTGCAGGTCTGGACGCGATGGCCCGCCTGGCTGACCCGGTTCCTGATAGCCGCACCGGCGCGCGCCGTATTCTTTCTTTACGAATTGACGCTGACTTCGGCGGCGGTGCAAGTGGGGTTGGCGCTGCCGATGGCCGTTTACTTTCACCGCGTCTCGATATCGGGACTTACCGCCAACGCAGTGATCATCCCGGCGCTGGGGATGGCGGTGCCGGTGGGGTTCGTGGCGATGGTGACCGGTTGGTCCCTGGCGGCCGAAGCGGGAGCGGTGCTGCTGGCGGTCTCGAAGTGGACGGTGCATGCCCATGCCTTACGGGAACCCAACTGGCGCATCCCCGGACCGCCGTTGTGGCTGGCGTGCGGAATCGCCGCCGGGCTGATCGCTCTGGCCTGCGCTCAGCGTGGGCCGCGAGTGTGGCGCTGGATGACGGCGACTCTCGTTTTGGGGCTGATCGCTGTCATGATCCGGGCGCCGTTCGCGCCGCGGATTGCGCCGGGGATTCTCGAAGTCACCGCCATCGATGTGGGACAGGGTGACAGCGTCCTTGTGGCTTTCCCGGACGGCAGGCTTATGCTCGTCGATGGAGGCGGCATTCCGGTATTCGGATCCAGAGTGAAGTCCAAGCTCGACATCGGTGAGGACGTGGTCTCGCCGTACTTGTGGAGCCGTTCGATCCGGCGGCTGGACGTGGTGGCGCTGACGCACGCACATGAGGACCACATTGGCGGGCTGAGCGCCATCCTCGAGAACTTCCATCCATCGGAGTTGTGGACTGGGGTGACACCGGACAGTCCGTCCTGGAATGCGCTCCGGGAGCGGGCGCGGCAATCCGGCGTCAAGATCCGTCCGATGCGCCGGGGCGGCCCATTCCCGTATGGAGGGACGGTGGCGCAGGTCCTGACTCCCGGCCCGGGCTATGAGCCGGGGGCCGCGCCCCGCAACAATGATTCGCTGACGCTTCGGTTGAGGTACCGAGACCGTTCCGTATTGCTGACCGGCGACATCGAGCGGCAGGTCGAGGCGGAATTGCTGGCGGAAAATCTGATCGAGCGAACCGATGTTCTGAAGGTCGCGCATCACGGGAGCAAGACCTCGAGCACGCCTGCGCTGCTCGATTCCATCCATCCCGCGTTCGCGCTGATTTCGGCGGGGTTCGAAAATTCCTATGGTCATCCGCACCCCGACATACTGGCCAGGCTGGCGGCGCGGGGAGTCTGCGTCCTGCGCACGGACTCGCTGGGCCTCGTGACCATCCGGACGGATGGGCGCCGGCTGGAGGTCTCAACTCCGAAAAGGGAGCCGTCGCAGTCATTCGCGGCGCCTTTTGAGCGCTGATGGAGCAATCCGGTCCGCGGCGCGTAAGAGCAGCCTGGAAACTCTGCCTCAACCCTACCCGGGAGACCGGGACTCCGATCTGGATAGAACTCCCCGGGGGCGGATTATTCCGCGCGGCAGGTAATCCTGGTGATACGAATCCGCCCCGCCTCTCCGGCCGCTACTTCGGAAGCGGCCATCACCAGCGTAGGGACATCCAGCGACAGCGCCGGCTGCTCGTTCACCGCCACGGTCATCTTACCTGCCGTCGAAGAGTAGGCGATCCGGAGTCTCGATTCGCCGCCTTCCGGCGTCTCGCCTGCCGGAATCTCGTATGAGGCCGTCGAGAGCTCCGATTTCATGATCAGCCGGATCGATCCATCTGTATGCTCGGCATACAGCGAATGCAGGTATGGGCCTCGTCCGATCGAGACCAGAAGTTCGCGGGACCCCGCCGGCTGCCGGGTAAGCCGCGCCGTGGCCTCGACCGTGAGGTTCGGGTTCAGCCGGGGCCGGTACCGTTCCAGCGGGCTGAACCACTGCGCGATCCGCACCCAGCGCGCGGGGCGGTTTTTCAGCATTTCGTCATAGGGCCCGGCAATGCCGAGCGCCAGGTTCGCGACAGCGCTATAGCCAAGAGCTACCGTTAAAACCACCGTCAGCATGACGCGCGCCAGTCCCTTTGTCCTCGCAATGCGGATTCCCCACGCGGCCAGGGCAACCAGCGTTGCCAGCGGCAGGAAATCTACCTCATAGCGCTGGGTCGTGAATCCGGTGGCCGCTAGGAACAACAGGATTCCGGCAGCCGCCGCGAGCATCGCTCCCAGCAGGACGCGGATGTTGCGATTTCCAGCCGGCAGGATCCCGAGAAGAAACGGAGTGGTGCAGAACGCGCCCACCGCGGGCTCGATAAAATATCCCGGCGGAAACGGGTAGTTTGCTGAATCAAAAGGATAGCGGAAGACCGCGCGGATCCACGGAAATACCGGACCGAATTCGGGCAGGCAGAACAGATTGAAGTAGAGGCCGGGGAGGACATAGCGCGGATCGAGCTTGATGCGGTTCTGGTCCGCTCCGGCCAGCAGGTAGCGGATCCCGAATTCGAGCGGGTTCCCGAAGCGCGCGTAATTGTAGAGCGCGATGACCGCGCCAACGAGCGCAAAGGAAATCGCAAACGCAGACACCCCGGCTCGCGAACGGGAGAGCCGGAACCATAGGGCGGCCGCGGCCATGGCGCCCGCCAGTCCGAGGTGCGGCCGGCAGGCGACCGCCAGTCCGAACAGGAGCCCGGATAGAGCAAACCACAGCGGCTCGCGATCCGAGTCAATGCCGCGCGCCAGGAAATACACCGCGCCCGAGATGAAAAAGTAGCCGCCGCCGATGGCGATCTCGTAGACCCAGACGCGGCTCAGCAAATACGGGACCGACTGGCAGACGCCGAGCGCCAGCAGCATCGTACCGAGCAGCCATGGCGCTGGCGTCGCCCCGGCCAAATCCAAAATTAGGAGGAGCGCGCCGCAGGAAAACAGGAATCCGCCAAAGCAGAGGAGGAACAGGGCGAAATTCTCGGGCAGGTCGTGGCCGGTGGCCAGGCGCCAGGGGGCAAAAAGAAGAGCCGCCGGGGCAGCGCCGTGGTACAGGTAATAGCGCCCGTTGTAGAGCGCCATATCCTGCATCTTCAGCGAGTCATCGACCGCCGGATCCCACGGATCAGGCTGCGACAGCAGCTTCGGATTGGGCTCGATGGGGACCGAGAGCCGGCCGCTGGCGAATCCTCTGCCAAGATAGTCGTAATAGCCGCCGAGGTCGTAGCCCCAGTCGAATTTACCGCCGGCCGAACGCACCGCCCAGAGATAGTAGGGTCCGATGGCGGCCGCCGCGAGCGCGAAAACGGCCCAGCCGGCCCGGAGCTTCACACGAGCGACAGCACGCCCCGTTCGAAGGCGATGCACTCGGCGATCGAGGCTACCAAGTTGTCGCCTTCGCCTTCGTACTCGAGCGCCACCAGATGCGCATAACGGTTCTTCACCAGCGCCTTCAGCAGGCCCACGATGTCGATCACGCCGCGTCCAAGCGGAGCGCCCTTTGCCTTGGCGGTGGCTTCGCTGATGTCTTTGATGTGGATGTCGTAAAGGCGGGGCCCGTGTTTCGAGGCCACCATTGCCGGATCCACGCCGCAGCGGAAAGTGTGGCCGACGTCCATGCAGACGCCGATCTTCTTGTCCGCGGCGGCCAGCCACTCCAGTACGTCCAGCGGAGAGAAGGCTCCCAACTTGTCCTGCGGACCATGATTGTGAATCGCCGCCAGCAGGTCGAAATCCTTGATCACTTTGCTTACCGTAGGCACGGTCTCGCGATTGACGCCGATCGTGATAGTCTTCGCGCCGATGTCGCGGGCGTATTCGAACGCCGTCCGGACTTCCTCCTCGGTGTTTTTGCGCAGGTAAATCACCCCGCAGCCGACGATCTGAATCCCGGAATCCGCGAACTTCTTGCGCATCGAGGAGCGCTCTTCCTGCGTGCTGGTCAACTTCAGGTGAACATCTTTCAGCGCGATGTACTGAATGCCCACGCGGCGGCAGCACGCGATGGTGTCGTCCACTGAAAGCTTCCGCGTGGAATAGGAGGTCATGCCGACCTTCAAACCGTGAAATTCCTCGGATTTTTTCTTGGCCACCCCAGCCGGGTCCCGGTTCTCCGCGGGCAGGGCCCACGCCGAGGCCAGGCTCGCGCCGGCCAGCCGGATGGCGTCGCGGCGATGCAATCGATTGGAAACAATCATGGCTGTTTGCTTCTCCAGGCTTTCTGACAATAACACAGGCTGGTGAAAACCTGTATTTCTGACGATAAAGAACCATGCGAAAACTCGCGACGACTTTCTGTCTGGCCGGTCTCTGCAGTTTCGCCGCCCAGGCTCAATCCAGCCTGGGGTTGGTGCAACCGGACGCAGGGCTCGTTTTTGGCATTGAATGGCGCAAGATCGTGGCCTCCCCGGTGGGTGGTATCCTCACCGAGCAGCTCAAGAAAGGCTTGCCGTCCGCGTCTGAAGCGCAAGCCCTCCAGGACATGCTGCTCAATGACGTGGAGTCGGTGGTGGTAGCCTCGTCGGCCGCGGCGTTGAACAAGGCTGCCGGCCAACCGCCCGTGCTGGTCGTCGTCAAAGGGCGCTTCAAGCCGGATCTGCTCAAAGGTTTGGTTCCCAAGGGCGTCGCCGTGGAGAAGTACCGGGGGGTGGACCTGATCGAAGGCCCACGCACGCCCGCCGAGGGCGCCAGGGCTGGGGCGGAGCAGCGAGTCGCCCTCTTGGACGAAAGCACGATCCTGGCGGGCGATCGCCGTGAACTGCGCGCCGCCATCGATCGGATCAAGGCGGGCAAGCTCGGCGCTCCAGGCCGTGGCATTCTGGCCGGAATAGGGCCGCTGTCCGCCAATAACCAGGTCTGGATGATCGTCGATATCCCTGCCGGCGCCCTCAAGGAAGCGCCCCCGGCCGCGGCCCAGATGTTCGCGGGAGTAAAGAGCACGGAGCTTGGGATCAGCTTCGGCGAGGGATTTGGTTTGCATATTAACTTGCTGGCCAAGGACGATGCTTCAGCACAGACCATGGCCCAGGGGCTGCAAGGCCTGCTGGCGCTGGGCGCCATGAGCCAGAGCCAGTCGCCGGCCGCCATGGAGATGATGAAGAAAATCACGATCACCTCCGAAAGCACGCGCGTGAAGATGGCTCTCGATCTCAGCCGTGCTGAAGTCGAGAAGCTCATCGCAGAGGTCCGGTCGGCCAAGACTGGCGCGGCGCCCAAGGCAGTTACTGCGCCCGCCCCGCCGCCCGAGCCGTCCGGTCCGAAAACCATCCGGATTACGGGACTGGACAGCGGTCCTATCGAAGTTCCTGCCCCGGAGAAGAAATAGCGGGCAAAGCAGTATATCTCCGAGCTCTTGCCCGAGCCGGGCGTAGCGCGCCGGTGTCCGCCGTCAGACAAGCCCGCCGGCGAAGCATTCCGCCGCGCCCCATCGCAAGTGCTGCTGGCCACCACCAGCGCTCTCGGAATCCGGGTGCGCGGAGGGATCAACGCGGAGGCAGGCAGTAATCCGGAAGCGAGAGCGGCAAGACACAGCGGGTGTCGAAGACCGCGGCGCCTGAGACCCGCGCGGCGCTCTTTTTTGTCGGCAGGTCAGCAGCGCGCCGACAAGGCAAATCAACGGAGCATAGTAGAAATGGTTCCCGTCCAATCGACGCAGGATACTCGTGCATCGATCGCTCGCTGACAGCCTGGCCAGCCCGGCGGAACAGTCATCAGCGAGGCCGTCGCCCAAAACCTACTGCCCGCCTTGGATCACCAGTAAGCGGTGAGCAGTTGCCGACGCGCTGACCACCGGGCGAACAACAGGCGGCCACGCGGCCCAGCAAGCGCAAACTCCTGACCATCCGGCTGCTGATACAAAGAATCAGCAGCCGCCAGTCAGGTTGGGGCAGGCTTTTGCACCTCCGGGCCGCGCTGGCAAGCAAGCGAAAGGCGATGCTAACCTTTAAGCTGCGCCCAGTGCTACGCTATGGGCTTCCGACGCATGCAAGATGCCATTTCAAATCAGACCCATTCGTGAGTTTCTCGTCCGGCCCTCGTTGCCCCCGGCCCTGTCCAGGATGTCGGAGTTGGCCTACAACATCGTTTGGAGTTGGGAGCCGATACTGCGCGCTCTGTTCCGACGGCTCGATCCGGCACTGTGGCGCGAATGCGGCTACAATCCCGTGGCCCTGCTGGGGCGGGTGTCCCAGTCTACGCTCGACCGCTTGGCCGCCGATCCGCGTTATCTGGCGCTCTATAACCTTGCCTGCGAGCGTTACGACGCTCACATCAAGCAGCGGGATTCCGAAGCCGGCGGTCCGCTGATTGCCTACTTTTCGGCGGAGTACGGACTTACCGAGTGCCTGCCGATCTACTCCGGCGGCCTCGGCATCCTGTCCGGCGATCATTTGAAATCAGCCAGCGATACATCGATTCCGCTGGTGGGCGTCGGCCTGCTTTACCAGGGAGGGTATTTCCGGCAGTATCTGAATCAGGATGGCTGGCAGCAGGAGCGCTATCCAACCAACGATTTCTTCACGCTGCCTGTCCTCCCGGTGCGCGACTCGGCCGGGCAGAATCTGAAGGTGACGGTCAAGCTGCCATCCGGGCCGGTGTGGCTGCAAGTGTGGCGCCTGCTGGTAGGCCGCGTCAGCCTGTATCTGCTCGACTCCAACATCCCGGACAACCATCTCCAGCAGGACCGGGACATCACCGATCAACTCTACGGCGGGGACAGCGACAAGCGCATCCGCCAGGAGATCGTGCTTGGGATCGGCGGGTTGCGCGCGCTGAACGCGCTCGGCCTGCAGCCGACCGTGTACCACATGAATGAAGGCCACTCGGCCTTTCTCGCTCTGGAGCGCATCCGCCTGCTGATGCTGGAACAGAAGCTGAATTTCGAGGAGGCTCTGGAGGCGTGTCGCGTGAACAACGTGTTTACGACGCACACTCCGGTGCCGGCGGGAATCGACCTGTTCGATCCCGGCATGATGTATTTCTACTTCCAGGAATACTGCCAGACAGCCGGAATCAATTTCGACCAGCTCCTGTCGCTCGGAAGGCGCGATCCGAACGATGGCGACGAGCGCTTTTCCATGGCGGTTCTGGCGCTCAAGACATCCTCCTACCGGAATGCCGTGAGCCGGCTGCATCGTCAAGTCTCGCAGGAAATGTGGTCCGGGCTCTGGCCGCAACTGCCGGTTTGGGAAGTGCCGATCACTGCGGTGACCAATGGCGTCCATCTGACCACCTGGCTCAATGGAGATCTGGCGGCGCTCTATGATCAGTACCTGCAGCCGGACTGGCGGGACCGGGTGAATGATTTTGCCTCCTGGGAACAGGTGCGCGACATTCCTGACGAGGAGCTGCTCGAAGTTCACCGGCGGCGCAAGCGCCGGCTGATCTCGTTTGTCCGCCAGAGCCAGACGGAAGCCGCGCTGCGGAGGAAATCCTCGGCCGCGGAATTGAAGCGCGCCGGAGAAGTGCTGGATCCGAATGCGCTCACCATCGGGTTCGCGCGCCGGTTCGCGACGTACAAACGAGCCACGCTGCTGTTTCGCGACGTGGATCGACTGCGGCGCATCCTCTCCGACAAGGACCGGCCCGTGCAGATCATCATCGCCGGCAAAGCCCATCCGCGCGATCAGCCGGGGAAGAGTTTCATACGGGAAATCGTGCAGCTCTCCCGCCATCCCGAATTGTGGAAGCGGCTTGTCTTTATCGAAGACTACGATATGAAGGTCGCGCGGGAGATGGTCCAGGGAGTGGACCTGTGGCTGAACACCCCGCGCCGCGGGGAAGAAGCCTGCGGGACCAGCGGGATGAAGGCCGGAATCAACGGCGTGTTGAACCTCAGCATCCTGGACGGCTGGTTCGACGAAGCGTACGAGAATTCCGGGGGATGGGCGATCGGCGACCGCGAGCCCTATTGGGAGGAACAGGACAGCATTCATTCGAGCGCCATCTATTACCTGCTCGAAAACGAGATCGTGCCCATGTTCTTCGAGCAGCGAGGCCAGTCGGCGCATTATGACTGGCTGCGGCGAATTAAGCAGTCGTTGATGTATTTGAGCCCGCAGTTCGATTGTCGGCGGATGGTCACCGAATACATGACCCAACTTTACGAGCCCGCCCACACAGCCATGATTTCGTTGTGCCGGCAGGGCTTCGAGAATGCAAGAGAGAAGGCTTCGTGGAACGCGCGTATAGCCCAGGTTTGGGACCGCGTTCGCATCGTCGAGACCAGTCCGGCGCCGGTCGGCGCGGTCACCAGCGGGAAGACTCTGGTTGTGCGCGCGGCTGTAGATCTGGCCGGCCTCCAGCCGAAAGATGTGAGGGTAGAAGCGGTGCTGGGCAGGATCGGACCGGGCGGCAACCTCGAAGATACGGAAGTGATCGTGCTGCCGTCGACCGAACAGTTCGAAGGGGCGACCGTATTCTCGAAGGAGATTACGCCTCGGCACACCGGCCGTCTAGGCTACGCGCTGCGCGTGAGTCCGAATCATTACGACGATCCGTTGACACGGCCGTGTCCGGACCTGCTGCGCTGGAGTTAGCTACAGCAACATCGCCGCTGAGTGCTCGCTCATGTTGGGGCAACGCGCCCCGTCGGGTTTCAATTCTCGATGGCAGCCTTTCATGCCGAAGCGCGCCGTAGGCCGGGCCTACCTCCTCGAGCCTCACCGGCCCGGCCCGGACTCGATGGACGAACGGCCCGGCGGCCAACAGGTAGCGGCCGTTTGCCCTTATCTTTGCAACAACATTGAAGCCCCATTGATGATATAATTCGAGTGGATTTGTCCGTTTGGAGCGCGTATGAGCACTACGAAGCGAATCGCGTTGTTCGCTGCCCTAACCGGCGCCACCCTGTTAGCCGCCGAGTTGTCGAAGCCCTTCACCCCCCAGCAACGCCGCTGGTGGGCATTTCAGAAGGTGATCAAGCCGGCGATCCCGGCAACCGCGGATCCGGCGTGGGTGAAAAACGAAGTGGACGCCTTCGTCCTCGCCAAACTCGAGGAGAAAAAACTCAAGCCGGCGCCACCAGCCGACAAGGTGACGCTGATCCGCAGAGCCACCATCGACCTCACTGGCTTGCTGCCGACGCCTGAAGAAGTACAGGCGTTTGTCAGCGACCAATCACCCGGAGCCTTCGCGAAGGTGGTCGACCGCCTGCTGGCCTCGCCCCGGTACGGGGAGCGTTGGGCTCGCCACTGGCTCGATCTCGCCCGATATGCCGATAGCGAGGGCTTCAAGAGCGATGAGACGCGTCCCAACATCTGGCGTTACCGCGATTACGTCATCCAATCGTTCAACCAGGACAAGCCTTACGACCGTTTCATGAAAGAGCAGATCGCGGGCGACGAGTTGTACCCGAACGACCCGGCAGCGCTCATCGCCACGGGCTTCAACCGCCATTTTCCGGATGAGAGCAATGCCCGCAACCTGATGCAGCGCCGCCAGGAGCTGTTGAACGACATTACCGATACGGTATCGGCCACGTTCCTGGGCATGACGTACGGTTGCGCCCGCTGCCACGATCATAAGTTCGATCCGATACTGCACAAGGATTACTACCGCCTTCAGGCATTCTTCGCCAACACGCGCATCGAGGACAATGCCAGTCTGGAGCCCGAGGCACAGCGCCGGCAACTGGCTGAAAAACGCGCCGTGTGGGAGGAGAAGACCAAGGACATCCGCGGCGAAATGGACAAACTGGTCCAGCCGGCGATGGCCAAGCTGTTCAAGGACAGCTTCGACAAGTTTCCCCCGGAAATTCAGGAATCGTTCACGACCGCTCCCGAGCAGCGCACCCCGATCCAGTGGCA
This sequence comes from Bryobacteraceae bacterium, assembly GCA_035495815.1. Classification (GTDB taxonomy): domain Bacteria; phylum Acidobacteriota; class Terriglobia; order Bryobacterales; family Bryobacteraceae; genus DATJFH01. The sequence continues at coordinate 16,424 of DATJFH010000313.1, forward strand.
GATGTACTACAAGGTCAAGCCCCAGCTTGAACATTCGCCTGAGGATGTGGCCAAGAAGCTGAAAGGCGCCGATGCCACGCGCTGGGCGGAGTTGAAAGCGGAACTGGCCAAGTTCGACGGGATCAAGCCGCCGGATCCTCCCGTGGCCCAGGCCATGATCGACAACGGCAGGCGCTCGCCGGCGACACACGTGCTCGCAGTCGGAGTTTATGACGCCTATAAGGAGGAAGTGCAGCCGGGCTTCCTGTCCATTCTCGATCCGACGGACGCCAAGATCACGCCGCCGGAAGCAGTGGACTCTTCCGGGCGCCGGAGCGCGCTGGCCAACTGGCTGGCCGATCCGCAGAACCCGCTCTCCACGCGCGTCATGGCGAACCGTATCTGGCATTACCATTTCGGCCGGGGCATCGTGGGATCCCCGAGCGATTTCGGTGTCATGGGGGAGCGGCCGGCCAACAAGGAATTGCTCGAATACCTGACCGCGACCTTTGTCGAGAACGGCTGGAGCATCAAAAAAATGCACCGGCTGATCATGCTTTCGAACACCTATCAGCAGTCGTCCAGGTTCAATGAAGAGGCGGCCAAAATCGATCCGGAGGACAAGCTGGTCTGGCGTTACAATCGCCATCGCCTGGAAGGCGAAGTGATCCGGGATGCGATGCTTCAGGCAAGCGGCCGGCTGAACCTCAAAATGGGCGGTCCCGGGGTATTTCCGCCGCTGCCCCAAGGCGTGGATCCGCGCGGGGGCTGGAAGCGGTCCGAGACTCCGGAGAACACGCAGCGGCGCAGCGTCTACACCTTCGTGCGCAGAAATACGCGCTATCCGATGTTCGAAGTTTTCGATATGCCGGATACGCACGAGAGCTGTCCGCGAAGGGCAACCACCACCACGGCGCCACAGGCGCTGGAGCTGCTGAATAATGACCTCGTGCTGGACTGGTCCCGTTCCCTGGCCGGGCGCGTACTCAATGACGGCGGCCTGAGTCCGGAAGCGCAGGTCGACCGCGCGTATCGCCTTGCTTTTGCGCGCACGCCCAGCGACAGCGAACGGAAGGCGGCGCTGGACTTCCTGGCGCGGCAATCCTCGATTCTGGCCGAGCGCATGGCTACCGACCCGAAGACGCCGCTGCCGGACAACCTTCCCGCGGGTGTGGAAAAGGTGCGGGCGGCGGCTCTGGTGGATCTCTGCCATGCGCTGCTGAATTCGAATGAATTTGTCTATGTGAATTAGCGGAGAGCTTCGTATGAACTCCAAATTGGCTCACAACTGGCAGGTTTCCTCCCGCCGGGATTTTTTCCGCCGGGCCGGCAGCGGACTGGCTGGAATCGCTCTGGCAAACATGCTTCAGAAGGATGGCTTACTGGCGGCGTCGACCCTGGCGGATCCGCTCGCCGCCCGCAACCCGCATCACGAGCCTAAAGCCAAATCCGTCATCTGGCTGTTCATGGAAGGCGGGCCCAGCCACATCGATCTGTTCGACCCTAAGCCCAAGCTGACCGAGCTCAGCGGGAAGCCGATGCCGGACTCGTTCGGCAAGCCCATCACCGCCATGGGCACGGCCGGCAATACCCTGCTCGGTTCCAAACGCACCTTCAAACAGTACGGGCAGAGCGGCATGTGGGTCTCCGACTGGTATCCGCACATCGCGCAGCACGTCGACGAGATGTCCATCATCCGCTCATGCTGGGCGGACGGGCTGAATCACGTCGGCTCGGTCTGCCAGATGAATACTGGGTCCATTCTGGCGGGCCGGCCTTCCCTGGGCGCCTGGACGACGTACGGCCTTGGGAGCGCAAACCGAAACCTCCCTTCTTTCGTAGTCTTGTTAGATAACAAAGAACCCGTGGGGGGTCCGAAAAACTGGAGCTCAGGCTTCCTCGAAGCGACCTTCCAGGGGACACAATTCCGACAGGGCGATACGCCGATCCTGCATTTGAAGCCGCCCGCCGGGACGACGGACAAGCAGCAGCGCAGCAAGCTCGATTTTTTGAAGGAACTGAACCAGCGTTTTGCGTCGGAGAACCCCGGCGACACCGAGCTCGAAGCGCGCATCAGCGCTTACGAGCTGGCCTACCAGATGCAGACCAGCGGTCCGGAAGCGGTCGACTTGAGTAAGGAAACGGAGGCTACGAAGAAGCTGTACGGCCTGGACAGCCCGGATACCGCCGTTTTCGGACAGAATTGTCTTCTGGCCCGGCGGCTGGTGGAGCGCGGCGTGCGGTTCGTCGAGCTGTACGCCGGATCGGGCAGTGGTTGGGACGCCCACACCGACATCGAGGGCAATCACTCGGCGCGCTGCCGGGCTTCCGATAAGCCCATCGCCGGGCTGATTTCGGATCTGAAGTCCCGAGGCATGCTGAAAGACACTCTCGTGGTCTGGGGCGGTGAGTTCGGCCGCACTCCTTTCAATGAGAAAGGCAACG